>JAQVHV010000065.1 GCA_028696055.1 Sulfurovum sp.
CGTTTGATGTCAGGCGAAGTGGGCCGCGTGAAAGAGATCGTAAAATAATGACCTTGTTTATAGACGGGGATGCTTTCCCCAACCTCCTCAAGCCGATCGTGCTGCGAAGCATAGAGAGGCTCAGCCTACCCACCAAGGTCATCGCCAACAAAAAGATCAATATCGGCAGCTCCGGACATATCGAGTATCTCATCGTCGAACAAGGCGCCGATGAGGCAGATAATCATATCGTGGAGCTGTGCAGCGCAGGCGATCTTGTGATCACTGCGGATATCCCGCTTGCCGACCGCGTCATCGCCAAAAATGCCCATGCCATTGACCACAGAGGCGAACTCTATAGTATAGAAAATATCAAGCAGTACCTGGCGATGCGAAACCTGATGGAGAGTATCAGAGAGAGCGGAGAACCCACCTCCGGCCCCAAACCTTTCTCCAGCAAAGATGCCCACCAGTTTGCCAACCAGCTGCATCGGTTTTTGACGAAATATTATGGTTAACGGCACCTCGATATAGAATTTAAATTTTCTCTCGTTCCCATCGTCCCCGAGATTGTGAAAGAACTCAAGAAAGTGGAGACTTTCACCCCAAGGGTATTTCCTGCGGGCAGTCCCACAACTATTTTTTTAGCATGAAAAAGTTGTTGTTTTTCAGAGTTTTCAGTAATTTTGGAGATAAAAACTGGAAAATATATCACTTTTAGGTGGGGCTAAAGCCTCCACTTCCATATTAATACAAGTTCTTTAACAATCTCAGGACTAGTGGAACGAGTAAAGGGTATATTCACAATCCAGTGCATTGGAGATATAGCAGTGCAAGGAATTACGAGGGAATTGTGGGATTGATAAACGTGGAGCGTTTTTGGTGAATATGATATATAGTGCATTCCACCGGAGGACCGGCGGAACGAGTAAAAAATATCAGGACATTTTTTGTATACTACTAATACTTCAAAGAAGGGGGAAGAGGACCTTTTGTTCCTCTAATAAATGTTAATATATGGAAACAAAGACAAAGTATTTAGCGTATACGCTACTCTTAATTTCAATTTTTATTAACCTACTGTTTACTCGATTAACACCAGAGTTTTTGATCCTAAAACCACTGACAAATCCTCAGATAAGTGTAATCATCCAGTATATCTATTCTATCTGTTTTTTACTGGCAACTGCTCTGTTAATTTGGCGAGGAATTTATTATTGGAGAAAACAGGGATATCAGCATAAATTTCTTCTAGAGTTGATAATGGGATTATTCCTATCGATTAGCACAATATCAATGTCATATATGACTAAATATCTGTTAGAACAAACTCTTCAAGTGCCCTCAAACTTAAAAGATACGAATCTTACATACAAGAAAGAAGTAAATGATTTAATCGCTAAAAATGCTTATGTTATAGATGGGCGTATTTTAAAATATAATGGGACAGTTTATCGGCCTACAGCGGAAGATCATCAGCAAAGAAAACAAACTCTTAAAATCCATTTCAGTTTAGGTGTCATAACACGACGTATATACATTTGGTTTGAATTAGTTCTAATCAGCTTATTGTTAGGACTGCTTATGCCAATCAGAAAGAAATTCCCAAAAAATCAGGAGAGCCAGTAAATGTCACTATGGATAATTTACTAGTTCATTTTCTCTCGCTCCGTATCTCCTGAGAGTGTGAAAGAACTTATATTTATTTCCCTCGTTTCCCCCACTCCCCGGATGAACGTGAACAGAAAATAGCTCTTTTAAATGAGAATGATCTCTTGCTAGTTTTGTTCCGTTAAAAACGGTTCCTTCTCAATATTGATCTCCAAGCGGCGCGGCTTTAAAAAATAATAAAAATAGATGAAATATAAAACCAACCCAATATACGCCAACAACCCAAACATAATAAACGGCACTCCGATATTGACATGCTTCTTTTCGACAATCAGTGTTGTATCGGTCCGGTTTACCAATGTATACTCATTTTGATGAAACATTTTACCGATAATGTCAATTTTTTTTGATCTCTCGAGTTCCAACTCTGCAATCTTCATAATGTGGAAATGAAACTCTTTCATATTTTTGGCATACACTTTACGATCCCAGAAATAGACGATGATACCGATCGGCAAAATAAACATCATAATAACGGTTGTCATATACTAAAACCCCCCGCTAATCTCTAAGAATACCATACACTAAAAGTGATGGCTTTTACAAGGATAGCGTTCACTGTTCTTGGCTGCTTTGGCAAAAATAGTTAAAGGCGTTCCGGTCTCTTCGGAGATCTTTTTCACCGCTTCCAGGTTTGCCGGGTCGAAACCGATCAGCATCTCGTACTCCTCCCCGCTCAGCCCGATATTGTCATCGATAAGAAGAAGGTCCTCTTTTCCATATTTATTGATATCAAGCAGTTTGTTCGTATCGCAGTAGAGTCCGTCGGAGATATCCATGCCTACCCTTAGATAGGGTCTTGCTTTCTCAACAAACTCCGCCCTTAGCACGGGCTCGTAAAACCTCGCGTTCTCCTCTATCGTTTCACCGCGCATCAGCGCCTGAAGATTCGCACCGCTCTCACCGAGCACGCCCGTATAGGCAAGCAGGTCTTCCGCTTTGAGCCCGGTACGAAGCAGCGGGCTGTCGCTTTTGGAGATGATCGTGATGGAGAGATGCAGCTTGTCTGCTCCGATCGTGTCTCCACCGATGATCTCGCAGCCGTACTCCCTGGCCGTAGACTCAAGCACTTCGGTGAGCAGTTCGATCTCAAAGTCCCGGATATCTTTGGGCAGGGAGAGTGTCACGAGTGCATACTTGGGCCTGGCATTCATTGCGATCGCATCGGAGATATTGACCAGCATCGCTTTGCGCGCGATCTGTGTCAGACTCATCCACTCTCTTTTGAAGTGTACATCTTCAAAAAAAGCGTCCATACTGTAAAGGGTATCCCCGATCACCGCCGCATCATCGCCGATATGTTCAGAGGTCAGGGAATTAATAAGGTACTGTTCTTTGTCTATCTTTTGCATATGAGATTGTAGCATACTCCCCCGGAGTTTTTTGTGCAAGATAAGGTACCGGAGATCACAGCGCTAAGATAACAGCGGCAAATTTGTAACATAACCTTCCAAAATAACATAGCCCCAAAACGTTTTCACATGCCCGACTAATAAAAGCTTGGCTATAATCCAGATACTATGATTAGGAGAAACACGCTATGAAACTACAGATAAGAGCATTCTTTTTCAATGCAAAGACTGACTACCTCCCCTACTACAAAAACTTCGCGGTCAGACTGGACGATGATGCCACGGCAAAAGAGCTGCTTGCAGCGATCCGGGAACAGAACGAAAATTTTGCCTTCCCCGAAGAGAATCTGATCTTCAGGATCAACGGCCTTGTCGTGACCGCAGAGGAAAAAATGTCAAACATTGTTGAAGCACTCGGCACAGAGCTTCAGGTCGATCCGGTCAACAGCTACCGTTCCAACCACGGGCTCTGTTTCAATGACAAGGATTTCATGGAGAGCTATACCCTGCTTGAGCCGTACTGCGATGCTGAGGATCTGGCGTACTACAAAAGCCTTTATCCCCTCCACTATGCCTCCGAAACATCCAACTTCAAGCGTGACTACATCGGTGATGCCGTTCTCCTTCTGGCACACAGACTGATCGAGAACGGTTCTGAGCATAAGGCAGAGATTTTAAAGGCAATTACCGAAGTGGACTCCGGGCTCTTTGACTGCGAATATGAAAAGAACCTTTTTGATGCCGAAGACCACACAGAGACGATCAATGCGCTTAAAACAATGGCACGGGGTACAAGCGAGGCGATGCCCACTATCTTCGAAACCCTTCTTGTAAAACTTACGGGTAAAGGTAAAAAAGAAGAAGGGAAACCTGCACCCCAAAAGCGTGCACCTCAAACCATCGACAGTATCGAAGGGAAAAAGGCAGCATATTACAGCGGTACGGATCTCATCAACTCTACGATGATCGAAGATATCCAAAATGCGGGTGCAAAAGCGGTACGTTTTGACAGGGAGACCAAAGGTTCCGGTGCAACACTCCTTGAGGACAACAGAAGACTGGCCCTGACCAAAGCGGGGACGAACCTGCTGGATGCATTTGACCATGGTGCTACAGTTCTGATCGTCGAAAATGAAGATGATTTTGAAATGTTTACCAAACACCATAAAGAGATCGAAGCAGTCATGGGAAGAGAGATCGGCCTTGAGTTCATCCTGGCATCCGATTTCCTCTCATCAAACCAAGTGGCTTCAGCCTAAAATTACTTCGCCCTACGGTTTACGTCATGCATAGTCACTATGACGTAAATCGTAACAAATCCCTCCCTGCTTTAAAGAGTTTCTTATAAAACTTCTTAACTTAACTTTCTATAAGCTATAATCATTGCAATTTCTACAGAAAAGGACGAGTCGTTATGGATGTAAAAATCTACGAATATGATGCTGTTATCGTTGGGGCGGGGCTTGCCGGTTTGGCTGCAGCCAAAGAGCTGACCGAAGCAGGCAAGAAAACAGCAGTCATCACAAAACTTCACCCACTGAGATCTCACTCAGGTGCAGCACAGGGAGGAATCAATGCTGCTCTAGGGAAAGAGGATTCGACTGAACTGCACGAATTTGACACAGTCAAAGGTTCAGACTACCTTGCAGATCAGGACGCGGTTGAGCTCATGTGTACCAAAGCACCTGAGACGATCAGATGGGCGGAACGTATGGGGGCAGCCTTCTCAAGAGATGAGGAAGGGAACATCGCGATCAGGCCGTTTGGCGGGCAGAGCAAGCCAAGAGCATGTTATGCAAAAGACAGAACAGGTTTGGCAGTACTTCAGGCGATCTACGAGCAGGCCTTCCGTGCAGGTATCGAAGTATTTGATGAGTGGTATGCGGCGGACCTTCTCTATAAAGACGGTAAAGCCTACGGGGTTGCGGCCTACAATATTCGTAACTCAGAGCCTGCGATCTTCAATGCAAAAGTCGTCATGTTCGCTACGGGAGGCCATGCGAGAGCCTACAGATTCAACTCAAATGCGCATGCGAATACGGGTGACTCACTCTCTATCGTAGCGCGTCACGGTCTTCCGCTGGAAGATATGGAGTTCGTACAGTTCCACCCAAGCGGACTTGGCGGTTCAGGGGTACTGATCTCCGAAGCGGCTCGTGGTGAAGGCGGACGCCTCTACAACTCAGAGGGCGAAAGATTCATGACGAAATATGCACCCAATGCAATGGAGCTTGCTTCACGTGACGTTGTCAGCCGTGCGATCATGCAGGAGGTGAGAGAAGGACGCGGTGTAGGCAAAGACGGCCAGTCGGTCAATATCGACCTGACACACCTTGACCCGGAGATCATCCTTACCAGACTTCCCGAACTGCGTGAACTTGCGATCGCGTTCCAGGGACAGGATATGCTCAAAGAACCTATCCATATCTCTGCAACGGCACACTACTCCATGGGTGGTATCCCGACAACGATCAACTGTGAAGTACGCAAAAATCCAAGGGAGACCGTAGAAGGTTTCTATGCAGCCGGTGAGTGTTCCTGTGTATCTGTACACGGTGCGAACAGACTCGGTGCGAACTCTGTACTCGAAGCCCTGCTCTTCGGCCGCCATGCGGGTGAGAACATGGTGAAAAAGCTGAATGAAGGGATTGCACTCAAAAAAGCAACCGTAGAGGATGCGAACACAATGCTTGAAGAGCTCAACCGCATCAAGACATCAAACGGTACAGAGAGCGTAGCGGGGCTAAGAGCCGAACTGCAGGCTGGTATGACAGACAACGCGGGTGTCTTCAGAACCAAAGAGTCCCTGGAGAAACAGCTGGCAAGCATTGATGAGCTGCTCCAGAGGTTCAAAAACATCCGTATCGACGACAAATCCAATACTTTCAACACTGACCTTCAGGAAGCACTTGAGCTTGGCCATATGCTTGAGTTCTCCAAGTTCATCGTATACGGTGCACTGATCCGTGAAGAGAGCCGCGGCGGACACTTCCGTGAAGATTTCCCTACACGTGATGATGAGAAGTTCCTGAAGCACACCTATGCGTATATGGACAAAGACTACAACATCACAACCGAATGGGGCGATGTGGTACTGGGCAAATTTGAACCAAAAGAAAGATCATACTAAGAGGAGGAAGAGATGCATAACAGTGAAACAAGAAAAGTGACCATCAAAGCGTTTAGATTTAACGCTGAGACGGATTATCTTCCTTATACAAAACAGTATGAGATGGAAGTGGGAAAGGATGATCTCGTCCTTGACCTGATGAACCGTATCAAATGGGAGCATGACGGATCATTTTCGTACCGCCGTTCATGCAGACACGGTATCTGCGGGGCATGCGGTATCAAGGTCAACGGCAAACCGGTACTTGCCTGTAAACAGAATGCGATCGAGCTGCTTGATTTGTTCAACAACGATATCACGCTTGAACCGCAGAGCAAAAAACGCGCGATCAAAGATATGATCATCGACAAAGGCGACTTCTGGCAAAAACACGCGGATGTCCAGCCTTATGTCGTAGCCGATATCGACCCGCACCCTGCCCATGAGAGCAAACAGTCTGTCGCACAGTTCAATGCGATGCTGGACTCAGACCTCTGTATCCAGTGCGGCAGCTGTCACTATGCATGTCCTGCACTTGAAGCCAACCCTGACTTCCTCGGGCCTGCAGCGCTGACTGCAGCCTACAGATTTACGATCGACACGCGTGACAATGCCGGCGAAGAGAGACTGAAGCTTACGGCTCAGCCAAGTGTGGGCGTATGGGACTGTGTGAAGTGTTTTGAATGTGCTCAGGCATGTCCGAAAGAGATCAACCCGATCGAGAAGATCACCAAACTGCACAATATGCAGTTTGAGCAGGGGATCGCTGAACGCAATGTGGCAACCAAACATGCCGAAGGTTTCCTGAGAGGCATGAAGAAGACAGGTTACCTGGATGAGGCGGATATCGTGCTCTACTCCGAGGGTATCCTGGGTATGCACAAGCACCTGAAGACCGCTATGAAGATGATGAAGTCCGGTAAGATCCACTGGCATTCAGGCGTACCGTTCATCAACAGTATCCCGGAGATCAAAAACCTGAGTGAAGTTCAAAAACTGATTGAAATTTCACAAACAAACAAGCTATAAGGAGTAAAGATGAGCCAGTTAAAATATGCACTATTTACAGGATGTACTGCCAAGCAGTCAACCCCTGAACTACTTTCATCTACACTCGCTGTAGCTGAGAAGTTGGGTATCGAGATCACGATTCTAGAGGAAGCAAGCTGTTGTGGTGCAAGCCACCTCCAGGACTTTGACGAGTTCCTTGCACACGTGCTCAACGCCAGAAACATCTGCTATGCAGAGAAACACGGCCTGACAATGATCACGATCTGTAATACCTGTCAGCTCAACTCCCAGATGACAAAACATGCACTCGATACAAACCCTGACCTCAAAGCAAGGGTCAACGAAAAGCTTGCCGAAGTCGGTCTTGAATACAAGGGAACCTCGCAGATCAAGCACTTTTTGTACGCATTGATCGACGATTATGGCCTTGATGCCATCAAAGACAAAGTGGTTACGCCGCTCAGCCGATTCAACATCGCACCGTTCTACGGATGCCACAACATCAGGCCTTCCGAGCTTCATGAGCACAGCAACGGCGGTGAAAACCCCTATGTGCCTACTTCACTCGACAGGCTGATCGAAGCGCTGGAAGGGCATCCTGTGGATTATTCGAGCAAGAACAAATGCTGCGGATTCCACGTAGAGCTGCAGGCGAACCACACTTCCGAGGTACTCACAGGGAATGCCCTGGTCGATGCGATCGACAACAATGCGGATATGATGGTCACACCATGTCCTCTCTGCCACCTCAAGATGGATACCTACCAGGACAGCGTAGGCAAAGTGATGGGCCGGGATATCGAGATCCCTGTACTGCACATGCCGCAGATGGTCGCACTTGCACTGGGTGCTACAGAAGAAGAGATCGGACTGAAGTTCCACGTACAGAAAGCGAAACACCTTTATACTGAAGCTTCTTAAGCTTTCTTATCTCATATAGAATCTTAAACTTCGTCATCCTCGGACTTGCACCCCAAGGGGTATTTCCTCCGGGTATCCGGGGATCCAGCAGGTAAGAAAACATGAGATCCAGATTCCTGCCTTCGCAGGCATGACGGTATTTTATCCATGATTTATCTTCTTTTATTACAATCCAACGAAAACAAAAGAGAAACAATCCTGAAAGCTTTATATATTTTTAGTCTGCTTCTATTGATACAAGGGTGTAATCAAACGCAGCCCATTCCTAAAACAGATAAAAAAGAAAATATCTATACCAATATAGACAGCTCCCTATTAAAAGCTCCCCCAACCTATCAAGAACCTGCATTACCACCATCAGAAAAAGAAAAATGCATGGAAGAACGTATTCCATCACCGGAAGAAAAATACACTGTAAGTGACTGGCTTATTGATTCCGTTATTTGCAATCTAACAACCTAATAGTTGGTGTCGGGGTAAGGATACCCCGACCTACATTCTTATCTGAACAATCCAATATCTTTTTTATTCGCACTTTATCTACTTTCACTATAATACGACAAAAAACAGGAATAACTATGTATAAAATTGTTTTCGGCTGGGTCATTGGTGCCCTTTTGCTGCTCCAGGCTGTCAGGATAGACCTCCCTTCCCCGCCTTCAACTATTGATCCCAAAAACGAGATCACTGCCCCTGAAGAGATCATGTCTATGCTCAAAACCTCCTGCTACGACTGCCACTCTTACGAAACGAAGATGCCGTGGTACGGGCATATCTCTCCTGTATCCCTGCAGGTCAACAGCCATATCAAACAGGGGCGTGCATGGCTGAACTTCCAGGAGTGGAGCAGTTATGATGAAGAGAAGCGTCAAAAGATCTACAAAGGGATCGCCGATACGATCAACCTTCGTATGCCTGTCCCGATGTATCTCACTTTTCATGATGAGGCAAAGCTGACAAAAGAACAGCGTGACGTGATCAGAAAATGGGCCGAGAATCTGCTCAAAGAAGAAAATCAATAAAATAGGATAAATTTTATCCTATTTAATATTTTTTATGTTATAATAATTGCATAAATCAAAAAACAAGGAAGAAAAATGCCAAAGATCAACAAATACCAAGACATTTCAGAAATCGACAGAGAAGCAAAAAAAGACCTTATCGACAGACACTCACCGTTCATCCACTGTGCTGACACTGCTAAAGCAGGTGAGCCGTTTGAAGTCACAGTAAAAATGGGTAACGAGTATACACACCCGGATGATTTTGACCACTATATCGAGTCTGTAACCCTATTTGACGGTGACACATTGCTGGCAAGAGCAACCTATGTACCGGGTACACTTGGCAACACAAAAGCGCATAACACTACTACATTTACCATCATCCCAACCGGTAAAAAACTTAAACTGGTAGCACACGGTTACTGTACCAAACACGGTATCTGGGAAGGTACTGAAAAAGAAGTAACTGTAGAGGCGTAAGCTTTTACATTACTACCCTGCTCTGAAGTCCCCTAGTTAGGGACTTCAGTTTATCTTTTACTTCTTCTTTTAAACTCTTGAAATCCACACTAAAACATTAAATTTTACACTAAAACTTTCTAGTCACGCTACCATTTTGTTACCATTATTTTATTCTCCAAATAAATTTTGAACAAAGGTTGTCTTGTTCCCAACGTCCACTTTGAGAATACATATAGCACTATATGGTACAGGAGAAGACCTTATTGCACAAATTCAACCTGAAGTATACATTCCCGACCAAGAGATCGGGAAGGAGAGAGATAATTAAACTCCACCGATAGGAGTATTAAAAGGTTTACGGTGCCATAATATTGGGATAGGCATAAGTGGCAAAGATCACAGAAACATACCAAAAGGCAGAGCAACCAGATCATCGCTAAACTCTATGACTGTATCACCGTTATAAAAAACTATGCCCAAACATTTTTTGTCGTATCTGCTTTGCAGATCGATGATGTGTTTAAAATCCTCTTTTTTGACACTACTGCTTTGTTTTACCTCACAGGCAAAAAGCTCGTTATCAACTTCTATGATGAAATCTATCTCTTTTTTATCGTTAGTTCTATAGTGAAACATCTGTACAGATTTTGGGACTGTTCAATATTCTGTGTCAGCATCGGATAATCCTAAAATTGTATCATAACTCTAACGCATCATCAAGCCGTCCTTCAAAGTGGATGGCTAGTTGAGAGATTGTCAGGCTCCAGTTTCTGATC
>JAQVHV010000066.1 GCA_028696055.1 Sulfurovum sp.
AAGAGAAGATCGGCAACGGAAGACCTACGGTGCTCTCTTTCGGGATGAGCCACTGCTACAGCTGCCTTGCCATGTCCAGGGTCTTTTATGAGATCGTGCAGGAGCATCCCGAACTTCAGCTCTACTCTATAGACTCTCAGAAAGACCGCATCATCAGCCGGGATATCTACAGGCTCAAAGAGATGCCGGCACAGATCTTTTTGGATGAGAAGGGAGAAGAGCTTTTCAGGCATACGGGTGCATACAAAAAGCCGGTCGTTGAAGTCATCTTGAGAAAGTATGGATTTACGCTTTAGTCTCAGTCTCGGTTTCAGGTTCACTGTCTGTGACAGTGAGGGTATTCCTCAGTGACTTTGAAAAACTCTTCGCAAGGTGCATATCGTTGATGGCCATGGCGGTGATCTCCGGTTTGATTTGTGTATTTTTTGCCATATCTTCGATCAGTTTCATACTGTTCTTATAGGACTCTGCAATCTTTTTATAGGTTGATTCCAGCTCTTCCATAGCTTCATGGTTGCCTTCTTTGGCATCATGAAATGCCAGGACAGTTTTGAGTATCTGATACCGCAGGTTTTTGTAGAAGGTTTGTTCTTCGCTGCTGGTTGCTTCATAAAAGTTGTTGATATCTGTCAGCATATCTTTGATCGATTTGGCTGCGGTTGTAAGATAGATACTTTGACGGGAAAGATGCTGCAGCTGTAACTGGTGTGCCGCATGATTGTCTTTGGCGGAAAGCATGGAGTTGTAGCGATGGATCTCTCCTGCAATCAGACGGATCTTCTCATAAAGCTTTTCATAGGAGATATCATAGTTCTGATCATGCATTTCAAGCAGTTTGTCGATACCATACTGCTTTTCCAACGCTTTGGGCGGTGAAATATTGATCGCCAGAAGGGCAAACTCCTCTATCTTGTCCGCAAGGTGCATGATCTCCTTTTGCAGTGCTTCGAGTGCCAGATCCGGCACATCCAACGGTACATTATGGATAAAGTGGGTGACATGCTTCAGCTCTTTTTTGAAGAACCCCTTGACCCAATCAGCCAGTGTCTCAATGAAGGGATACCATAGCAGTACACCGATGACATTGAAAAAGGTATGAAAAAGAGTGATCTTGATCACATCATCAACAGCTGAAAGGTAGGTTTCAAAGGGAATGATCAGCCACTGCAGTGAAAACAATACCACCAGCGCGGTAGAGAGATTGAATATCAGGTGGGCAACAGTGGTACGCTTTTTGTCCGGTATGCCGCCTATGGAACCGAGCACTGCTGTCACAGTGGTCCCGATATTGGCCCCCACGACAAAGGCTGCGGCAGCCTCAAAAGAGACCATCTGTGTAAAGAGTGCACTCTGAATAATAGCGATGGCTGCAGAACTGGATTGTATGATCGCCGTGATAACCAGACCGATGATGGCAAACCAGTAGGGGGAAACTGTAAGATAATGGGATAGGTCGAAGTGTTTGGAGAAGACCTCGAAACTCTCTTTCATCCCTTCCAGCCCCAAAAAGATCAGTCCAAATCCGACCATCATATTGAAGTAGTTTTTCCATCTTCCCGATTCGCTGACAAGTACACTGCCAAGCCCTCCCACTCCGATCACAACATAGGAAAGTAGATTGATATCCATCTTGAACCCTACCAGTCCCACGATCCATGCGGTGACGGTTGTCCCTATGTTGGCGCCAAATATGACGCCAAGTGCACTGTTAAGCCCCATTATCTGGGCACCGACCAGTGAGAGTGTCATGAGTGTGACGACAGAAGAGCTCTGAAAAAGTGCAGTAGCACCCAGACCGGTTAAAAGGCTTTTGAAGGTGGTGGCTGTGGCATTTTTTACGATACGCTTAAAGGCACGTCCGGCCGATATCTTGATCTGTGCTTCAAGATAGAGCATCCCGAATAAAAAAAGTCCAAGTCCCGAAAATGCTTCTATCCATACCACAAACATACTGTGCATTGAGGTACCCCTTTAACGTTAGCTGATGATTCAAAATGGTTATATTATATCAGGTGTGAATCATATTGTGCATTAGTGCATAGGGGTTTAGAACTGAAATGTTTTGGCAATGGTTTCGATACTGCTTCGATACAGGGGATTATGGTAACCATAGTACATATCATCTCATCCTATATAAAGAGTGATCTGTTCAACGAGAAGATAGCTGCGGCAAGTGAGGATAAAAGCCATCAATTTTTCCTCTGAAAGGTTCAGCCCCTCAAGTATCGTACAAGATGGAAAAGGTAAAAAAGATTATGAAAAATCATAGAGATCTGACACTCAGCCGTAACCAAGATTATGTTAAAATCATGCCAAATTTATAACGATTAATATAGAAAAGGCTGGCAATGGCAAAAAGAGAGATAAAAAAAGCCGTTTTGGCGTATAGCGGCGGGTTGGATACGAGTATCATCCTGAAGTGGCTTCAAGATGAGTATAACTGTGAAGTAGTAACCTTTACTGCTGACCTCGGACAGGGTGAGGAAGTAGAGCCTGCACGTCAGAAGGCACTTGCGCTTGGTATCAAACCGGAAAACATCTTCATCCTTGATCTACGTGAAGAGTTTGTAAAAGACTTTGTATTCCCGATGTTTAGAGCTAATGCGATCTACGAAGGTGAGTACCTGCTCGGTACGTCGATCGCCAGACCGCTGATCGCTAAAAAACAGATCGAGATTGCAAATCAGACGGGTGCAGATGCGGTTTCCCACGGTGCAACGGGCAAAGGGAACGACCAGGTGCGATTTGAGCTTGGCTACCTGAGCCTTAACCCGGATATCACCGTGATCGCACCATGGAGAGAGTGGGACCTGAATTCCCGTGAAAAGCTTCTTGCCTATGCAAAAGAGCATGGGATCGAGATCTCCAAAAAACACGTAGATGAGCACGGCAACCCTAAAGCGAGTCCTTACTCTATGGATGCAAACCTGCTTCATATCTCTTATGAGGGACTTCACCTGGAAAATCCTGCTGCGGAGCCTGAAGAGGATATGTGGTTATGGACAAACTCTCCTGAAGAGGCTCCCGATGAGGCTGAGTACATCACGATCACCTATAAAAAAGGTGACCCCGTAGCGATCAACGGTGAAGAGATGAGCCCTGCAACACTCCTCAAAACACTGAATGATTACGGCAACAAGCATGGAATCGGACGTATCGATATCGTAGAGAACCGATATGTAGGGATGAAAGCACGCGGATGCTATGAGACTCCGGGCGGTACGATCATGCTGAAAGCACACAGAGCGATCGAATCGATCACACTGGACAGAGAAGAGGCACACCTTAAAGATGAGCTTATGCCGAAGTATGCAAAACTGATCTACAACGGTTACTGGTGGTCAGCAGAGCGCAAGATGATGCAGGCAGCCATCGACACAACCCAAGAGAGAGTCAACGGTGAAGTAAAACTCAAACTCTACAAGGGAAATGTGATCGTCGTGGGTAGAAGTTCGGATGAATCACTCTATTCAGAAGCACACTCGACCTTCGAAGAGGATGAGGTATACAACCAGGCGGATGCAGAAGGATTTATCCGTCTGAATGCACTTCGTTTCATTATCGAAGGGAAAAAACAGCCGGAGCGTATCGCTTCTTTGATCGGTGAAAAGAGCAAGAACTAGAAATAGTTCTCTCTTCGCCGTCTCTTCTTATCTCCCTCCTTCATTCTTCAACCCATTCCATCGTTGATACACACAAATATAGTATAATCCAAAAAATACCATTGAGGAGTATCTCTATGAAAAAATTTCTTACACTGATCATGATCGGAGTGACGATGATCGTTTTGAGCGGATGCGCCACACATCAGAAGTTTGTACAGAAGTATGACGGATGGGTGGGCAAGGATATCTCAGCACTGATCGAGAAGATCGGTTACCCAGACTCCACATTCTCGCTCCCGAATAACAATAAGGTCTATGTCTACGAGCGCTCAAGGGTAGATGCGGTACCGACAGGTCCGCTGATGGGGTACGGATATTACGGATATAGATATTACGGGTATAGCTACCAGACGGTGACCTCCAGCTGCAAACTCTTTTTGGAAACCAATAAAAAGGGTATCATTGTGAAGTGGGGATATCGCGGCAGCTGTCTGAGCTACTGAAAAGAAGAGTGCGGTTGGCTGCGCTCTTATCACCGGGGCCTTAAAATCTCCTTCATGACCTCCAGTACTCTGTAGGGTGAGAACTTTAGAAGTTTTTCCCTGTAGAAGAAGTGGGGTATCCATTCAAGGAGGACGTAGAGCATCAGCATCATGGGATAGAATGCATAGTACTCATTTTTGAAGCTTTTGTAGGTATAGCGTTGTTCAAACCATTTCTTGGCACTTTCGACACCATTGTAAAAAAGCAGTACCTCCATCGCAAAGATCGAACCCCAGAAAAAGTAGGTCATCCCCACAACAAGGAGTGTGCCTTCGATCCCGAATACCACGAGGACAATCGTGGCAAAGAGTGCCAAAAAGAGTGCAAAGGATTTGAACCCTATGGCAGAGAAGATCACAAGCACCGAAAAGACAAAGAGCAGTGCCCCTGCAAGGAAAAAGAGCTCAAGAAAGGTTCTCTGCTCTTCAAAGGTGGCACTGAAGTATGCTCCCGCAGCCAATAACAGAAAGATAGCGATCACAGTAAGAAAAAGAGAACCGTACGCTTTCATTTGTGCTCCTATGAATAAATCTCATACAACTTGAACAAAGTCCATATTGTGTTCAGTCACTATAGCTTTGCCTTTGGCACGAAGGAGTCGTATTGACTCTTTATGCGATCTGATAAAGCCTGGTCAAACTTTTGACATCCGGTTTGCGTCCCAGCCACTCCTGGTAGAGCTCGCTCATCTCTCGGGCTCCGCCGTTGGAAAGTATATATACTTTATACCCTTTTGCTTTCTCTTTGTCAAATCCCTCTTCTTCGTCAATGCACTCAAAAAATGCATCGGCACTGAGTACCTCCGCCCACTTATAGCTGTAATACCCCGCTGCATATCCGCCTCCAAAGATGTGGGAGAAGCCGTGCTGAAACTTGTTGTAGCTGGGCGGTTTGATCAGGGATGTTTTTTCTCTGATACTGTCCAAGAGCCTCTGAACCTCTTCACCCTGGTAAAGTTTCTGGTGGAGTTTGAAATCAAATAAAGAGAACTCAACCTGGCGCAGAATGCCCAGCGCAGCCTGAAAGTTCTTGGTCTCTTTGATCTTTTTTACCAATACCTCGGGGATAGGCTCGCCTGTTTCATAGTGGAATCCGAAACGTTTGAGTATCGCTGCTTCGTAAGCGAAATTTTCCAGGAATTGTGAGGGGAACTCTATCACATCCCATGCCACACCGTTGATCCCCGATACTGAGCGTTCTTTGCATTTTCCGAAAAGATGGTGTATCGCATGTCCCATCTCATGGAAAAGCGTGACGACATCATCATGCCGGAGCAGCGAAGGGGCCTTCTCGGTTGTCGGGGCAAAGTTGCAGACAACAAATGCGGAGGGGAGGTGTACTTTGCCGTGAGTGTCGCTATAGTGCGTCTCCCAGTCATTCATCCAGGCACCGCCCCTTTTTTCTTTGCGTGCTTCCAGGTCAAAGTAGATACGTCCGGAGAGTTTCTCACCTTCGTAAATATCATATGCTTTGACACAGCTGTGCCAGGTAGGTACAGCTGTCGGTCTGAAAGTCACATCAAAAAGCTCCGAGACGATCGCAAGCATCCCCTCAAGGACTTTGGACTGCTCGAAGTAGGGCTTAGTCATCGTATCGTCAAAGTCAAACTTCTCTTTTTTCAGTTTCTCCCCATAATAGGCGACATCATGCCCCGCAAGATCTTCGATACCGTCTGTACGTTTAGCATATTCGCGGAGTTCTTCCAGCTCTTTTTTGGCCTGAGGGAGCGCTGCATCAGCCAGCTCATTAAGGAACCTGATGACATCCTCCTGCTTGGCAGCATCCCTGGTCTCCAGTGCATAATGCGCATAGTTTTCGTATCCCAGCAGCGCAACTTTTTCCTGTTTGAGCGAGAGGATCTCGTCGATCACTGCAGCGTTCTGGGGTGCACGCGTATTGTATGCCTTGGAGAGCTCCTGGCGGTATTTTCTGTTTGGCCCGTAGGTCATATAGGCAAGGTAGCTGGGGATCTGGAGGGTAAACTTGTAGACGGTTTTCCCCTCTGTTTCTTCTTTTGCGGCGTCAATATCGGTTTGGGGCATCCCCGCTACATCTTTCTCATCTTCAATGATCAGCTCGTAGGCGTTGGTGGCATCGAGGAGGTTTTGGGAGAACTGGTTGCTGAGTTCGCTCAGTCTGAGAGAGATCTCCTCCATGCGCTTTTTCTCTTTTTCGGGAAGATTGACCCCGGAAAGGACAAAGTCCCTGACATCGTTTTCGACAACCTTCTTTGCCTCTTCGCTCTCTGCTTTGACCTCTTTTATCTTATTGAAGAGCGCAACATTCTGTGCCATCTCCGAGGAGAACTTCGAAAGCAGAGGAAGGGATGCCTCATAGGCCTTTTGTGTCTCTTCGGAGTTCATGACACTGTTGAGATGGGAAAGCGGAGTAAAGAAAAGGCTGAGCTCCTCATCCAGGTCCTGCAGGGGTTTCAGTACATCGGAATAATCTACTGCATCGGAGTCTGTGATCGTTTTGATCTCTTCTCTCTGCCTGTTCAAAAGTGCTTCCAACTCTTTTGGAAAATCTTCTAAATGGTTGAGTTTGAATTCTTGAAACATTGGTATCCTACTATTGGGTTTTATGGCATTTTACTATGTGTTAGTAAAACTTTGATAAAATAGTAGCAATTTTACGTGAGAACAGGAAAGAAAAGCATGAAAGTATTATTGATAAAAGATGTAAAGTCACTCGGGAGTGCCGGTGAGATAAAAGAGGTAAAAGACGGATATGGACAGAATTTTCTGATCGGGAAAGGGTTGGCAAAGCTTGCCACACCTACGGTGGTTGAGGAGTGGAAAGCGGAGCAGGCACGTATGGCCCGGGAGCTGGCAGATGAGATCGCAAGGCTTGAAGCAGAGAAGATCACGCTTGAAGCAGCAGCGATCAAAATAGAAAAAGAGTCAGCACCTGTAGGGATCAAAGGATCGGTAGGGAATGCCGATATCGCAAAAGCGGTTCTGGACCAGATGAACATCGAGATCGACAAAAAAAATATCAATCTGAAAAAAGCGATCAAATCTACCGGTATCCATGAGGTGGATACAAAGCTTGGGCACGGTATACACGCCACGCTCAAAGTAGAGATAGTAGGGGTTTAGATGTTTGAAGCAACAACGATACTTGGCTATAAAGGCGATGGCAAAGCGGTCATCGGCGGAGATGGACAGGTAACCTTCGGAAATACGATACTCAAAGGAAATGCGACGAAGATACGTACGCTCTATAACGGCAGTATCCTGGCAGGCTTTGCGGGGAGTACCGCCGATGCTTTTAACCTTTTTGATATGTTTGAAGCGAAGCTTTCTGAGTACAAAGGGGACCTTTTCAAGTCCGTGATAGGCTTTTCGAAGATGTGGCGCAAAGACAAACATCTGCGCCAGCTTGAAGCGATGATGATCGTCCTCAATAAGGAGCATATTTTTATCCTCTCCGGAACCGGTGATGTCGTGGAGCCGCAGGACGGGAAGATCGCTGCGATCGGTTCAGGCGGAAACTATGCGATCTCTGCAGCCAGAGCGCTGGATAAGCATGCCGGTCTTGATCCCAGGACATTAGTAGAAGAGTCTTTGCAGATTGCAGGGGAACTCTGTATCTATACCAATACAAACATAAAAATCTTAGAACTATAAGGAAGAGATCAGTGGAGAATATGACACCCAAAGAGATCGTAGCCTATCTCGACAAATATGTCATTGGTCAGAAAGATGCCAAAAAGACGATTGCGGTCGCGCTGAGAAACCGCTACAGACGGATGCAGCTCGATGAGGAGATGCAGCATGATGTCGTTCCCAAAAACATATTGATGATCGGAAGCACCGGGGTAGGGAAAACCGAGATCGCCAGACGCATGGCAAAAATGATGAATCTCCCCTTTGTCAAGGTGGAAGCGAGCAAATATACCGAAGTCGGATTTGTCGGTCGTGACGTGGAGTCAATGGTGCGTGATCTCGCTGCCACTGCACTTACGCTGGTGCGTGAAGAGGAGAACGAGAAGAACCTGGAGAAGATCGCCAACTATGTGGAAAACAGGATCATCGAAAAGCTTCTTCCTCCGCTCCCTGCCGGGGCAAATGAACAGAAAAAAGCAGACTATGAACTTGCCTTTGCAAAGATGCAGGAGAAGTATGCAAAAGGCGATCTGGATAAACTGATGGTGAAGGTAGAGGTACCCGATCGTCCGACATTTTCAGAGGAAGGACTTCCTCCTCAAATGATCCAGGTACAGGAGTCGATCGTCAAGGTACTCGGCGCGTACGGGAAAAAGGGTAGCGAAAAAGAGCTTCCAGTGAAGGATGCGAAGAAGATTCTTGAGAGCGAGGCAAGCCGGGAACTGCTTGATGAAGAACAGCTCAAATCGCTCGCACTGGAGAAGGTAGAGAAGGGCGGTATCATCTTTCTTGACGAAATAGACAAGATCGCTGTCTCCTCTTCTGCACAAAGCAGGCAGGACCCGAGCAAAGAGGGGGTACAAAGAGACCTCTTGCCGATCGTTGAAGGGTCAACCGTGCAGACTAAACTGGGGATGGTGAAGACAGACCATATCCTATTTATCGCTGCTGGTGCCTTTCACCTGAGCAAACCCAGTGACCTGATCCCGGAGCTTCAGGGAAGGTTCCCGCTCAGAGTTGAACTGAACAGTCTCGATGAGGAGACGCTTTACCGCATCCTTACCGAGCCGAAACACTCCCTGATCAAGCAGTATCAGGCATTGATGAGAGTGGAGGGTGTCACTTTAAGATTTGAAGAGGAGGCACTCAGAGCGATAGCGCATTATGCCCTGATGGCCAATGAGAAAACAGAAGATATCGGTGCTAGACGTCTCCATACAGTTCTGGAAAAAGTGCTTGAAGAGATCAGCTTCAGTGCTGATGAGTATACGGGGCAGGAACTATCGGTAAGTAAATCATTGATTGATGAAAAGATCGGCAGTGTGGTAGAAGATGAAGATGCCACACGCTACATATTATAAAAATAATGTATTTAGTGCATAGTCACTTTAAGGATAAGAATGATGTCTAACGAGACAAAGACAAAAGCGGGTTTTGTAGCTGTAGTAGGGCGTCCTAATGCAGGAAAGAGTACTTTATTGAATCATATCGTGGGAGAAAAACTTGCGATGGTCTCCAAAAAGGCGCAAGCCACACGCAAACGTATGAATATCATCGAGATGCACAAAGGCGCACAGATCATCTTTGTCGATACCCCGGGTATCCATAAAAAAGAGAAGCTGCTCAACGAGTTCATGCTCGATGAAGCCATCAAGGCAATGGGGGATGCGGATCTTATTTTATTTCTTGCTCCCGTAACGGACAAACTCGATGAGTATGAGAAGTTTTTGAAGATGACTGAAGGCAAGGGGATCAAGCATATCATTGTACTGACCAAAATCGATCATGCCAAACAGGGAGAGATCCTGCAGAAACTTTCACAGTATCAAAAATATCAGGATAGATTTGAAGCGATCATCCCCTTTTCGGTCAACAAAAAAGTAGGGAAAGAGCAGCTGCTTGATGAGATCATGAAGTATCTGCCCGAGTCTCCGTACCTTTTTGATCCGGAACTCCTTACGACAGATAATATACGCGATATCTACAAAGAGCTGATAAGAGAATCGATCTTTGAAAACCTGAGCGATGAAATTCCTTACGAAAGCGATGTAGTGATAGACAAGATAGAGGAAAGTGAGAATATCGATAGGGTCTATGCCACGATCATCGTTGAGAAAGATACGCAAAAGGGTATGATCGTAGGTACAAAAGGGGAAGGGATCAAGCGTGTCGGCAAGTCGGCAAGAGAACAGCTTGAAGCGTTTGCACAGAAAAAAATATATCTTGATCTGCATGTAGCCGTAAAAAAAGGGTGGAGTAAAAACAAGAGCGACCTTGAATCCTTTGGTTATGTTTTTTAGTTTTTTTAAATATATGATTTTGATAAACCTCCTATATTTATAAGATTAGTCTAATATTAAAACATATATAATTGTTTACGATACAAGGAAGTTTAAAATGTTTTTGAAAAAAAGTTCGTCACAACCGGCTATAAAAAATATTGTCACACTGAACACGTATACAGGAAAGTATTATCAGTTTAAAGATAATACCCTGCAGCCATTGA
>JAQVHV010000067.1 GCA_028696055.1 Sulfurovum sp.
TATCGTGGAGATCAACAAAAACCTGGCCTCACAGATAGGGATGCGTTACGGATTTGAAGGCGGGGCGATCACTTCACAGGGGCTTTTCTCTGCGGCAGCCAATATGGGCGCACCCTCATTGATGGTGTCTCCAACGCTTCTGAACTTTTTGAACACACAAAATTTTGAGGGATATGATCAGAATGGCAATCCGATTTACTCTACGGCAAGAGCATTTGAGTTTGATTCGGGTATCTCCGAAGTTTTTGCTCTGGGTGCACAGGTGGATCTTCTCGAAAAGAATGGCGCGGCACACATCCTCAGTGAACCCTCCATTCTCTGTACCAATAACAAAGAGGCGGAGATCTATGTGGGACAGACGCAGTCCATCCTGACCCAGGCGCAGCAGTCGACACAGGGGCAGGGGAATATTATCAACAACTACTCCAGAGAGGATATCGGGATCACGCTTAAGGTGAAACCGCGTCTCTCAAGCAACAATCAGGTGACACTGGAAGTGGTAACCGAGATAGAGGATGTCCTCCCCGGATCTTCCGCATCGGTTGACAGACCGACAACGACCAAGAGAAAAGTCACGACCAACGCCATTGTCAACAATGGCGAGACGATCATTCTTGGGGGACTGATTAAACGATCGGGAGGGAAGGGCAAATCACAGGTGCCGATACTCGGAGATATCCCTATCCTGGGAGAAATTCTCTTCAGCAGCGATACTGATGCCGAAAGCGAAGAGAATGTTGTGATCTATCTTACCCCGTATATTGTAAGAAAAAGCGGAGATCTGCAAAAACTGAAAGCGGTGCTTACGGAGCTTGAAGAGGTACAGAACAGATATAACGCATATGTCTATGAAGGCCTGGAGAACGGTGCGTTATTATCCTCGGAAAACAAAGTGAAAACTCCCGCAAGCCAGAGGATCAAACATAAGCCGAAAAGTAACCTTTCGATACTGGATGGGGAGTAGATCATGCAATTTTCGCGTCTGCAGGATGTAAACCTCGAAGCGTTATGGGAGGAGGAGATCAACCACAAGCTGGCGATCAGGCACTCTCTGCTTTTCAGTACCGTAGAGGGCGAAAAAGTGTGCATTATGGAAGAGAAAACTCTTGCAGATGCGCTCAATCATCTCTCTAAACTGAATGTTGACTATCCGATCTATATGGTTGATGCGGAGAGTTTTACCAGGCTGAAAAACAAATTTCTGGAGATCCAGACGGGCAGTGACTTTGAAGAGATGTCTACAGCCTCCGAAGAGCTTATCGAAGTGGAAGCGGACCTTCTTGAGTTTATACGAAATTCACAGGACCTGCTCTCAAGCGAAGAGTCGGCACCGATCATCAAACTGGTCAACTCGCTCTTTTTCCAGGCGATCCAAAAGGGTTCAAGTGATATCCATATCGAGAGCGGTGAACGGAAAGGGGAGGTGCGTCTGCGTATCGACGGAGCGCTGAAAAAACATATTGATCTTGAGAAAAATATTATCGGGCTGGTGATCAACCGTATCAAGGTCATCTCAAGCCTGGATATCTCAGAAAAACGTGTACCTCAGGACGGCCGTACCCAGATCATGATCTCGGGGAAGACGATCGATGTAAGGGTCTCTATCCTGCCAACCTATTACGGCGAAAGGGTGGTAATGAGGATCCTTTCGCAAAGCGAGCATATCCCGACACTCGAATCGTTGGGGTTTCAGCCCGATATCACTAAAAATCTTTATAAACTGCTCAACCATGCGCACGGGATGATCCTCGTGACCGGTCCGACGGGTTCGGGGAAGTCCACCACACTGCATGCCTGCCTGCAGCATATCGCTACGCCCGATAAGAATATTATCACCGTAGAAGATCCGGTAGAGTACAATGCGGAAAATATCTCCCAGATCCAGGTCAATAGCAAAGTGGGACTCACGTTCGCTTCCGGGCTCCGTTCTATTCTGAGACAGGACCCCGATATTATCATGGTGGGGGAGATACGTGACTCCGAGACGGCGGAGATCGCACTGCGCTCTGCACTGACAGGGCACCTCCTGCTCTCTACCCTCCACACCAATGATGCGACCTCCTCGCTGAGCCGTCTGATTGATATGGAGATCGAAAGTTTCCTGATCTCTTCGACACTCCTGGGTGTATTGGCGCAACGACTGACAAGAAAGCTCTGTCCGGAGTGCAAAGAGGCGATACCATTGCCGCGGCATATCACCGATGAACTTGATATTGACCCAGAGCAGATGTATTTTCGTGCGGTAGGGTGCAAAGCATGCGACTTCACAGGTTACAAGGGAAGACAGGCGATCGGTGAACTCTTTATGATTGATGATGATGTCAAAGAGATGATGAAGCAGGGGGCGAACGACCATGAGATCCGCGAGGCAATGAAGAAAAAGGGTATGAAAACGATTGCTGATAAACTCAAAGTGATGCTCGTAGCGGGAGAAACAAGCTATGAAGAGGCACTGCGTGTCGGACTTATGGATGGGTAAAACAGCGTGCTGAAACGTAAGGCTTTTACCCTTCTGGAGGTCTTGATCTCGATCGCTCTGCTCACGCTGGTGATGCTTGCACTCAATCGCAGCGTGGCAATACTGCGTGATTCGAATACACATCTATTTGAGTATCTGAAAGCCGCAAAAAGCGAGACAAAAGTACTCAATACGCTCTATCACGATATCATCGCTTCAGACGGGAATCTTACGATCTCCAAAGACGAATTTTCAAGACTTTGTATCGAAAATACAGTCAACTCACTCTATGAACTCTCTGTTGCAAAAGTATGCTGGGTTGTTCTGAAACAGGACAATACACTGCTTCGGATAGAAGGCAACAACTACAGCCTTCCCGTTGGCTACGAAGAAGAGGTGGAGGTAGATCTGCTGGTTAAAGACCTTGAAGTTTTTGATATCTATCATGAAAAGGACAAAGTCATGGTATTGATCAAGGAACGCAACAAAGAAGGGATGGGATTTATGCTGCAGGGCATCACCATGCCGGAAACCAAAAAAAGAGACAACAATCTCACCAACCCTGCAAGTGTGCCTTCCCCTCTTCAAACTCCTCCTCCCCAATTAATCTGACGATAAATTTTGTTACAATAGATGCTACCGTAAAAGAGGAGAGATTCATGTCGAAGAGCTATGAGAAGTTAGGTCTTTTCTATCTTGGAAAAGATGTTGAGAAAGAGACGATGCAGGCTGCGGAAGCGCTGACCTTGCTGAAAAACAAGAACTTTACGACACATGCGGCGATCATAGGAATGACCGGCTCGGGGAAAACGGGTCTGGGTATCGGGATCATAGAAGAGGCGGCTCTGGACAACATCCCATCGATCATCATTGACCCAAAGGGGGATATGGGGAATCTCTGTCTCACGGACCCGGATTTTAGGGCAAGCTCTTTTGAACCGTGGATCACGGATGAAGCAGAAAGCAAAAATGAAGAGATCACTGCCTATGCAGAGATGACAGCAAAACAATGGAAAGAGGGGATTGAAAGCTGGGATCAGGACCGGGACCGTGTCGAGCGGTTCCATACTGTGGGAAAAACGATCTATACCCCCGGAAGTTCCGCAGGTGTTGCGATCAATGTGATGAACTCGCTTGAGAGCCCTCCTCCCGAAGTAATGGAGCAGGGAGATACTCTGTCCGCTTACCTCAAAAGTACCGTCACGGGCCTGCTCTCATTTATCGGGATCGAGGCAGACCCTTTGGAGTCCAAGGAGTACATTCTCCTGGCGCAGATCCTTTCAAAATCCTGGATACAACAAGAATCATTAAGTTTAGAGCAATTGATCGGCAAGATTATCAATCCTTCATTTGACCATATAGGAGTCCTTTCCCTTGAGGATTTTTACCCCCAGGAAGAAAGGTTTGTTCTGGCTAAAAAGTTCAACGCACTGCTGGCCTCCCCCGGTTTTTCGCAATGGCTTAAAGGAGAGGAGTTTGATATACAGGGATTGCTTTATGATGAGGAGGGCAAGGCGAAAATAGCCATCTTTTCTCTCTCTCATCTTAATGATAATGAACGGATGTTTTTCGTTACCCTTCTGCTCAACAGATATATCGCATGGATGCGGCGCCAGAGCGGTACATCTACACTTAAAACGATACTCTATATGGATGAGATATTCGGTTTTTTCCCTCCGACAAAGAATCCGCCGAGCAAAGAACCGATGCTCCTGCTTCTCAAGCAGGCGCGTGCTTTCGGTGTCGGTATCGTACTGAGTACACAGAACCCTGTAGATATCGACTATAAAGGGCTGTCCAATATCGGTACCTGGTTTATAGGGCGTCTGCAGACAACCCAGGATATCGACCGGGTCATAGAGGGGCTTGGCGGGAAGATCGATTCTGATTTCTCAAAAAATGAGATCAGAAATATTCTTTCGCATCTTGCGAAACGAACCTTTTTCCTCAAGAGTGCCCATCTGGATCAGATACGGCTTTTTACGACGAGATGGGCACTCTGCTATCTTAAAGGGCCGCTTAAACAGGCGGAAATATCTCTATTGATGGAGAAAAAAAAGAGCGAACAAAGTGCCCTGATGCCCCCTGTGATTGCCAAAGAAAGAATCCATCAGGTCTTTGATGCTTATCAGAAGATCGATGCTTCGATACCGCAGTACTATGAGCCTGATATTACAGAGAAAAATCACTTTGTTCCTACACTATGTGCAAAAGCAAAAGTACATTTTTATCAGGAGAAACGGTCGATCGATGAGGAGCATGAATATTTCCTTGAGCTTCCCTTGGACCCTGCAGACCGGCATATCGACTGGGAGAAGGCAAGTATGTTGGATGAGGATTTTTCTTTATATCCGCATAGCGCACCGCATCAAGCGCAATTTGGCTCACTGCCTAAGATACTGTTGGAGGACAGGGGGCTGAAGCGTGCATCCGCAGCATTGAAAGAGACTCTCTACCGGACAAAGGAGCTAGCGCTTTTCAGATGTGTAGCTCAGAAACTGGAATCAAAAGTGGGGGAGAGCCGTGCTGACCTTATCATACGGTTGCAAGACAGCCTGAATGCAGCCAAAGAGGAAGAGATAGGGAAACTGCAGGAGCGTTACTCGAGTAAAGAGAAAATACTTCTTGATCGGCTTTCCCGCGCCAAAGTGCAGGTAGATAAAGAGTCGGCTGATTCACAGAATTCTATCATAGAGACGGGGATCGCCATACTTGGTGCTCTCTTCGGGAAAACAACCCCATCCCAAATAGGTACAGCTGTGAGAAAGGGCAGCCGGGTGCTCAAAGAACGTGGTGATATGAGCAGGGCCGAGGAACGTGTTGCCGATCTCGAAGCTTCCCTGGAAGCACTGGAGTATGAACTGGAAGATAAAATCGACCGTCTGGATGAAAAGTACCGTATAGAAAACTACGAGATAGAACGCATAGGGATCAGGCCAAGAAAGAGCGATATTGTCATTGCATCATGCGCTATTGTCTGGAGGGCGGATAACGCATAGAAGAGATAAACATTAAAATTAATTATGTTATGATATTTTTACCATATGAACTTTCTTATTGGAAATATGGGGAAGAAAAAGGAAGTGAGATGCAAGAATTCAGGAATGTAAAAACAGGCAAGACGGTGATGCGCGATGCTCCTCAGGAGAGAAGAGCAGAGTATGACGGTAAGATGATGATCCTGGAGATCGATGATGATGGGATCATTACCTATGCCAACCGCACTCTGAGGGATATACTTGAATATGAAAAAGAGGAGATCATAGGACTTCCCTATGTTGTCAGTCTGCACCCGGAGATGCCAGAAGAGCTCTACATCCAGGCACTCGAGGTAGCCAATAGAGGGAAAATATGGTCAGGCTACGAAAAATCCATCACGCGTAACGGCCACTATTTCTGGACATCGGTATACATGCAGCCAAAGTATCAGATGGATCAATCGATCAATGGATATATTATCAGAAAAAAAGCGCCCGCAGACGATATTATCAGGGAAGTACAGAAAGAGTATGCCAGATTGTCTGCAGAAGAGATCTCAGTCTGCAGAAGCGAGTTCTGTGGAGAACTCGACTTCCATAGCCAAGGAGAAGCATGAAACCGGGATCAGCCTTTGCTTCCCGGTTTTACCGCTTCGCTCTCTCCGCTTTTGCACATCGGACACTCTTCCGGCGAGTAGATCTCAAAGGTAAAATCACCCAAAGAGAAAAATGGAATATCTGCTGGAAGCTGACACTCGGGCTTGGCTTTGATATCGCTGCCTTTCCTGTGGCAAAATCCCCTGTTTGCCAGTGAGGCGAATGCAACAACTTTGCCGCCGAGTTCTTCAATCGCTTTCGCAGCCTTCAGTGCAGAGCCGCCGGTGGTGATAATATCCTCACAGATGATCACCTTTTCTCCCGATGCGACTTCAAAACCGCGTCTGAGCTCCATACCACCCTCTTTCTTCTCGACAAAAATAGAGCGGACATCGAGTGATCTGGCAAGCTCATATCCTGCCAGTACTCCGCCTATCGCGGGGGCACATACAGTCTCCACCTCGATGCCCGCTTCCCTGATCATGGCAGCAAGTGCATCGGTAAGCTCGGCCGCTTTTTTGGGATATTCAAGTACTTTGGCACTCTGCAGGTACCGGCTTGAGTGGTTGCCGCTGGCTAGAAGGAAGTGTCCTTCCAGTAATGCATTGGCGTCTTTATAGGCTTGCTCAACATTCATTTTATACCTTTAGGATATCTACTTCTTTTGCTTTGAAAAGCTCATCGATCTTTACGATATGCTCATCAGTGATCTTCTGGATCTGTTCTTGTGCTCTTTTTGATTCATCTTCGCTGATTGCTTTGTCTTTTTCAAGCTTCTTGATCTTGTCGTTTCCGTCTTTTCTTACATTTCTTACAGCCACTTTTGCATGTTCTGCCATTGCTTTCGCCTGTTTTACGATATCCTGGCGCTGCTCAGAGGTCATAGGCGGGAAGAAAAGCTTGATAAAGTTTCCATCATTATTTGGGTTGACACCGATATTTGCTTCCTGGATCGCCTTTTCAATAGCACCTAAAAGCGGCTTTTCCCATGGTGTGATCGCGATGGTTGTTGCATCGGTCGCGATGACACTCCCCACCTGGTTAAGCGGAGTAGGGTTGCCATAGTAGTTTACCTTGATATTGTCTACAATGGCAGTCGTAACCTTCCCTGTTCTCAGTGTTCCAAAGTCTCGCTTAAGTGCTTCAATACTCTTATTCATATTTGTTTTGGTCTGTTCAAATACCTCGTTTACCATATCGTTGCTCCTTGGTATAAATTAAGGAATTTTACCCTTTTTTACCTTTTTTAGTACTTCATGATCTGGGTAGAAAGGTGATTAATGAATAGTGTGAGAAGTGTAGGGAATGGATTTTCCAAGAAGTGTGATCCTCTTGGAAACGTATTTACTGTGCAGGCGCTACAGGGGCTGCAGGTGTCTCTGTTCCGACCGGAGTAAGGGGTACAGAAGGTACCTTTTCGCCGGTCGTTGAGATCTCGATCGTATCTGCTACTGAACGTTTATGTTCGCTGGTATAAAGGTAGCCCAGCGCCAACGTATTTATGATCAATG
Organism: Sulfurovum sp.; assembly: GCA_028696055.1. GTDB lineage: Bacteria > Campylobacterota > Campylobacteria > Campylobacterales > Sulfurovaceae > Sulfurovum. The sequence goes on from JAQVHV010000067.1 coordinate 7,545, forward strand.
CAAGTGCCAAAGTAAAAGTAAGTTTAGTTAAAAATCCAGTTGGCCCTTTTGCCCCGAACACAGACTCGTTGCTTCCGCTGTATGCTCCAAGTCCGATACTTGAACTCTTTTGAAGAAGAACGGCAATGGTAATGAGAATGGTCAGTACGATTTGTACAATTAAAAGTGTAGATGTCATCAATGCCTCTTTATTATAATATGAATAGCCCAAATAAATTTTAGGTATAATGGCGCGATTATATCTAAAGATTTATGAAACAGCGATGAAGATGGAGAAGGTGTGCCAAATAAAATCAAGAAACAACCTCATGTCGTAAAAGGATTTTCAAGATTTGCGCATACCTACGAACAGCACAATATAATACAGGCTGAAGTAGCAAAAGAGCTTGTATCGCATTTAGAGAGAAGAGACTACTCAACGATCATAGATGTTGGCTGCGGAAGCGGTGCGGTATTGAAAAACTTGAGAGAATACTCTGTTCCGTTTGACAGATTCATCGCGCTTGATCTTTCAGTCGAGATGCTCGCACTGCACCCCTCCGGTGCCAATATCGTTAAATCGTGTGTAGATTTTAACAGCGATGAGTTATTGGATGAATTCATCGATGATAAGGATACTTTGCTGCTCTCTTCTTCTGCGCTTCAGTGGAGCACGGATCTGGATCGGACACTTTCCGGGCTCTCCAGGTACGCCAGGAGGGCGCGTTTTGCCATCTTTACTTCCGGAACGTTTAAAACGCTGCATCAAAATGCCGGTATCACCTCTCCTATCTATAGCGAACAAGAAGTCAGAGAGGCGATTGGAAACTATTATGATGCGACCTTTGTGCTGCACTCTTATCAGTTAAGGTTTCAGGATACCAAAGAGATGTTCCGTTATATCCAAAAAAGCGGTGTCAGCGGTGGAGAAAGACGGCTTGGATATAGAAAAATGAAAGGTTTGATGGAGGAGTATCCTCTGGATTATCTGGAGTTTGAAGTACTCTTTGTGGAGGCTACGACTCTTTCGCCAAGTGCTTGATGAAGAAATCCTTTTCAATGCCGTAGAGACTATATCGTGCCTCTTTGGCGATCTCCGATAAGGCAGGATCGATCAGTTTAAACCCCTCTTCGAGTACCCGTGCAGACTCCTGTGCCCTTGAAAAATTGGCAATCAACAGATCTTTGATGCTTCTGCGTATCAGTTCACTCTCAATGCTCTTTTTCTGCACATCATTTTCTATATCTCTAAAATAGAGACGTTCTTGCGAATAGAGAGTTTGCAGTCTGTGTCTGAGTGATTTCAGCTGTGAGGTAAGAGAGGCATCATCATAGAGATAACGATTGATATCTTCTATGACACGGATACCCTCTTTGAGCCGGTTCAAGTTGGCATCGATAAGTCGCGCAACTCTCTCCGGTGATTCTGAATTAGTCATCGTTACCAAAAATACCTAGAAGCTGAAGCAGTGCAGTAAATATGTTGAGAAAGTCAAGATATAGAGATACTGCAGCATCTACCGGCGAGTCATAGGCACCGTTAGCGATATTTTGCGTGTCATAGATCGTAAAGAGACTAAAGAGCAGCAAGATACCCGCTGTAATGATGATGTGCATGATAGGGCTTTGCAGCAGGAAGTAGTTCACGAGTGAAGCAACGATGATCACGATCAGTGTAATAAAGAGAGGTTTTCCCCAACTTGCATAGTCACTCTTGCTGTTGATCGCAAAGAGGCTGAGCGCACCGAAAAGTACACCGGTCATCAAAAATGCATTACCGATCACTGCACCGTTTCCGCTTGCAATGAAACTTGCCAAAAGGGGTACCAGTGAAACACCTGTCAAAAATGTAAAGAGAAAGAGCATTGCAAGATTAAGCCCGGGCTTTCCTCTGGACATACTCAATCCGAAAAAGAGAACGAGAAGTTCAGCACCGAATATAAACCACTTGTATTGCATAACTACAGCAACATAAGGCATGGTTAAATATGCCCCCACTGCTGCTGCTACCATACTGGCTGCCAAAAGCTGATAGGTCTGCTTCATAAAACCGACAGAAGCACCCTCCTGAACATAACCGGATTCAGCGGTATTGCTGTAGTTTCTATTGTATAGAGCCATTTTTATGTATCCTTTAATAAATAAATTTTAACGCTAGTATAATTTGCTTTGTTTAATCTAAGATTAATCACAAGAACTTATTGCATACTGCGTTCTTTTTGCAGCAACAGATACTCTTTTTGTGCCAGCTCGGCCTCTGATTTGTTTTCCATGATCTGGGTATTGGCAGTTGTCGCCTCAGACTCTTTAAGTTCCGGATCACTCATACAGGCAGTGACCAATAGTAGAGCAGATAAAAACAGTAAAATTCTCATATATTCTCTTTTGCATATTAAATCCATCGCTGTTATTGTATTCTATTTTTGTCTATTAAATCAAGAAGAATTTTTTTCATCTCTGTTATTAAAAGGAACAATTATATAAGAATAGATTTAAGAAAAAAACACAGAAGACTATTTATATATTATTTATGTAAGTAAAATATACAATTTGAAAAAAAATCGCAAAAAATAGGTTTTTTTTCGCAAAAACCCTTGACAAGGGGAGAGTTTTTGTCTATAATTCCCGTCCACAAACACAGAGACCTAGGCTGAGTTAGCCCAGAGAGTGCGAGTGAATGATCTTTGACAACCAAATATA
>JAQVHV010000005.1 GCA_028696055.1 Sulfurovum sp.
GACGCCTTGAAAAGAGCCGTTACGGTATCTCCCTCTTTCAGAGACATCTCTTTTGCACTCTCTGAAGTGATCACTGAGCTCAGCTTGGCCCCTTTGGATGTCAAAAGCGTGATTCTCTCATTGACCAAGCCGATGGTCATAGATGCGACGGTTGCCTTGATCTGATTTCTTGCACTGATTTTCATTTGTTCCCCTTATTTTTAAGATAAAATTTTATTATGTACCTTGGGCTATAAAAATAGGCTTAATAGATCGTTTAACTTCTAGCAAAACAGCAAAAAACCTGCTGCCTCTTTATCCTTTTGGCAATCAGAACTCAATCCTCTCGATCCCTGTCGGCTGGCCGCTCTCAACACTTTGATGCACATTTTCCACCGGCTTGACATGGGCATCTCTCCCGTAGATATAGCTCTGTTCGTCCACGATCACCTTGTAGGCCTTGTTCAGCTCCAGTGCCCTCTTCGCTGAGGGGTAGAGAAGCGTGGAGATATCCTCCCTGATCTTCGCTGCCTCTGCCTCCTTCAGCCTCCCTCTCTCATCAAAGAACTTCTCCAGCACCTCGTCATTGTCTCTGAACTCATCGCCTGCATGGTTGAGTGCTAGATAGAGCCGGTACTCTCCCCTGCCATCCCGGGTAAGCGGTTCGGGGATGCCCTTGAGGCCGTTGCTGTCCCGGCTCCAGTGGTACCAGCCGTTCATCTCCAGTTTCCTCGGGAAGACAAAAGTGCTGTCGACGATCGCCCCGATACCGCTGTGGCATCCGATACAGAACTGCGTCTCTTCGTAGTTCTGGGGTCTGAGATCACCTTCTGCATCTTCGATAAATCCCTGGTAGACCCATCCCAGCCCGGTTCCGAGCCCCTCTTCGCTGTTGCCTATGATCCTCCTGAGCCTGTCTGGAAACTGGTCTTTCTCTTTGATCTCCGCTGTAGCGGCATTCTGCATCTGGGCATAGCTGTTCCAGTGTGTCTTTTTCCCGTAGCGCAGCTCCTTCATTCTAGGCGCCATCCTGATGGTAGTGTTGTTCTCATCAATATCGATATATCTCACACTGTGGAGGAACTCTGTCCCTTTGGGATAGAGCCCCGGAGCGATCAGGTGTTCATTGAGTTGCAGCAGTGCATTGGCCCTGCCGACATACTGCATCGAAAAATCCCTGATCGTATTGGTCGTCGGGTCATAGGTCGGCTTGATCCAGTTGAACTTTACCATGTTTGCTCTCCCAAGTCTTCCGTCCTGGTCGAGATCCACGCCCAGTGCTGCTTCATCCACCTCATCGATCCCAATATCCTCTTCTTTGATCAAAGACTCCATGATCGCCAGGTTCACCTTGTAGATCGTCAGGTTCTCCTCCCCGTTACGATCTTCCCTAAACTCCTTTGGCAGCCGTATCAGTACATCATCCGTACTTCCGTTGGTCGGCCAGAATGTTCCCAGGAACGGATAGTAGGCAAAGGCCCTCCATCCCGTATAGTTCCCCTGGGGATCCCTGTCAAACCCCTCCTCATCAAAGGAGAAGTAACAGTCAGGCATATATCCGTCCCACTTGCCGTTTGCATTGACATCCCATGCTTTGGGCAGAGCCTTGAGCTTTTCAGCCAGGAGAAGATGCCCCTCTTTATCCCCGTAGTTGTCCTCCCTGACATACGCCAGTATCCGGCTGTCCGGGATCTCTGCTACGGCTTCGGTACGGTCCTTGAAGAGGTTGGTAAAACGGTTGATCCTCGTATATTCGCTGAAGTCATAGCGCTCCTGAAGATCGGCATCATTGATATAGTTTGGCACTTTGGAGTTGATATGGCAGGCAAAACAGGGGTTGTGCACCCCGCCCTTGCTATCCTCGGTCTTGGTATAGCATTGGCTGGTCACATAGGCTGCCTTGTTATTGAACGAATGCATTGCACTGAAATCTATCTCATAAGGAACGATTCTCTTTGCCTGCACTTGATCACTGCTATAACCAGAAACAACAAGTAGACTCAGAAAGAATCCTGCTCCAGAAAACTTCATCCTATACATCCTCATAGCCCTTTCAGAGAAAGACAAAACCCTTCATTTGATCAGTTACTTTATTTCCTTAACCCTACGACCACGCCGGCACTTGACTGATCGTCATTTGGAGGCAGCTTATTAAGCTACTGATGAAAACAGTCATATCTCCGTATCTGTTGACACTATTGTACCAGAAAGGCCAGCGTCTCTTTGCTGAAAGAGGGATAAGACAAAAAGACTATTTTACTTCAAACTCCAACGGGTACTTGAAGATCGGCAAATATTCGGAGTCGTAGTTGTCACCCTCTTCATCTATCAGCGTCTCTGTTTTTCCCACATGCCAAAGAATCGTCTCTTCGGTATGGTATGGTCTATCGGTAATGGTTTCGCCAAACTCATAAGGGGTTCCGTCTATATGAGTGAAGCTTGTGTTGGCATCACGGTAGTATTTGTACGTAAAGAGTGTTTCACCAAAATAGTCCTTGCCTTTTGTGTAACGTTGTGTGGCTACGACTTTTCTATACCTTTTTGCACCGGCGAGTGACTCTTCCAGTGTTGGGTAAAGAAGTGGTGCCTGGATGTACTCCTCATCGGTGAGATACTCTTTTTTAGCTGTAAACTCTCTCATGAGTTTGAGTCGCAACGATTGGGTCGCTTTCAGTTGTTCTACGCTCTCAAACGTTAAAGCGGGGAAGTCGTCGCTATAGCCATTGGCTTTTGTGATAAGAGTTTTAAGATACGCCTCCATAGATTTTGGCATATCCCCGTAGAGCGATGCACCCACAACATGATTTAAGAACTTTCTATACTCGCCCATATCTGCATCACGGTTGATCGGATCACCTCGATGTGCCTCCCCCGATGTTTCGTTACTTTTGGCATATGGATTTTTTTTGTATCCCAGATAGTCCATCTCTCTCCAGCCAAGATCCCCTGTAAACTTTCTTGAAAACGACCAGACAGTATCAATCGTATTGCCCGTTCCTGAAGTAAACTGTGCCGGCTCAAAACTGTATTTTGAACTGTGACACCCCACGCACTGCATAAGTTCTTCAGGCGTTTGTCCCCGAAGTGAACCATTTGAATCTTCTATAAACGCACTCATCCACCATCCGGCACCGTTGTCTATCCAGCTCTCTTTTTCATTATAGTAGAGTGGCGCATTTTCCTCTTTGATGACTGGTTCATCTGGGTAGTACATTTTCCACTTCACCATATAGCGAATCTCTTTGACATGAGAAGCTCTGGTACCTGGAAATTTTGAAGTTGTTCCATCTGCATCCACATCGACATAGTGGAGAGGGTGGGCAAACTCAGTTTTGAGCGGGAAGAGTCCTCTATGGAGCGGCTCATCTGAGGCACCGCCCACATAATGTGTAGTACCATTTTCGATTCTGTCTTGAATTGCCTGCTCCAAGAGTTCAAGGTTTTGCTTATAGATATCCAGGCTATACGAACCGTTTGCATCTTGCATAAACTTTGCATCAAGCCGCACATAGATACCGCTTACACTCCCTGTATGCGGCATGAAGATTCCATAAGGCATAAAGTTTACGGTACGCCACCCGGTATTCAGCCCTTTTGCATCGCTGAAGAGTGCCTCGCCGCTATTTTGTGTTCGTACAAAACCATCATCATCAGCGGGCAATGCAGCAGGATTAAGAGCGGGGAACAGCCTGAACGCATCCTCAGCTATACCACTGTTGCTCACTTTGGCATCACCTCTTTTTTTATTGTACGCTGCTTGCCAGTTATCACTTTTGATGTAATGTTGCATATCCCAGCTATCGGCATCAATGTTTAAAGCTGTAAACGCTTCATCGAGTTTGTGTGGTGTTATCGTGTTCTCCCATAGGTTAATGTTCGGATTGACGCTAAATCTATCGGCAGGACCGAAAGCGTATTCAAGCTGCAGATTGCCGATGTAGTCATCAAAGCCGGCTTGCGCAAGCGTGCTTCCAAGCCTCTGTTTCGCCGCGGCATTTGAGTGGCAGAAGAGACACGCATTTTGCGTCCCGAATGAGGTCTCTATGTAGCACTGTGCAGGGATGTTTGCATAAGGGTTGGTAAAAGATGTCCGAGCCCTGAACTCTCCCTGCATGGGAGCGGTTGTCGTTTCTTTGGTCTCCTGAGACTCATTTGAGCGAGAGATACTCTCTGGGTTGCAACCTATCAAGGCAAATACACTTACAAAAAGTAAAATAATGAGATAAAGAGATGGTTGTTTCATAGATTTTTTCCTGGTTTTAGTTTTTGTAGATGGATTGCCATTGTGTAAGACAAGAGGCAAAAGCCTCTTGAGGGTTATTTCAGACCTGGCATTCCGCCGATGTAACCGAAGTTCCCGCTGAATTTATCAATTTTAGTAGCCAAAGCATCTTTGAGCTCTTGTGGCGTTGTTTTTGTAAAGTCCGCATGGTGTTGTGAATTACTCATGATATATGCATGACCATTTGCATTGTCAACTACCTGAAGCCCTGTACACTCAGCACCGGCAGGAACAGAGAGAATACGAGAGAGTTTTTGTGTATCTATATTGTACGCCCATACAAAGTTGTTTGTATGTGTACCGCTATCCTCGCCCACAAAGAGTGTACGCATTTTGTCAGAGAAAGCAATGTTGTCTGTGTTCGCAATTTTGTTTGGATTACATGTGTTTCCGAGTGCATCTGTAGCGATCTCTTCACCCACTAAGCCTTGCGGAGCCATAAGGCTTACACCAACATACTCAGAGTTGATAGGATTGCCCTCTGTATCTTTTTGCCCACCTGCCAAAGTGATCTCATAGGTTGCACCACAGTTGTTTTTCGCTACGCGGATATGATCTACAGGGAAAGAATCATTTTTGAGCATCCCTTTGTCTTGGTAAGAGATCGCCATATACGCTTTTTTGTCTTTCTCATTGATAGCCATCCCCTCCATTTTATTCCACTCAGTTGTAGCACCCTTCATAGCTGCCAGACGGCGTGGCTCCAGAAATGCTGCTACTCTCTCTTTCCCCTCTTTAAGTTTTAGGTATTCTACACCTGAATGCCCCGCTTTGATCGCTGTATATCCTACAGTACTCGCACCAGCTGCCACCTGCTCAGGTGTTAGATACTCAAAAATATCTGCAAACGTATGTGTATCTGTCCACCCTTTTACTTCGCTCTCTGCAGCGTGGCCTAGTCTGATCCACTCCATAGTTCCCTGAGCTGTAGCGCTGCCGTCTGCATTTGTTTGGTGAAATTTTTGTGCATAGAGTGTCCCTGCTGAGAGATCGTTTGCTTTATCCGCTACAAACATAAGCAAGAATACGTTCGTGCCATCATCTCCGTAAAGTGCAGTTTTACCATCGCCAAATACCTTAGCCATCTCCCAGGTACCTTTTCCCATTGCATAACGCTTATGAAGGTCGTATGTTCCATCTTTTTTCACTACAACCTCCTGGGTAAATCCATAAGAGTACGGGTTGGCGTCTTTTGAGTTATCCCAGTAAAGTTCAGTCATTGCTTTGACACCTGCAGCTGTTGTAGCAGCAGCACCACCACTTGCTTCAGTAAAGTAAAGATCGTAATCCTCTTCTCCGCCTAAGTGCGTATTCCAAGGTGTTTGTGAAGCAAAACAAAAGATCCATCCGCCCTCTACACTTGAGTGATCGATCGGTTTTTGATCTGCTGCTATGAGTTTTCCATTCGCATCTTGCTCAATCTCTGTAAGGATCATATTCATAGGTGCTCTTGAGTACCAGCCCTCTTGCTTATTTGCACTTACGCCATTAGAGAGGATCCAGTCATACTCCAGGTGAGAAACCATAAAGAGTTTTCCATCTATATTAAGCAGTGAGTTCGCATCCGGTGTCTCTGCGATGAGCGGTTCTCCCAGGGGATCCATGAGCGGTTCCATTTTATGATTGTAGAGTTGACCAGCAGGATGCGGGTTAGTGCCGACTTTTGTTTTTACATCAAAGAGTACGTTGTATGTTAGGGGGTACTCTGTGAATTCATCATCACTTGTATAGACACGGACCTTTGCATCAGAGTACGCTTTTGCCATATCTTCTTCTGTCTGAGGTGCAGCCATACCGATAAACTCCACTTTTTTCGCCTCTACGCCTGGGGCCTCTTCTACATCATCGCTGCTGCAACCGCTCAAAGTACCGACCAATACCGCAGATGCAGCTATGCTTATCCATTTGTTCACAATGTTCTCCTGTGTTTTAATTTTATGACGGGCGAATGGTAAAACACACCGGTAACAAAGCGGTCACTTTTGGGTAACAATTCTGTATCTATTTCTCATTACAAAAACTTCATTCAACCCATAGATTAAACTTATTATTTTTATCTCTGTTAAAGAAACATTGTCTTATTATAGAAACAGGTAAATACCTGAAATCAATCAAAAGGACAGAAGATGTTGGACAAGAAAAAAGCGAAAAAATATATCAAAAAACAAGTACAGAAGCAGATGGACAGTATGCTGAAAAAAGAGCTCAAACAAGAGATCAAGAAGAACTTGAGACACTACAAAGAGGAAGAGAAAGTTTCAAAAGGGAAAAAAACCAAGAAAGCGGGCAAACAAGAGGAGCAATAAACCGCAGAGGCTATTCCCTCTGCTGCATCTCCAGCTTACCCACATGCTCAATCGTCTGGAGCACCGTGTCGGGGTTGAGGCTGATGGAGTCTATCCCCATCTTCACCAATGCTTCGGCGACCTCGGGATAGTCTGAAGGTGCCTGTCCGCAGATACCGCTGTGTTTGCCGTTGCGCTTGGCTCCCTCGATCGCCATCTCGATCAGTTTCATCACCCCGCTGTCACGTTCGTCATAGTCAAACGCCACGATATCACTGTCCCGGTCCACTCCCAGCGTCAGCTGCGTCAGGTCATTGCTCCCGATACTGAAGCCGTCGAAATACTCACTGAAGGCATCAATACTGATCACATTGCTTGGCAGCTCACACATCATATAGACCTTCAGTCCGTTCTCACCCCTTCTGAGGCCGTACTTCTCCATCGTCTCCAGCACCTGCCTGGCTTCCGCTACTCTTCTGCAAAACGGGATCATCAGGACCACATTCTCAAACCCCATCTCTTCGCGCACCCGTTTCATCGCGGCACACTCCATCGCAAACCCCTCTTCATAGTCGGGATGGCTGTAACGGGAGGCACCGCGGAATCCGATCATCGGGTTCTCTTCATCCGGTTCAAAGAAGGCTCCCCCTATGAGGGATGCGTACTCGTTGGACTTGAAGTCGCTCATCCGCACGATGCAGGGCTTGGGATAGACCGAGGAAGCGATGGTCGCCACCCCCTCAGAGAGGGCTTTGACAAAGAACGTCCGGTTATCCTCATGATCTATCGTCAACGACACAAGTTCACGCTGCGTCTTCTCATCGGTCTTTTCCGGATAGAGCAGCGCCATCGGGTGCGCCTTGATCGAAGTGTTGATGATAAACTCCATTCTTGCCAGCCCTATCCCCTCTACCGGGAGGGAAGCCAGGCTGAATGCCATATCGGGATTTCCGAGGTTCATCATGATCTCTGTTCTGGTTTTTGGCAGTTCTCTGAGATCTGTCTCGATCACCTCGTAGTGAAGCAGCCCTTCATAGACCTTTCCCTTTTCTCCTTCGACACAGCTGACGGTCACCTCCTCGCCGTCTTTGAGACGTTCAAAAGCCTCCTGTGCACCTACGACCGCAGGGATACCCAGCTCACGCGATACGATCGCAGCATGACAGGTACGCCCCCCAGATTCGGTAATGATCGCAGCTGCCATCTTCATCACCGGTTCCCAGTCGGGGCTGGTGGTTTTCGCCACAAGGACATCTCCCTCCCTGAAGCTTTCCAGTGCGCTCAGGTCATCCATTTTACGCACCCGCCCGCTTCCGATCTTCTTGCCGACCGCCTGTCCTTCCAGCAGTACTTTTGAAGCTTCTTCAAGTTTGTAGGTCTCCAGGATATGCCCCTGGTTTTTTGAGTGTACCGTCTCGGGACGCGCCTGCACCATATAGAGTTTCCCGTCAATCCCGTCTTTTGCCCACTCCATATCCATCGGCCGTTTGACGCCCGCCTGCCTCGTGTAGTGCTTCTCTACCTTGATCGCATACTCGGCCAGTTCAATCACCTCCTCATCGGTGATACAAAAACGGCGTTGATCTTCAGGGCTTGTCTCTTCGTTGCGGACCATTTCTTTGGAGCTGGCTTCATCAAAGACCATACGAAGCACTTTCGTTCCTCTCTGCCGTTTGAGTACGGCCCGATGACCTTTCTCAAAGGTGGGCTTATGTACGTAGAAGCTGTCTGGCTCGATACTCCCCTGCACGATATTTTCCCCCAGGCCGTACCCGGCATTGATGAAGACCACATCCTCAAACCCGCTTACAGGGTCGATAGAGAACATCACGCCGCTCTCGCCTATGTCGCTTCGTACCATCTTCATCACCACGACACTCAAATGGACCTTCAGATAGTCAAAACCGTGCATATACTTGTAGTGGATGGAACGGTCGGTAAAGTTGGAAGCCAGGCACTTTTTATAGCTATCGATCAGCTCTTCATAGCTACGGATATTCAGAAAGGTTTCATTCTGTCCCGCAAAGGAGGCAGTCGGAGAGTCTTCCGCAGTTGCAGAGCTTCGTACTGCGAAACTCACCTCATCGCCATACTCGGCCTTGAGTGCATCATACCCTTCCCTGATCTCCTGTTCTATCGTTTCGGGAAGCTTGCAGCTGTAGACGATCTCCCTGCACTTTCTGCCTTTCTTTTGCAGAGAAAGGACATCCTCGGGATCCAGGTCGCTCAGTTCGGCTTCAAGCAGCTGCCAGGCATCGTTAGCAGTAAGTATCTCATCATACGCTTCAGCGGTGACGGCAAACCCGTTTGGGACAAGTATCCCCTCCGCTGTAAGGTGACGGTACATCTCTCCCAACGAGGCATTCTTTCCTCCGACAAGCTCCACATCGTCCATCCCCAGTTCTTCAAACCACTTGATATATCCTGACATAACGAATCCTTTCAGCTTTTAACTATTGTACAGATAAAAAAGTTAAAAAACAAATCTTCTTTGACATCCACGCTTAAATTGGGCTAAAATAGGTGAAGACTAAGAATAAGGAGTTCTCATGGCACAGGTACGATCTTTTGGGGCAGCAGAGACGGTCACAGGTTCTTGTCACCTGCTGGAGCTGCAGAACGGGATGACGCTTCTGATCGACTGCGGTATGTTCCAGGGACTGGTGGAGGATCACAACCAGAAGCCTTTCGGGTTTGATCCGGGTGATGTGGATTTTCTCCTGATCACCCATGGCCATCTTGACCATGTCGGGCGCCTTCCGAAACTTGTTAAAGAGGGGTTTCACGGTACGATCGTCACGCACATTGCCACAATGGATCTGGCTGAAGTGGTGCTGATGGACAGTGCAAAGATCCAGGAGGAGAGCTATAAAACCGCTTACAAAAAAGCCCAGCGCATCGGAGAAGAACAAAGCGTCCCCAAACCGCTTTATGAGAAAGATGATGTGCGCCTGATCTACCAGCTGCCCGTTATGGAGGCAGGTTATGATGAAACGCTCTCTTTGGATCATGAAATAAAAGTGACCTTCAAGAATGCCGGGCATATCCTCGGCTCCGCGATCATACAGATCATATTTGAGGAGGACGGGGAAGAGAAGTGTATTGTCTTCAGCGGTGACTTGGGAAATGACAACGACCTGGTGATGCCCGCACCAGACACCCTAGAAAAGGCCGATGCGCTCTTTATCGAATCGACTTACGGCGACAGGAACCACAAAGGTGCAAAGGAGAGTGATGCGGAACTTGAAGCGGTCATCAAAGAGACGATCAACAATGAAGGAAATGTTCTGATTCCCTCTTTTGCGATCGAACGTACACAGGAGATCCTCTGTATACTCAAACAGATGTATGACCGGGGCGACCTCCCTGTATGCCAGATATTTCTCGACTCACCGATGGCGATACGCGCTACGGAGATCTACAAAAACTACCATGAAGAGCTCACCGAGTGCTGCAATAAGTTCCTGGAACGCGACGGTACGATCTTTGGGTTTCCCTATCTGAACTATACCCTGCATGTACACGAGTCCATGAAGATCAATGAGGAGGAGTCACGGTGTATCATCATCGCCGGAGCAGGCATGTGCAACGGGGGACGCATCCTTCAGCACTTCAAGCACCGATTGTGGAACGAAAAAAATGCTCTGGTCTTTGTAGGGTACCAGGTAGAGGGTACACTGGGACGCCGGATCGTAGACGGGGAAAAGAAGATCAAGGTCTACAATGAAGATGTCATCGTCAAGGCCAAGGTCCACACGATCAACGGTTTTTCCGCCCATGCCGACCAGAATGACCTGATCAAATGGATGCAGGGCTTCAAACGGCTGGGGCAGATATTTTTGGTACACGGCGAAAGAGACAAACAGGAGATTTTCCAAAAAGCGATCAAGGAGCGCATGGATAAACCGTCCCACATTGTAAGATATGCCGAAACGATAGAAGTCTGAAGGAAAGGTATGCAGTACCATACACTGACTTGCGTATCGATGGCGTTGTCCAAACGCGATATCATCGTGCGCCGGGGCTGGTGCTTGTGATGGAAACGGATAAATGGGTACAATTAGGTCAAGGCACTATACGAAAGGGGTAGCGATGAATATTGCATTTTTTGAGATCAAAGAGGAAGAGAGAGCGTTTTTCCAATCCCGCCTGACGGAACATACGCTCTTCTTTTTTGAGGGGACGATCCAGGAAGAACTCACCAGAGAAGAACCGTTTGATATCGTCTCTGTTTTTGTATACTCGCAGATAGAGGATCACCTGCTCTCGCTCCTCCCCAATCTCAAATACCTTCAGACCCGTTCGTCCGGCTATGAGCATGTGAAGTGTAAGTCGCTCTACTCCAGGGAGATAGAGCTCAGCAATGTCTCCGGCTATGCAGGCCCTGCGGTAGCAGAGTTTGCCTTCTCCCTGCTGCTCAATATCTCCCGCCATACGCATACCGCCCTGGAACGATCGGAAAGAGGCAACGGGGATTACCTTGACCTCAAAGGGTTTGAACTGCAGGGGAAGAGAATCGGTATCCTGGGACTGGGGACGATCGGTACCCAGATGGCAAGGATCGCCAGGGGGTTCGGCATGGAGATCATGGGATATACCCGGACCTACAGACCGGTCTATGATGAGATCGGCATCGAACTGACAGGCCTGCATGAACTGCTTGGGAGGGCAGATATCCTGATGCTGGCTCTCCCCCTCACCCCTTCGACGACGCATATCATCAACATGCACAACAGCGCGCTCATCAAACCCGAAGCAGTCATCATCAATATCGCACGGTGTGAAGTGATGGAGCCCCTGCTCTATATCACGCTTCCCAACACCATCGCTTCGGATGTCTGCAACGATATTACCCTGGCAAGAAAAGAGAACTTCTTTTATACCCCCCATATGGCATACTATACACAGGAGGCACTGCAAAGAATCATGGAGACCTCACTGAAAAACATGCAGCAGTTCCTTGCAGGCAAAACACCGCAGAACTCTCTCAAACTCATGTGCGAAAAGGAGTACTGATGCTACGCTCAAAAGCCCATCAATCCAGTGAAAGATTTCTGTACCACAATGAAGCCAGAGGGGTAAGGCTTCAGCTTGACTACCTCAAGGCAGAGGTGAAGATGCGGGAGCATCATATCAAACATACCATCGTTGTCTTCGGCAGTGCCCGTACCCTGGAGCCTGAGCAGGCGATACAGGCACATACAGAGGCCGAGAAGAACCTGGAACGCAACCCCGACTCCCCTGCGCTTCAAGCTGCACTGAAAAAGGCAAAAAAGATGCTTCAAAAGAGTATCCACTACGAGGAGGCACGGGCATTTGGACGACTGGTCGGTGCAAGCGGGAAAGGACCGCATGATCCACGTGTCACCCTGATGACCGGCGGGGGACCGGGTATCATGGAGGCAGCTAACCGCGGTGCAGAGGATGTAGGAGCATTCTCCATAGGGCTCAATATCGAACTCCCCTTCGAACAAGAGCCCAATCCCTACATCACGCCTGATCTCAATTTCGTCTTTCACTACTTTGCCATCCGAAAACTCCATTTTATGCAGCGTGCCAAAGCGCTGGTAGTCTTTCCCGGCGGATTCGGGACGCTTGATGAGCTTTTTGAGGTATTGACGCTGATCCAGACAGAAAAAAGCGAACCGATGCCTGTGATTCTCGTCAACAGGGAGTATTGGGACAGACTCATCAATTTTGAAGTATTTAGAGAAGAAGAGATGATCTCGGAGGAGGATTTTAGACTCATCCTCTACGCAGAGACCGCTCAGGAGGCGTGGGACAGTATCGTGCAGTGGTACAGGGAGAGAGGCAGCCCACTCTTCTAGCCTGTTTCTCCCCTGCCTCTGAAATATCTGCGGAAGCGTAGGATCTAAAAACCCCTCATTCTCCCTGAAATCGTCCGCGAAGAGGAGCATTTGCAGCAACACCCATCCTACTATGCTATAATTTCACCAATTTTAATGAAGGTTAACTTAGTGGACGTATCAGCAAACACAACACAGAAATTCATTCTTAAACTCTTTCCGGAGATCATGGTCAAAGGCGATGCTGCAAAAAAGCAGATGGTCGGCCAGCTCTACAACAACCTCCAGGCACTGCTCAGGCCTCTCAGCGAAGCGATGCATATCAAGAAATTCAGCGACAAGATCGAAGTGGTCACCCCTGTCGCATTGGTGGAACAGGTCAGACAGATACTTCTGGATACCCCGGGTATCGACCAGGTACTGGAGGCACTGCAGTTTGATGCGATGCAGAGCCTGGAGCAGATCAAGGCCAAAGTCTGCGAGGTGGTTGGAGGGGAGCTCAAGGGGAAAAGCTTTGTGGTGCGCGCAAAACGTACGGGGACACATGCGTTCAACTCATTCGAGATGGAGCGTACGATCGGCGGCTATATCCTGGCACATTCGGAAGCAAAGAGAGTTGACCTTCACCACCCGGAGATCACCGTTCGCATCGAACTGATCAACAACCAGCTCAACATCATCACCGAGAAGCACCAGGGACTGGGCGGCTACCCTATCGGGACACAGGGGGATATCCTCTCTCTGATGTCAGGGGGGTTTGACTCCACGGTTGCCAGCTACCTGACAATGAAACGGGGGATCAAAACCCACTTTATCTTCTTCAACCTCGGAGGTGCCGCACATGAGATCGGGGTCAAGCAGGTCGCACTCTATCTCTGGAACAAGTTCGGCGCCTCGCACCGTGTCAAGTTCGTCTCCGTCCCTTTTGACGGGGTGGTAGAAGAGATCTTCCGCTCGACGGCCGAAACCTATATGGGGGTCACGCTCAAACGCCTGATGCTGATGGCCGCCGAGAAGATCGCCGATACGATGGAGATCGATGCACTGCTCACCGGAGAGAGTGTCGCACAGGTGAGCAGCCAGACCCTGCGCAACCTTGCGCTGATCGACCAGGTCACCAACAAGCTTGTACTGCGTCCTCTCTCAACCATGAACAAACCAGAGATCATCGATATCGCCACAAAGATAGGTACACGCTACTTTGCCGAGAATATGCCCGAATACTGCGGTGTCATCTCCAAAAACCCGATCACCCACGGATCGTTCAAGCGGATGGGAAAAGAGGCAAAACGTTTTGACTACAGCGTACTTGACAAAGCGGTGGAAGAGGCAAAAACGATATGGGTGGATGAGATCATCGACGATGTGGCACAGAGTGCCCCGGTAGAGATCGTCACCGAGCTTGATCCCCAAAAAAATGTCATCATCGACATCCGTGCCGGAGAGGAGTGTATCTCTGCACCCTGTGAGACGATCAAGATACCGTTCCACAAGCTCAAAACCGAATTCAAAAAACTGCCCAAAGGCAAAGAGTACCTGCTCTACTGCGAAAAAGGCGTCATGAGCCAACTGCATGCACAGTACCTCAGAGACAAGGACAGAGAGGAGAATGTGAAGGTCTACCGCCCTAACTGAGTTTTGACCTTATCTCTTCGGCTGACATCGGTTTTCCCACATAGTATCCCTGGATATAGGTATAGCGGTGTTCCGTCAGGAACTCCAGCGCCTCTCTGCTCCCGACACCTTCGGCAATGATATCTGTATTCTGTCATATTTTCCGATCTTATAACTGATACCCCTATCTTTCTATGAAAAAACATGCTATAATTCCGAACTTTTATGCAAGAGTGTACTGAACTCTATTGACGAGATAACATCCTATCTCCTTATCCTCGCTAACTTACGCGACACAGTTTGGTATCAACTGCAAAAAACAGGTTTTTACACCTCTTGATACTATTTCAGATAAATACCAAGATACAGCAATCACCGACAATTTAATACAAAGTGACACAATGACATTTACAGATTTTAACCTCAAAGAGAGTATCCAGCAAGCTGTGGCAGAAGCCGGATTTACAGAACCAAGCCCCGTACAAAAAGAGGGGATTCCCTTAGTTCTTGAAGGACATGACATCATCGCTCAGGCACAGACAGGTACAGGGAAAACCGCTGCCTTCGGTCTGCCGATCATGAGCATGATGAAAGCTGACGGAAGCATCGAGGGATTGGTGATTGTCCCTACCCGTGAACTTGCGATGCAGGTAAGTGACGAGCTCTACCGTTTCGGTCAAAAAGCAGGACTCAAGACAGCAACAGTTTACGGCGGTACTGCATACGGCAAACAGATCGACCGTATCAACCAGGCCTCTATCGTGGTGGCAACTCCCGGACGTCTCCAGGACCTTCTTCAGAGCGGAAAGATCAAGATCAATCCTCAGTTTGTCGTACTGGATGAAGCCGATGAGATGCTTGATATGGGATTCCTTGATGAGATCAAGAATATATTCAAATTCTTGCCAAAAGAACGCCAGACCCTGATGTTCTCAGCAACGATGCCAAAAGCGATCCGTAAACTGGCAGAAGAGATCCTGAACAATCCGAAAACTGTCTCTATCACCAAATCCGAGACGACCAATACCAAGATCACACAGCAGTACTATGTGGTACAGGACCATGAGAGAGATGATGCACTCGTCAGACTCATCGACTTCAAAAATCCTAATAAATGTATCATCTTCTGCCGTATGAAAAAAGAGGTTGACAGACTTGTAGCGCATATGACAGCGCAAGGCTTCAAAGTAAGCGGCCTGCATGGCGATATGGAACAAAAGCAGAGAGAAGTAACGATCAGAGCGTTCAAACAGGGCGGGATCGATATCTTCATCGCTACGGATGTCGCCGCGCGTGGCCTGGATGTCAATGATGTGACCCATGTCTTCAACTACCATATCCCGTTTGACTCTGAGTCATACGTACACCGTATCGGACGTACGGGACGTGGCGGGAAATCCGGTGAGGCGATCACACTGGTAAGCCCGAACGAGCTTCGTACCATCAAGCGTATTGAAAAAGATGTCGGTACCCAGATGAGCACGGAGATCATCCCTACACGTGTCGAAGTGCAAGATGCCAAAGCAAGCGAACTTATCGCTAAGATCGCTGATACAAGAGTGACTGAAAGCGCCATCAACCTGGTCAAAACACTTCAGCACGACCTTGATATCGTAACGATCGCTCACCTTCTTGCATCGATGATCCAGGAGGAGAATGAGGTAAAAGGTAAAGACAAGATCGGTCTGGACCATGCAGAGATCGCCAAAGCGCTCGAGCGCTCAAGAGATGATAGAGGCAGCAAGAACAGAGGCAGAGGACGTTCCCCAAGAAGACATACTGATCGTGACCGCAATGACAGAGGCGGAGACAGACGCTCAAAAACCCGTCAGCACAGCGGAGGCGGACGTGACAGCCGCAACGCCGGACGCGGAAGCAACAGAGGGTAACTACCCCTCTCTTCTTAACATTCTCGGGCTTCGTCCCGGGTCTATATACCCAACACCCCATCCCACAATATCATTTCCATTCACCTATACAAAAATCGATTCTTAACTCGTTTGAATTGTTTGTATTTCATTGGCTATTCCTGTTTTTATAGTAAAAAAGGGGTAATCATATCTTCGATTACCCCTTGCTTTTACGCTTCTTTTTCAGATATTGCACTTATTGTTTGCATTGGTGTCAGTTGTCTGAATTCATCTTCCATAAGACCGCAGAGGAGCAGCAGTTCTGCTATTTCATAACATTGGGCAGAAGAATACTCCTCAGCCTTGCACTCAACCTTTTTTACATCGTTCTTTGTACAGCCGTCTTCATCGCTGATTGTATTTATCTGCTCTTTTAGAGAGTCAGAGGGGACTATACTCTTTGCGTGCGGAGAGTATTGGGATAAGGAGCCACCATGGAGCTGATGTTCGATCAAAAAAATAGGCCGATAGTTAATATCGTTCTCCTTCATGCCGACTATTTTCTCTGAGAACGCTTGAGCTTCCGAAATCGTTGCAGTTTTTTGAGAAGTAGTCGTCCTCTCTGCTTCTATTTCTTTTTCTTTTTCTGATACAGCAGTCGATTCCAAAGGCTCTTTTTGAGCTGCTCCGGCCGGTGCTCCCCACTGTTTCTCCTCTATGTAAAATGCATCATCATTGATACTGCTCTTCGGGCCTCTATTCTCTGCTTGCGTATCTTTCAGAGAAAAGTGAGGATCTTCCTGAGAGAGGATATCTTTCTCTCTCTTGCTAGGCTCTTCATCCACCTCAAGCAGTCTGTCAAGATCAGGTCCTGATGGTTTTTTGGTGGAAGCAGCAGTGATTTTTTTTCTATCTCGATCCACATCGATGTTTTGATCCTCTTTCACCTGATTGTCATCAATGACAAAGAGATCAAATTGATCGATAAGGGCCTGTTCTCTTGCTGTGTAGGTGCGTTTAAAGGTATGTTTCTCTCTCCTACTAGGCTCTTCATCCATCTCAAGCAGTCTGTCAAGATCGGGTCCTGATGTTTTTTTGAAGGAAGCAGCAGTGATTTTTTTTCTATCTCGGTCCACATCGATGTTTTGATCCTCTTTCTCCTGATTGTCATCAATGACAAAGAGATCAAATTGATCGATAAGAGCCTGTTCTCTTGCTGTGTAGGTGCGTTTTTTGTTTTCTTCCGGGACGTGATGATGCACTTCCTCTATCTGATTGTCCATATACTCCTGTATCAAAACTTGAGACTGGGCATAACTTTCAGATTCGAGGGCATCGATGATCTTCTGAATTTTTGGATCTGCTCTTAGCAGTCTCAAGTTCGAAATTTGCAGCTGAATCGTTTCTATATCCCTGATAGATATAGCCAATTTGATCATACTTAGTCTTTTTTGGGTTTGATTCATTTTGTTACCCGCTTTACAGTTTCTCAAGATAATCCAGAGTATAGCAGAAATTAGTTTACATTCATAAAAGTTTTTCTACAGTATAAGAAAAATAAATCAATACTGAAAATTCTACGCTCTAATGTGTCTATAAACTTTTATGGATCAAGCTGTATAGACTCGACTCGTTTGTTGCTTGTGGCACAGAGCAAGTTGACGCTAATGCTGTGCCACTCTTTTCTTTCCTCTTTATCAAGCTCAGCCAAAATTAACCCTATGCAAACAAAGTGATTGACTTGCCTCTAATTGTTGCAGTGTTTTCTATAAGTATAGAATCGCTGTACATTTGCTGAGAAGGTTAAGAGACTATAACCCCTTATTGCCCTGCGATAATTTTTCGGTTTCATAGTTATAACGTGCTATAATCTAACCATGAACAGATGGATGCAGATAGCCTATGACGAAGCCATAAAAGGGATGAGTGCCAACGAAGGCGGGCCGTTTGGTGCCGTCATTGTCAAAGATGGCGAGATCCTTGCCAAAGCCCACAACCGTGTGCTTGCGACAAATGACCCGACGGCACATGCCGAAATGATCGCCATCAAGGAAGCCTCACAGGTACTCGGCACTTTTTCTCGTTCCACCTCTCCGTAGGTGGAACGAGAAAGAACAGTTTTATGCTCTATGGCTTCACTACCTTCTTCTGCATGGGGCTGCTCTTCGGTAACCTCAATGCCATGGCGATGGAACCTCTCGGCCATATCGCCGGCATCGGTGCGGCCGTGGTGGGGTCGCTCTCGACCTTTATCTCAATTCCGCTGGGGATTCTTATCGGCCGCTTTTACGAAGGCACCATCCTTCCCCTTGTCGCAGGATTCACGCTACTGGGGTTCTTTGCACTCCTTCTCTTCCGCTACGCCAGTCTCTCCGAGATGAGATCGGTCGATCTTGAAGAGAGTCACTGAGAAGCAGGCGATCTTTTCTGTCTGTTTCTCTCTCCTCCCCTGATTTCAGGTTGGGGATGAGAGGTATATTTATACCTGCTTCTACCCATGGGGGATCATAGCACGACCCATTCATTTTTGTATGCAGCTTCTCCTATACACTCCTACGCAATCGTAGGGAACAAGAAGAGGAAAGAGCGATACCCATTGGTGCAAGTTCAGCAGTAGGCTTGACACTGCCAAACGTCTCTTGAGCGGATCATACAGCTACAAAGCCGCCATGATGATAAATAAGATACAATAGATTCATGCAAGCTGGTGAAGCACAGGTATGTAGATGATGCTACTGACTGGAGATAGAGTTCTGCAAGGAACTATGAGAGTATGGATGGCTATTCAGTATCATGAAGAGGGAAAGATGAAGAAATGGATTGGAGCTATAGCGCTGTTTGTGATGGGCCTAGGCTCAGCGTTTGGGTATGACAATGGTCCCCAAACAATAGGTTGCGACTACAAGTTTGGGGAAAACGAAGGTACAGAAATATGCCTTGTCGTTGGAAGCGGAATGCATCAGGGGATTTCGTGGGTTGTCTTCAAAGTGGAGTCGAAGCGGTTCCGATACAAAAACTCATCACCCGATAGTATCGAGCTGATAGATAAGGCCGGTAATACCATAGCCACTCACCAGGTCAACCATTCATATGACCAATGCCGCCCCGGTGGAAGGGATGCCGATAAATACGTTTTTACGAATGGTGACCGAATCTGCCTCTATTGGTAATACCCAACAAGTAACTTACAGGGTGACGCCCTTTTCCTGTTTATATTTCTCCTGATATCACGAGGATAAAATCAGTTTCTGCAACAGAGACTAAAGCAATCCGGATCCATGGATAACATGCTATAATCTAACCATGAACAGATGGATGCAGATAGCCTATGACGAAGCGATAAAAGGGATGAGTGCCAACGAAGGCGGGCCGTTTGGTGCCGTCATTGTCAAAGATGGCGAGATCCTTGCCAAAGCCCACAACCGTGTGCTTGCGACAAATGACCCGACGGCACATGCCGAAATGATCGCCATCAAGGAAGCCTCACAGGTACTCGGCACTTACGATCTCTCCGGATGTACCCTGTACACCACCACGCAACCCTGCCCGATGTGCCTCGGAGCTATCTTCTGGGCGCGCATAGAAACAGTCTATTACGGTACAACCAAACTGGATGCGGCCAAAGGCGGCTTCGACGATGCGCGTTTTTACGAGATGATACAGGGACGAAACCATGATGTGGTGCTCAAGCAGATCGATTACGAAGCGTGCGCAGAGATCTTTAAACAATGGGAAGCAAAAGAGGACAAGCAAATCTACTGAATCTACCTTATTCCATATCCTCCAATAGACCATTAGCGTGCCAGATGATGCTTATGCCGCGCTAATTTTATATAGGAAATTATAAGGCGAAAATGCCTTATCCCGGAGCTTGAACCTCCGGTTTTGTGAGTTCTTTCCCACCCTCAAACAGAAACGACACCTTATTCTCAGAGAAAATAATTTTCATTATGTCATAATATTAAGATAGATGTTTCCAAAGGGGAAAGATGGAAGCAGAAAATGCTGGATATCATGTAATGACTTCTATTATCTCCTATGCAAAAATTTATTTTAATACCAAATCCATAAAACATGCCCGCCAATAGTTGGGAGATCAAGGAGTATACAATGTCAGGTATTACACATCCGTTTTATCCGATCATTTATGTGCGTGGTTACGCCATGACCGAAAGTGAAATCGAAGCTACGGTATCTACCCCCTATATGGGATTCAATCTCGGTGCAACCAAAACACGTCAGGATTGGAGAGGAAACGTTATCAAACATATTTTTGAATCCCCTTTGGTACGATTGATGAAGGATTTCGGCTATCGGGATATTTATCTGGACGGTAAAGAGAGAACTGATAAAATTTCTTCTCGCAGTATAGTGATCCATCGCTACTACGACCAGGGAGATGTCGATCTGGGAACGGGTAAAACACCTTCAATTCCCGAAGCTGCAGAGGAACTGGGGGAACTGATCGTTAAACTGCGTGAGCAAATCTGCGGCGATGATGATGAAGCAAAAAAAGCTTTTAAGGTTTATCTTGTAGCACACTCGATGGGAGGACTTGTCTGCCGAAGTTTTCTACAGAATCCTGCTATATCCAGTCAGGAAGTCAAAAATATGGTAGATAAAGTCTTTACCTATGCCACACCGCATAACGGCATTGAGATGGGAGGCATCAATGTACCTAAGTTTCTAACGATTTGGGATATCAACAATTTCAATCGTGACAATATGGCCAAATATCTCGGACTTCCAAAAAATTCCAAACGGGTAGATGATTTAAATAATACGTTTGATCCAAAACGTTTTTTTTGTCTTGTCGGTACTAACCACAAAGACTATAACGTTGCAGCCGGACTTTCCAGAACCCTTGCCGGTGAAATGAGCGATGGCTTGGTAAAGATTGAAAATGCTACGGTTCGCAAAGCACCACGTGCTTTTGTCTATCGCAGCCATAGCGGTCCTTATGGTATTGTAAACTCTGAGGAAGGTTACCAGAATTTGATCGGATTTCTATTTGGAAACATTCAGGTGAACGGCATGCTTGAAGTTGAAAATCTTCCACTGCCTCCATCTGTTAAAAAAGCTCACGAAAAGGACAAAAAGATCAGGGCCTCTTACTATTTCGAATCTACGGTTTCACCCCAGGGTTCAATGACGTATAACCTCACTGAACGACGCAAGGAAACTTATTCCGCTGTATTGCGCAAATTTGATGAACTGTTAAAAGTTGATAATGTAGAAGGACTGACCGATCCACGTAGTCCTGTACTTTTTTCAGTTTTTCTGGATACCACCAGAATTACCTTTGGAAGAACACTGGTTTTCAGCGTAGATATAAGTGTATCCACGACAGAGTATGAAATTGATGAATTTTTATTCTTTGATCGTAAAATACCGGGAGAGTACCTATTTAGAAATACCGTCGTTATCCGTGCAATTTCCAATGCAGAGGGATGGAAAATACGGTACAACCTGGCAGACGACGCATGGGGTGAATCAAGAGGAAAAGAAGCAGCGTATGATGACAAAGGCTTTTTTATTCCGCTAAAATCGGCAAAAGGCTTTAGGGGCAAACTAAGGTTGTCAGTTGATAAGCTGCAATAGCGTTCCCTCAGAGACTATGGAAGAACACACCCTTCACCGTCTCAATTTACCATAGGTATCGTTCCACCAGCGAAGAGACGGTGAAAGAACTGTTGTTTTTACCACTGTCATACTGGACTTGATTCAGGATCTCATCGAATAATAGTGAAGTTTAGGGATTCTGGATGTCCGCAGAAAATACCCTTGGGATTCAAGTTCAGAATGACGAACACCCTGTTTTATATCTTCTTTCACAGCCTCTGGGACCTTGGGGACGAGGGGAAAAGTTGGTGCTGCACCCGCATTGATCACTATTCCAACGAAAATAATTTATACATTTTATACGCTCTTGTATAAGCTGTTGGTCTTGGGATAACCACCATTTCCATAGGCTATAACAGATCATTGAAACCAATCAAAACCCCGTAAGCAGCTTTTTGACTGCTCATTTCAAATAGTTGGCCAGGACATAAGGTCTCTGCATCGTTTTCTTCGTCGGGGATGAGGAAATGAAGGGAAAAATGTTTCAAAGCAATATTTCTTGCAACAACAGGAGATATGTTATATACTCTAACTATGGAAGATAAAAACAAGTGCTACGAAGTGTTCCCCGAATAAATGGTTACTCGCAGCCGCAAAGCAGACACAAGCATGAGATACAAAAGGAAGGTTTCCATGAAAGTATTGGTCGTTTACTATTCGATGTATGGGCATGTACATAAGCTGGCAGCTGCGGCTGCTGAAGGAGCACGGTCGGTTGGAGATGTGGAAGTTACACTCCGTAGAGTTCCGGAGACTTTGCCCAAAGAGGTGTTAGCAAAGATGGGGGCGGCTGAAGCCCAGAAAGAGCAGGAAGATGTGCCTATATGCACCGTGGATGAGCTGAGCGAAGCCGATGCCATCATTTTTGGAACACCGACCCGCTTTGGCAATATGTGTGGCCAGATGCGACAGTTCCTTGACGCTACGGGACAGCTGTGGACAAAAGGAGCATTGGTTGGGAAAGTGGGAAGCGTTATCACTAGCTCAGGCACCCAACACGGCGGGCAGGAATCTACGATCCTCAGTTTCCACACCACCCTGCTGCATCAAGGCATGATCATTGCTGGCCTGCCATATACGTTCAAAGGGCAGATGACCATGGATGAGATCAGCGGTTGTTCTCCCTATGGTGCATCTACTGTAGCCGGTGATGACGGAAGTCGTTTTCCGAGCGAGAACGAGCTTGCCGGAGCGCGTTTCCAGGGAGAGTATGTTGCAAGGATCGCAAAAAAACTTACGGCGTAGTGCCCTACCCGACAGTCATTCCGCTGCCTCACGTAAGCTTGGGGACGAGAGGGAGAACAAACTTTCCAACGCTATGGAAAAATGATTTGGCGGTACGACCGCTAGAGTATTTTAAACCTGTATTTTTTGATAAACTGCGTAGGCAATACAATTCCGATAGCAATAGCGCCAAATACAAACCATGTTTTTAAACCGTAATGCAGAGACTGGATAATAAGCGCTTCATTGTTGATCTGATGTGTTGAGATCTGGATAAAACCTATCATCGCTTTATAGGCATTAACCGTAGGGACCAAAACGATCGAGCTGCTGATCGCATAAACCAGAATAGGTATATTTTGCTTGTGGGAGAAATAGAGACTGATAAAACCTATAAAAAACGCTGCGATAAATGTTGAAAATTCCAAACTGAAGTGGTAAAGCAACATATACTTTTTAATCAATACAGCCCCAATCCCAAGGATAATAATAGGGATCAAAGAGCGTTTTGGAGCATTGAAAAGAATTGCAAAAGATAAAGAAACAAAAAAACCGATGCTGATGTCAAGGATCATACAAACTTCTCCACACCCAAAATATGCAATGCCAAAGATATCCCAATAGCGATAGCAAATGAAATAATCACTCCCCTCACTCCTCGAACAAGACCCGTGGTATAGTGCCGCTTGGTAAGATCGTTGACGGAGTTGATAAACGCAACACTTGGAACCAAAAAGAGGATTGATGAAGCGATCGCTATATGTGCCATCTCATTGTGAAGCGTTAAAAGACCGGAGCTTATAGTGGTGACAAAAGAGACGAGAATGATGGCGATGAAAGGGTTAAAATACTGTTTTAATAAAAAGCCGTTAAGATAAAACCCGATAGAAGCAGCGATAAACGTTGCAACACATATGTAAATATCCCCACCAAACAGCAAACTAAACGAACCACATCCGATACCCGCCATCATATTACGTAAATAATAAGGATACATAGGGCTCAAACTCTCTTCATCTTTGAGCTCTTCAAGAAGCTTTGTGCTATCTACTGTAGCATCTATTTGCTCAATTATCCCCATCATTTTGTCAAGTGCGGTAAAATTGACATCCTGCCTCTCTACTTTGTAGAGTTTCGTATTGTAGACCTTTCCATTTGAGGACAAGCTCAGCAAAATCGCATTTGGTAAGATCAAAATGGTAAGATCCCTGCAGTCCAGTTTCATTGCAGCTTTGTTGATACTTGTCTCCACAAGCTCTGTTTCTGCTCCATGTTGTAAAAGCAGTTTGCCTATTTGTGAGAGCAGATCTATGGTTTGCTTTTCTTTGTTCACTTGCTTTTTCACCTTCTCTTGAAGGTGGAATTATACTTGAAGTTTTCTCTTTTGCAGCGCTAAAATACAGCTATTTTTTTCTTGGTTCGCACGTTGTATAGGCTAATGAAAAAACCCGTTTGTCAGAAAAGATGATCAGAGACTTTTGCAAAATGTCAAGCCCGAAAAAAAGGATGGATTAAAAAGTGAGAAGGGATGGTGCGGTCGAGAGGACTCGAACCTCCACGGCATTGCTGCCACTAGAACCTGAATCTAGCGTGTCTACCAATTTCACCACGACCGCTTGTTTTGTGGTTTTTTGTTAAAGAGACCGGAATTATACTCCCACAAACCTTAATCATAGGCATCGTTGCCGCTGCCACTATCTATCACATTACTTCTCCCGCGTCATATCCTTGACCCCGTCAGCATCGATCGGCCTAGACCACTTCGCATCAAATACCGTCTCCATCGACTCCACCTCATCTCTGATCTCGGCTACCCGCTGTTTCAGCTCTTCATGCAGCTCCAGATAGCGCTTGTCGCTGGCAAGCATGACCTCTTCTCTCTCCTTTTCCCATCGGTGACGGCTCAGCTCCTCCACCACTTCGGGGGCGACGGATTTGAGGATGGCTGATTCCAGGAGCTCGGCTTTGTTCTCCACAACGTTGAGCTCGACGCCGAGGGTCTGCCCTCTGTCGATCCACGCCTGGTTCAGCTTGTTCTGTTTATTACGGCTGAGCGTATAGGTGGGATAGCGGGAGACAATATCCTTATATCCCCTCCCAAACAGTACGGGAATGGCGGTGAACTCGATATCCGGGTTGATGAGCTGCAGGTCGGTCCTGACCTTTTCGGCAAGGGAGTGAAAGATCGACTCCCCGGAAGGATCAAAATCGGTGATAGCGATAAGGTAGGCCTTGTTGTGTCTGACGGTACGGTTGAGATACTGGGCGACATTGACCGACTCGAAAGAGGGGATCTGTCCCGTACTGCTGTAGATGCCGCACAACAGCGCCTCTGACAAGAGATCCGTGCTTCGGGTCGGTTTTTCGGTAAAGAGCACGATGGGCGTGTTGTAGGTATGGGTGTCGTTGCTGAGTCCCTTGGTGATGATGTTGAGCCGGCTGTAGATCGTCACATCTCCGTCCAGGAACAGTTCATAGAGGTACTCCCCGATCAGGCGGTTGACATAGATATCCCACTTGTCATCAGGCATCTTCTTGAGATGCTCGATCTCCCCCTTGAACTTGTACCAGATATCCCTGATATTTTCGACTCTCTCCCCCGTGGCCAGGAACCGGTCGATATATGCGGTAAGTTTTTTGCGGATGCCTCTGTAGTGTTTCATAGCCTATTATACCGCTTTCTCTCATCCCCAGGCCAACCCATCCACCCTGCTTCTTTATCAATAATCCATCTTATACTCTATCATTGAAATAACCGCACCCTGCGGGTCTTGAATAATAGCAAAATCACCTACCTTCGGTATTGGTGTGACCTCTACAATTACATTTGCTCCAAGTGTTTTTGCTTTATCCAGCATAGACCTGATATCGCTGACTGTTATATAATTTCCCCAGTGCGGAGGGACACTCGCGTCTCCGCAATGTTTTATATCCATGATGCCGGCCATCTCTTGACCATTCAGGGAAACCACACTATAATCAAAATCAACATTATCTGCTTTTTTGAAATTCCAGCCAAACAGCTCACTATAAAACTTTTTTGCACCCTCAATATCACTGGTCATCAATTCAAACCAGCTAAATGCACCGTTTGTCATAAATGGATTCATATCACACTCCTTTTAATTTTAATTATAGCAATATTTATTTCCCTTTTATGCTAAGGCAAAAGATGGGGCAAAATAATGCAAATGACTCTGCATATTAAAATCCATAGGGCATATTAGGAAGTTTACAAAGATATTTAATCCGCCCTGCTTCTTGCAATGTGCACCCTTTTTTTGTATACTAACAGTACTTCAATAAAGGGGATTGGGGGAGAATGGCCTGCAGAAGGTGCACGCGTAAGGTTCCTCAACCGTAAGGAGACGAATCATGACAGTCACAACAACGGAAATCCTGCCCGAACACCTGAAGATCACGGCAATGTTTTCCATGATCGAGATCACATACAAGATCCAGATATCCCAAAAAGGGTTGATCAAAGGTTTTTTGGAGCGGAAACGCAATGAACATCAGGAGGCCTATGACAAGCTGGTTGAAAGTGCCCCGAGTGAGGCCAATGCGATCATCGGCGTGAGACACAGCACCGCAATACACACATTCCCCGAGGGGACTTTCCTCTTTATCACCTATATAGGGACACCGGTCGTTCTCGAAGAGAGAAATATACCACAATAGAAAAACACCTGCTCCTAGTGGGACCCATCCTCTACTTTTACTTCAGTCACCAGTGTAGGCAGATCCCAGGCGCCTCCTGCAAATCCTCTGCAGAGTCCTGTGGTCTTATAGAGAGTATCGACAAAGTCCTTACCGTTCCATACCCATTCATCCCGGTCCCAACAGTCACCCACCCCTCTGCCCTTGTAAGAGGTGGCTAGGCGAAACGTACCGTCTTCTGCGATAAACAGTCCGCTTGCCTGAGTGATCATTCTCGGTTCAAACGGCGGTTTCGCATTGATCAGCCAAAAGGCATCGGCATAGTTGTATGCTGCCCTCCAGCACTCCTGCGATGCGACGACAAGCTGATCCGTCAGCCTGTAGACCTTTAACGTCTCTTTTGCCTCTTCCCCGCTCATCCAACATTCACTCTGTTCACCATCCTCTGCATAATATTTGCCCAGCAGGTATTGCAACAATTTTCTCTCTTTCTCCGAATATGCCACTTCGGGAGGCATCCTGCCGTTTTTGGAGTCTGAAGAGACTCTGGGGGCATGAATCACAGGTTTCGGTTTCGGCAGAAGGACATTCCTCTCGTCCTGCTCTCCTTTTCTATAAACAGCACCGACAGTCCCGATACGCTTTTGATAGTCATCCATCTTCAACATACATGCAAAAGAACCTTTTTGGGAAAAATCCCATCGATAGCTTTCCCCATAGACAAACCTGATCTGCTTCCCTCTACTCAAGGCGTTGACAAGAATATCCGTCTGCGTTTGAGGCAGTTTTTTGGAGATATCTATGAGATGGGTTTGCTGATCAACAGACATTTTCATCGAATGGTTTTTCAGGCTTTGGAGATCGTTCTCCTCCCCGCTCTCTGCGATCTGGATATATCCGTCTATTCGGCTGTGCGCACCTGCTTTTCTCACGAACAGCATCGAGAGTGGAAGATACCTGTTGTCCAGCGTATATTCCGTGTAGCCTGCCATTCTGCAGGTATGGGTATTGTCGCATACGACCTGCCAATCTTTGTGGCTGAAGCTCTCGCTTGCACCAACCGTCAAACTCCCTATCATCAGAAGTGCCAAAACGCTTTTCATTCCCTCTTCCCCCTCTTTTTTAAATATCCCCATCCTCCTTGAGATCAAGGAGTTCTAAATGCCTTTTTCACCTCTCATTATAAAGCGAATTTTCTGAGTGGTCGCTGTAAGGTTTTGCCCGGTGAGCATATTGCATTCACTACTAACATAGAATCCTCTCCAGCTTGAGTACGCAAATATCGACAGCCAAGAGTGAAGAAACAAAAAATCTTTTTTTATGCGCCTATTCCTTCTCTTTAACAAATTCCAAGCTGTCCAAAAAAGTGTGCATGCCAGACCAATTCGCCTTGCATCTGTTCTCTTTATCATCGAGTTTGACCCCATATTTTGTCGAATGGAGTGTTAAGGTACAGACATCCACTGTGAAAACAATCTTTCTCTGTCAATTCATTGCAATATAACTTAACCAAGTAAAATACGATCTAGTTCCTTGACGGATCTTGTCGTAACTCAGGTTTTTAGTGTAACTTTCTGAGTGACCCACAAGCCAGTCCCTTCAGAATAAAAGAGACTATTTTAGATGACTAACCGATATATTGCTCCTTAACTAAGCTCTTCTTCTTATGATAGCTAATTGCTATGCTTTATTATACGAGGTGATGCTAATACTACTAAAACTTTATCTTAATAATATTCTAAAGGGCAGGAGAAGAAGTATACTAAATAATAAATATTTATATGTTAATATAATAAATACTGTTATGATTATGTTAGGTCTAATTAGTGTAGATTTAAATTATAAAATCATCAAGGAGAGCATAAAATGCAAATGATAGCATTTTAAATTGTTGATGCTTTATGAAATAGATTTATTTTGCCGATGGCTGACCCTATAGAACTAAAAGGAGATAGTTATGGAAAAAACGATTGAGGATTTTCTTGATGAAATTGAAGCAACTACCAAGGAACCGATCAAGGAAGAGATTGATAGGCTTCTAAAAGCATTGAAGCACCAATACCTTCAAGATAAAATTATTAACTGTCTAAAAGTCGTTGGCAAGAGTTGGCATAGTCGTACACCATTAAACATCTCTTCTCTAACGCAAGAGATCTTGGAGATCTCCGACAAACTCGAAGAATCTCTTGCCGGGGAACTTGAAAATATATTTTTATCAAAACTGGTTTTCCTTGCAGCCATTCGAACAGAAGAAACCAAAAGAATCAAAGAGAGGCGGAAAGCGGCAAATCAGAATATAGGAAATCCGTACAATGATGCTGTTGGTCTTGCACTTTCCGGCGGAGGCGTACGATCATCCACGTTCAACTTAGGTCTATTACAGGCTTTGGAACGCTATGGTATTTTACCTAAGATAGATTATCTCTCTACCGTTTCCGGAGGCGGATATATCGGTTCTTCCATGATATGGCTGTCAGAAAATAATGATGGGGACTTTCCTTTCGGTACCGAAAGGAAAGACAATGCTGGCAAAAGCGGTAAAATCTTGGCATGGATACGTGAACATGGCAACTATCTAACGCCAGGCAACGGGCTGCGTCTATGGAGCATGATCGGAGCTACTATTGGTGCAATCTTAACAAATCTTATCATTTTTTTACCTTGGATTTTTTTAGCTATGTGGCTACTTTCAAAACCATCATCAATAGACTTCGATCAACTTTACAAATTTGGATTAGCAGCACTCGTTCTTTTTACGATAGGGGTTATATTGTTTGCTATTTTGACGTTTTTTCAAGCCCTGCGGACATTCCAATTCTATCGATACTCTCGTATAATCGGAGGGCTGGTTCTCATGGTAGGCATTGCGCTTATTATTGTTGGCACAATTCCAGATGTCTATAAATCATTATTAAATGAAGTTATCCCTAGTATATTATCTTCAATAACTATTTCTTTATCCGGAATATTATCGTTTTTAGTGGGCCTGAGAGGTATTAATAGTACAAATGAAACAAAAGGGATGCGCTCTTTACTTCTATCATTAGGACTTACTCTAATACTCTATGGCTTATTGCTTTTGATATATCATATTGTCTACAATGTCGACATTGTAAAAGATGAGAATTTTTATTTATTTTTAATTCCCATTCTGCTTTCACTCATTGTGGCCGGCTTTAGTTCTATAAATTATGTTTCTCTGCATCGCTTTTATAGAAATCGTCTAATGGAAGCATATATGCCGTGGAATATTTTAGGACTAAAGACAGAAAGTGCAGACAAGTACCTGCTTTGCGATATCAAACCTTCTCGTTTCCCATATCAAATCATCAACAGCACTGTTAACATGGTCGGTTCAAAAAACACAAAATACCGTGAACGAGGTGGTGATTGCTTCATATTTTCTCCGCTTTTTTGCGGTTCAAGCGCCACAGGCTACGCAAAAACAAATGAATATGTAAATGGCAATATGAATCTTGCTACGGCATTTGCCATATCAGGTGCAGCAGTAGATCCAAACACATATGTTACGCGCTCCAAGCCTATTACTTTTTTAATGACATTATTAAATATTCGCCTGGGGTATTGGATCGCCAACCCACGGCTTCCCAAAAATAGAGGCAGAATGAAATTTAGGTATTACTATTATATGTATATGTTCAATGAAATGTTTGGAAAAGGACTTGGCGAGAATTATGATGACATTCATTTATCCGATGGGGGGCAATTTGAAAATCTAGGCCTATATGAACTCGTACGCCGCAAATGCAAAACCATAATTGTTTCAGACGCCAGCAGTGATCCTACTCTCAGTTTTGGAGGTCTGGCTCATGCACTTATGCTTATACGTGTAGATTTCGGCGCAAAAGTAGAAATAGACACCAGACCGTTAAGGCCAAAAGAAAATCGCATAAGCGATAAGGCATTCGTAAAAGGAAAAATAATATATCAAGATGGTACCGAAGCTGAGTTGATTTATATCAATACAGTCATGACAAATGATCTGCCGGAAGATTTATACAGCTATCACAGAACCAATCCTAAATTCCCGGATCAAACCACATTAGATCAATTTTTTGACGAAACGCAATTTGAAGCCTATCGTGAGCTTGGTTTCCAAATCGGAAAACGGTTACACGAACATAGCGAGATTATGCTTTCCAAGAAAAACATCAAATAATTTATTATGATGGACTTAAACATAGTCTTAGATAGAGATTTTGTAAATTAGATTAAAAGGACAAGACTCATCAGCAATAAACAAAAAAAGCTGTTGGGTAATCTTGTAAAGCGATATTAGGAGTAGGATACGGGATACCTCACAATTTCATATCGCAAACACAAAGTTAATCACTATTTACTGTGTATAGCAGCAAAAGATTGATATCCCGATAAAGTTTTGATACAATTAAAGAGTGGTGTGAAGTAAAAGATATCGCTTTGTAAAAGAGGGGGTATTGTCTGTGCGGTCGAAGACTCAAAGATCATTTTTAAAGATTGATACTCTCAAAGAGAGAAATTTTTATTAAATGATAATTTTTATTACTAAATTGTAAGTCTTATTCGAATATAATTACTTATCAATTTTATAAGGAGAACATATGAAAATGAACAAAATCATCGCTGCATCACTTGTAGCATCATCTGTGTTATTTGCTAACCCATTAATAGAAAAAGCAAAGACAATGGGTCTTCAGGCGATACCTCAAAATCAAAATGAACTTTTAAAGATCACTGATCCTAACGGTATGATCACACCTGAGAGAGTGGAGCTTGGTAAAAAACTCTACTTTGAACCCAGACTGTCAAAGAGTGGGATCATCTCCTGTAATACCTGTCACAACCTTGGTCAGGGAGGCGCAGATGGTGTACCGACGGCAGTGGGCCATATGTGGGTCGCAAACCCTCACCACCTGAACTCACCGACTGTCTATAACGCTGTCTTCTTCAAGTCGCAGTTCTGGGATGGAAGAAGTCCGCACCTTGAAGATCAGGCAGGGGGGCCTATGCAGGCGGCACCTGAGATGGCTTCACCTCCGGCACTGGTTGTAGAGAGAGTCAACTCTATCCCTGAGTACGTTGAAGAGTTTAAAAAGGCGTACGGCAAAGATGTTAAAGTGGACTTCGCAACGATCACTTCAACGATCGGTATCTTCGAAAGAACACTGGTAACGCCTTCAAGATACGATGACTTCCTTAACGGTAAAGAGGATGCACTGACCAAAGAAGAGCAAGAAGGTCTGCAGGTATTTATAGATCAGGGTTGTACAACATGCCATAACGGGATAGCACTTGGCGGATCAATGATGCCTTTTCCAATGGTAAAACCATACAAATTTGCCAATGTAGGTGACTTCAAAGGTGACCAGAACGGTATGGTAAAAGTATCTACACTGAGAAACATCACCGAGACTGCGCCATACTTCCACAACGGACAGATCTGGAGCCTGAAAGAAGCAGTTCAGGAGATGGGAACTACGCAGCTTGGAAAAGATATCTCTGATGCAGATGCAGAAAAGATCGTGACATTCCTCAAAGCGCTCAAAGGTGAAAAACCTGAGATCGTTTACCCGCAACTTCCGGAAAGCACGCTTTCTACTCCAAAACCGGATTTCAACTAATCCCTAAAAGAGTCCCTCCGGGCTCTTTTGCATATCGCTCCTCCCCCAACTCTCAACTTCTTTAGGTTATGATAACCCTATGGCTTATTATCTTATACTGATGCAATTTTTCCTTGCACTGATCGCGCTGTTTCTTTTCTGGAAGAGTATCCAGTTCGCTCTAGGTATGTGGCGGTACAAAAAATTCAAGAATATGCCTTTGCCCCAGAGCTACAGAGAGATACTCCTTTCTCTGCCCCACTATCTCGACCTGCCCGGCGATCTCAGAGAGAAGATCCATATCCGCATCCTTCTCTTCATTGACCAGAAGGAGTTTGTCGGTGCGCAGATGGAGATCACGGACGAGATCAAAGTGATCATCGCTTTTTATGCCTCGCTGATCCGGCTGGGATTTGAACTTGACGAGCATGATAAAGTCGCAACGATCATCGTCTATCCGGAAGATTTTATCGTTGACCGCTCCTCTACCCAAAACGGCATCCACACGAACAGGAACTCCCTGCTTTCGGGAGAATCTGCCAACAGAACAGTCGTGCTCTCCTGGCAGGATATCAGACACCATATCGTCAGCGGCAGTAAAGAGAATGTCATCATCCACGAGTTTGCCCACGAGCTGGACTTTGAGGATGGAATGCCAGATGGTACTCCGGAATTATCAAATTATTCAGACTACCCCAGGTACGCCCAGGCCTTCTCCAATGCCTTTATCATCCTGACCAAACAGGTCAAACGAAACCTCATCACGAAACAGGCTGCCTTTTTAGGAACCTATGCACTGGAGAATGAAGCGGAGTTCTTTGCGGTCTGTTCGGAACGCTTCTTTATGGCTCCCCATCCCCTCAAAGAGCTCTTGCCGGCCATCTACGAAGAGCTTAAACATTTTTATCAAATTGATCCGATCATATACTTCAAAGAGTGACGAGCGCTTTGATCTCATCGGCATAGACCACCTCTTTTTCCAAAAGCTTTTCTGAGAGTACCATGATATCTTTTTCATGATCTTTGAAGAGGGCAAGCATCTGCTTCTCTTTTTCAGAGATGATCTTTCTTACCTCATCATCGATCAGTTTTGCCGTCGCTTCGCTGAAGTCCCGGGGCAATGCCATCTCGCGCCCCAGGAAAACATGCTCCTCCCCTTTGTGGTAGTAGACAGGGCCAAGCAGATCGCTCATGCCCCACTGGCTCACCATATGTGTCGCCAGCGAAGTCGCTTCCTGAAGATCATTGGCCGCCCCCGATGAAAGGTCGCCGAGCAGTGTAAGCTCGGCAACCCTTCCTCCAAGCATCACACCGATCTTGTCCAGCAGATAGGCTTGCGGAAAGTTCCTGATATCTTTGAGCGGCAGCTGCTCCGTCATCCCCAATGCCTGTCCCCGCGGTACAATGCTGACTTTTTCTATCGGGTCGGCATGCTCAAGCAACAGCGCAGCCAAAACATGCCCGCTCTCATGGATCGCAACACGCCTCTTCTCCTTCTCATCCAGGACAAACTCCTGCTCGACTCCCATGATGATGCGGTCACGCGCATAGAAGAGATCATCCTGAGAAACACGCTCTTTCCCTTCCCTGGCTGCATGCATCGCTGCTTCATTGACAAGATTTGCCAGGTCCGCACCGCTGAATCCGGTGCTCATCTTTGCGATTTTTTCAAGGTCTATCGTCTCATCCTGACGTACTTTGGCCATATGTATCTTCAGGATCTTTTTGCGTGCCTCGATATCGGGAAGCACCAGGGTGATCTTGCGGTCAAACCTCCCGGGCCTGAGCAGTGCATAATCCAGAATATCAGGGCGGTTCGTCGCTGCGATGACCACAACCTTCTCATCCGTATCGAACCCGTCCATCTCTGCAAGGATCTGGTTGAGCGTCTGTTCCTTCTCATCATGGCCGCCGCCGACCCCGGCTCCTCTTGCCCTCCCTACAGAGTCGATCTCATCGATAAAGATGATCGCAGGTGCTTCACTCTTCGCCTTTTTGAACAGATCACGTACCCGCGAAGCCCCTACCCCGACAAACATCTCTACAAACTCAGAACCGCTGATGGAAAAGAACGGTACTTCAGCCTCACCGGCTACCGCTTTGGCCAACAGGGTCTTACCCGTACCCGGTGCACCGGTCAGAAGGATACCCCTCGGTATCTTGGCCCCTATCGCTTCATACTTTTTCGGATTTTTCAAAAAATCGACCACCTCATAGAGCTCGATCTTGGCATTCTCCGAGCCTGCGACATCATCAAAAGTCACAACAACCTTCTTCCCCCTGTCATACGCTTTGGCCGTGGTACGCATAAAATCAAAGACACCCCCTTCACCACCCATTCCGCCCATCTGTTTGCGGAAGTTATAGACACTGTAGAGGATAAAACCCAAAAAGAGTAAAAAAGGCAGCATCATCAGCAGGGAGCCCCAGAACTTTGACTCCTTCTGGGACTTCACATGGATATCGACCCGGTTTTTTTCCAGCAGTTCGAGGAAGGTCTTATCCTCAAATGGAGGAAGCGTCGTTTTGATATATTTTTCTTTTTCTCCAAGCTCTGCCTTGAGAGAGGCAAGCGCCTGGTCTTCATCGATCCATATCTCTTTGAGCATGTTCTGTGCGATCCTGTTCTTAAACTGGTTATAGGTAAGCGTTTCACTCTGGGATTGTGAAGTGCTGTAGTAAATGAGCTGCAGTGCCAGTATCAGAAAGAAGAGCATGATCCAGATATTGGCAGAAGGCTTGAGAGGTGTATTGGCGGAAGGTTCTTGGTTCATCATCTGCTCCGGATAGTTTGAGATCGCTTCTCTGATTATTGTACCCAAATATTCTCTGTAGTCAAGAACGCCATGAATAGCAGACAAAGCTGTGTTTGATGCAAAAAAACACTCCAACAAGCCAATGGCTGACGCCAAAATTACGCTACAATGCGGTTATGAAAAAAGAGAAACAATTTTTACCTACCACAAGGGCCGAGATGGATGCGCTCGGCTGGGATCAGTGCGACGTGATCCTGGTCAGCGGCGATGCCTATATAGACTCACCCTTTATCGGTGTAGCCGTAGTAGGGCGTATGCTTGAGAAACTGGGCTACAGAGTCGGTATCATCGGCCAGCCGGATATCAAGAGCGACAGAGACATCAAACGTCTGGGCGAGCCTAGACTCTACTGGGGCGTAAGCGGGGGAAGTATCGACTCTATGGTTGCCAACTATACCGCGACCAAAAAGTTCCGCAACAGCGACGACTATACCCCCGGCGGAAAGAATACCAAACGCCCTGACCGAGCCGTGCTGGCCTACACCAACCTTATTCGTCAAAACTTCAAAGATACCGTACCTGTCGTACTTGGCGGTATCGAAGCGAGTCTGCGCCGTGTCACGCACTATGACTACTGGAGCAATAAGCTTCGCAAGCCTATCCTCTTTGACGCGAAAGCCGATATCATCGTTTACGGTATGGGTGAAGAGGCGGTCCGCGAACTGACGCAGGCACTGGACAAAGGGAAAGAGTGGAGAGATATCCGGGGACTCTGCTACATCAGCAAAGAGCCGGTGAAGGAGTTTATCCAGCTCCCTTCACACAAAGCGTGCCTGGAGGATAAAGAGAAGTATATCGATCTCTTTGACCACTTCTATGACAACAATGACCCCATCTCGGCAAAAGGGCTTTGCCAGGAGGTTGACGGACGTTACTCTATCCAGAACCCGCCGTGTGACTACCTCAATGAAAATGAGATGGACGAAGTAGCAAGCCTGCCCTATACCAGGGAGCTGCACCCCTATCATCAGCCTGAAGGCAAAGTGAAGTGCCTGGAGACGATCAAATTCTCCATCATGACCCATCACGGCTGCTGGGGGGAGTGCAACTTCTGTGCGATCGGTGTACACCAGGGACGGACGATCCGTACCCGCAGTGAAGGGAACATCGTCAAAGAGGCCAACCAGTTCAAAGCCTACAAAGACTTC
This sequence comes from Sulfurovum sp., assembly GCA_028696055.1. GTDB lineage: Bacteria > Campylobacterota > Campylobacteria > Campylobacterales > Sulfurovaceae > Sulfurovum. The sequence continues at coordinate 35,888 of JAQVHV010000005.1, forward strand.
AAGGGGGTTATCTCCGATCTTGGAGGGCCTACGGCCAATATGTACGGCTACGAATGTGACAAGAAACTCAAACACGGCACCTGTGCCCACCAGCGCTGTGTGGATTCACGCCATCTCTGCAAATCTATGAAGCCCGACCATACCAGAGTGATCGGCCTGATGAAACAGGTGCGCAACATCCCCGGTATCCGCAAAGCCTTTGTCGCTTCGGGAATTCGCTATGACCTGATCAATGAAGACAAACGCAAGGGCTACAGCTATCTCAGAGAGCTGGTCGAACACCACATCTCCGGACAGATGAAGGTCGCACCCGAACATACCCAGCAGCATGTACTTGACCTGATGGGAAAACCGGGCAAGCAGACCCTGGTAGACTTCAAACGTCTTTATGACAGACTGAACAAAGAGATGGGGAAAAAGCAGTTCCTCACCTACTATCTTATCGCTGCACATCCCGGTTGTACCGAGAAGGACATGCACGAGCTCAAACGCTTCACCACCAAAGAGCTAAAAATGAACCCCGAACAGGCACAGGTCTTCACCCCTACTCCGGGGACCTACTCTGCGGTGATGTACTATACGGAGATGGACCCGGTCACACGCAAGAAGATCTTTGTCGAAAAAGACCCGATGCGCAAAGAGAAACAGAAAGCGATCGTGCAGGCAAAAGAGAATTTTAAAAGCGGATTTGCAAGTTAGATGAAAAAAAAGATATTTATCACCGACCTCGACCATACATTTTTGAGAACCGACCAGAGCATCAGCGACTTCAGCGCAGACGTCTGGAATGAACTGAGTCAACACGCTATTCTTACTGTAGCGACAGCAAGAAGTTTCCAGAAGACACGTGATTTTATGGAAAAACTCCATCTCCATGCACCGATGATCCTCCTTGACGGGACGATGGTCGTCACACCCGAGAAGAAGCTCATCGACCTCAAACTGATCAACAAAGAGCTTGCGGATATGGTCATTGACGAGGGGGCGAAGTTTCATATCTTCCCTTTCATCATTTCACTCAAAGATATGGAGCTTAACGAGTCATTCAACGTCCCTATTACGCTCAATCTTTATCAGGAAGGGGTACTCAACAACTACGCGGGTGATCCGCGGTTAAAGATACACAAGCATATCCGTGCCGAAAAGATGAACCTAAAGATCGTCTATTTCGGCCAGCTTGATATCCTCAAACCCCTGACAGAACACCTGCAGAAGACCTTTGGTGCAGTACTTGAGTACAAGCTCTCTCCGGAGAAGTACTCAGACGGCTGGTTTCTGACCATTCTGCATCCGGAGGGGGACAAAGCCCATGCCCTGAAAAAGGTTGCAGCGTACCTTGGCCGCGATACGCATGAGATGACTGTCTTCGGGGACAGTATCAATGATATCGGCATGTTCAAGCTTGCCGGTACTTCCGTTGCGGTCTCCAATGCCCTGGATGAAGTCAAAGAAGTTGCCGATATCATCCTGCCCCACTCCAACGATGAAGATGCCGTTGCAAAATATCTGCACGAATCGACAAAACAGCGCATGGATTTTTGATCCATCCGCACCCTCTCTCCCCTGAATCAAAAAATTCCAAAGACAAGCAAACCCACCTGACCATAACCGATACTCTGTTTTTATATTTTAAAAATTAATATAATATAATAAGTATAGTTTTAGATGCTGTCAGTGTTTTAGATGCCCTCCTTGGCATCTCTCAATCAAACCCAACCTTCCAAGGAGAATCTCATGTTTGACAATCAACCGTTTTTGAAACACACCTCAGGCGCCGGCGCGTCCAATAAGGAGTGGTGGCCCAACCAGCTCAATCTCGACATCCTGCACCAGCACTCCTCCCTCTCCAATCCGATGAGCGGGGATTTCAACTATGCAGAAGCGTTCAAGACACTGGACCTGAAAGCAGTAAAAAAGGATCTGCATGCCCTTATGACAGACTCACAGGAGTGGTGGCCGGCAGACTTTGGCCACTACGGGCCGCTTTTTATCCGCATGGCATGGCACAGTGCAGGTACCTACCGTACCGGCGACGGGCGCGGAGGCGGCGGCAGCGGGAATCAGCGCTTCGCACCGCTTAGCAGCTGGCCAGACAATGTCAATCTGGATAAGGCACGAAGGTTGATCTGGCCGGTCAAACAAAAGTACGGCAGGAAAATCTCCTGGGCCGATCTTATGATACTTGCAGGGAACGTAGCACTGGAGTCCATGGGCTTCAAGACCTTCGGATTTGGCGGCGGACGTGAGGATATCTGGGAACCGGAAAAGGACATCTACTGGGGAGCAGAGAAAACCTGGTTGGATGATGAGCGCTACAAAGGGGGTCATGAGGAGCTGGAAAACCCGCTCGCAGCGGTGCAGATGGGTCTGATCTATGTCAACCCCGAAGGCCCTAACGGCAAACCTGATCCGCTGCTGGCGGCCAAAGATATCCGTGAGACCTTTGCCCGTATGGCGATGAACGACGAGGAGACCGTGGCGCTGATCGCCGGCGGCCACTCCTTTGGAAAATGCCATGGTGCCGGCGATGCCTCCCATGTAGGCCCCGAACCCGAAGCGGCGGGTATCGAGGAACAGGGCTTGGGCTGGAGAAGCAGTTTTGGTACAGGGAAAGGCGCCGATACGATCTCCAGCGGCCTGGAAGTCACCTGGACCTCCACGCCGACACGATGGAGCAACAACTTCTTTGAGAACCTCTTCGGGTATGAGTGGGAACTGACAAAAAGCCCTGCAGGAGCCTATCAATGGAGAGCAGAAGATGCAGCCGATACGATCCCCGATGCCCATCACCCCTCCAAGCGCCATACACCAACGATGCTGACTACCGACCTCTCTTTGCGGTTCGATCCTGTTTATGAAAAGATCTCAAGACATTTTTACGAAAACCCCGATGAATTTACAGATGCTTTCGCAAGGGCCTGGTTCAAACTGACACACCGCGACCTCGGCCCGCGGGCACGTTATCTCGGCCCGGAGGTCCCGGAGGAGGAACTGATATGGCAGGATCCTATCCCGCCATGTGATCATGAGGTGATCGATCACAGAGATATTGCCAAGCTCAAAGCCAACCTCCTTGAATCCGGACTCTCGGTGAGTGAACTCGTGTCGACTGCCTGGTCCTCTGCCTCCACCTTCCGCGGTTCGGACAAGCGCGGCGGTGCGAACGGCGCGCGTATCCGTCTGGCACCGCAAAAGGAGTGGGAAGTCAACCAGCCGGATCAACTGGACAAAGTGCTCACCGTGCTGCAGGGGATACAAAAAGCGTTCAACGAGATGCACTCGGGTAATAAAAAAGTCTCTCTTGCCGACCTGATCGTCCTGGCAGGATCTGCAGGGATAGAAAAAGCGGCAATGGATGCCGGATACGATATCACTGTCCCGTTTATCCCCGGCAGAATGGATGCATCCGAGGAGCAGACCGATATAGAGGCATTTTCCGTTCTTGAGCCGATCGCCGACGGCTTTAGGAACTACCAGAAAGCCAAATACGCCGTATCGGCGGAAGAGCTGCTGATAGACAAAGCGCAGCTGCTTACACTTACCGCGCCTGAGATGACGGTACTGATCGGCGGTATGCGCGTTTTGGATACCAATTTCGGAGGAACCCGGCACGGTGTATTTACGAAGAGTCCGGGAGTGCTGAGCAATGATTTTTTTGTCAACCTGCTGGATATGGGTACGGTATGGAAGCCGGTCTCAAAAGACGAAGAGCTATTTGAAGGGCGGGATCGTACAACAGATGAACCGAAGTGGACGGCAACCCGCATCGACCTGATTTTTGGTTCGAATGCTCAGCTGCGTGCGCTTGCCGAAGTCTATGCCAGTGCAGATGCGGAGGAGAAGTTTATCCATGACTTTGTCGCTGCCTGGAGCAAAGTGATGGATCTTGATCGGTTTGATATGGCAAAATAGTCAAAGTGGGGGATTCTCTCAAAGAAAAGCTTTCTGCCTGATAAACCTAACGATAATCTTGTATGGGCTGAGAGATCCATGCTACCGAGATATGGCTCAAATCGGTTGATATTAAAGGGGAACAAAAGCATGGATCCCACAGCCCACATCAAGCTTGGAAGGCTGGTAATCTTCTTATATTTCAATCGTGGCTTTATGCGTCACAATAGTGATGCTTCAAGCCCTCTCTGTAGTTTTCATAGACTTTCCGCGCAGGAATATGATTTCTGTATATCCGCAGAATCTGCCGTATAAAATTCAGCGGATACTCTACATAGTGTCCGCAATCCTCTTCATAATACTGCTCCAGGGTCTCATACATCAGTGTATAGATCTCAGGATCCTCCGCTTTGAGCCTTTGCAGGGACTCTTCAGCCTCGATCAGCGTCTGATCGCTGAACTCACCGCGTGTATAGTAATTTTTTCTCTCCTGAATATAAAGTTTCAGACTCTTTTTGTTTCTTACATAGTCGCTAAACAGTTCAATCAGTGTCATCGTTGCTCCTTTTGACTCTGTCATATCCTTACGGAACGATAGCTATCGTTAGAAATATACATAGACGGAACGCTGGTTCTGCTCAGAACAAACAGTTCTATCATGCTCACCACAATATCAAGTGTCTTCTCTCCGTCAATCACTTTGAGAAGCCTTTTTTCTTTATAGAATGCTTCGATCTCTTCGAGTGATTCTTCGTAGATCTTCATACGTTCAGAGAAGACCTCCTCTCTGTCATCACTGCGTATCTGGCCGGGTGAAGCTTCGGCTGCCCTGGCCGAGATACGTTTTCTGGCTGTCTCTTCGCTCACTTCTATCTCAATCACGGCGACAAGTTCGATCTCCTCTTCCCGGGAGAGAAGCGCATCAAATACTTTCATCTGCTCGACACTCCGAGGAAAGCCGTCTATCATCACCACTTCTGTAGGTGCATATTTTATGGCCATAATCATCGTATCCATAATGATATCCAGAGGAACCAATTCACCTTTTTTGATATAATCGCTGATCATTTTTCCACGTTCACTGCCGCAGGCTATCTCATCACGAAGCATATCTCCCATCGAGTAGTTCACAATATGCTCTTTATACCTTAGGGTGATACAGCTTGCGTTCGTTGTCTTACCAGAGCCCGGTGCCCCGATCACAAAAAATAGTTTTTTCGCCATTGAAAAACTCCTTATGCAACTCTACATAGATATTATTTCATGTAAAAATAGCATTAAGATAGCATTGGAGAAAATTTTTGAAATTTTATTTTTGGAACAGGAAAAGAAGGATTACTCTGAGC
>JAQVHV010000068.1 GCA_028696055.1 Sulfurovum sp.
TAGACTACTGTCTTCAGGTTATTCCCCCTGAGTGTTCTGTATGCCCTGATACAGGTCGCTGTGTGCGGGTCCATGATATACCCTTTTTTTGCATATTCGCCGATCACATTCTCACACTCCGTATCATCAGAGAATGACGCGGCAAAATCCTCCTGGATCATAGCAGTTTCATCCTCTGTGAGCTGATATTTCCCTGTAGTCGCCAAAGATTCCATCAGCACTTTGGTACGTTCTGCACCGAACTTGTCATGCATGATACGTTCCACATTGGAACTTTTCAATATATCCATTGCAGGTGATTCAGTCTGAATCAATGTCCTTGAGGTCAGGTCATACTCCCCTTTGTTGATCCAGTCCGTCAGGATATTGTTGATATTGGAGGAGATCAGTATCTTCTCGACCGGAAGACCCGATTTTTTCGCATAGTATGCCCCCAATGCATTTCCGAAGTTACCGCTTGGAACAACCAGATAGATCTTCTCTCCCATCGTGATCGCCTCTTTGCGTACCAGCTCAAGATAGGAGTGAATATGGTAGATGATCTGGAAGATAATACGCCCAAAATTGACTGAGTTTGCTGCAGAAAGCTTGATATTGCGTGCTTTAAGTTCTGCATTAAACTCTTCAGAGGCAAGCAAATCCTTAAGTGTGTTCTGCGTATCGTCAAAGTTTCCTTTGACGCCGATCACCTTGAGGTTTTCGCCATCCTCTGTGACCATTTGCAATCTCTGCACATCCGAGGTACCGCCATCAGGATAGAGACAGGCGACCTTGACATTTTTTTGGTTCTTAAAGGTCTCCAGAGTTGCCGGTCCCGTATCACCGCTTGTCGCAGCCATGATCAGATAGTTTTCATTTCTCTGCTGTGCCAGTTTTGAAAGCACATATCCAAAAGGCTGTAGTGCCATGTCCTTGAATGCACGTGTGGGACCGTGATAGAGTTCTGAGACAAAACAATCCTCTTCGATCTGCGTAAGCGGCACAGGGTTTGAAGGATCATCAAACATATCATACCGCTTCAGCGCCTCTTCAAGCACTTCTCTCTCAATATCGATACCGAATTTTTCTAAAAAGTCGATCGCCAGTGTTTTGTAGTGGCTCTTCAAATGGGATTCAAGATATGCCTGCTCAAGACGGGGAAGCGACTCCGGTACATAGAGTCCTCCAAAACTTGCACTCGGACTTAAAATCGCTTCAGAAAAAGAGACTGAAATAGGTTTCTGTCCATCATTGCCGCGTGTTTCGATAAATTGCATCAACTATTTCCTATATTTATAAATTGCGGTATTATAGCCAATCTTTGCTAAGGAAGGCAGGCAGAGACCCATATGCCCTACAAATGGCTCGTTCATCAATGTAGAGGTTGTGATTTTTACGCTTTAACTTAACCTAAAAAACTTTTTCAGACAGTTTTAACAGCACCGATTCACATTGACAGGAGATCGGTTTAATGTGGTTCAAAATTTTTAAATCTTCAATCTGGTGGGCTCCGCCCAATATACCCATAGAACAACAAATTGACAAATTAACAATCAAAGAGAATACCTAAGACAGAGAGCTCAGCTTTCTGTCTTATAGAAATTGTACGCTATCACAATTCAATACAGGTACCAATGCCCGAACTTGTAAGTATCTCCAGCAGCAGAGAGTGCTGCACGCGTCCGTCAATGATATGGGCTTTTCTTACCCCGCCGCGCAGCGCCTCGATACAGGCATCTACCTTCGGCACCATGCCGCCCTGTATCGTCCCGTCACGCTTGAGCGCTTCTGTTTTGTCGATATCAAGATTGGTGATGAGCTCCATACTCTTGTCCAATACGCCCGGGGTATCCGTCAGGAAGAGTACTTTCCGCGCTTTTAGGGCGACAGCGATCCTGCTGGCTGCCAGGTCCGCATTGATATTGAACCCCGGATGTCCAATCGTATCGCTCCCCGCGATAGGGGCAATGACAGGTACCGCTCCGTCCTCGATAATGTTATTGACAATATCGGGATTGATATGCTCGATCATTCCCGTATAGCCGAAGTTCACAAAATCCTTTGGGATACCCTTGAGAAATCCGCCGTCTTTGCCCGAGATACCGATCGCCTTTGTACCGTGATTGTCAAGCAGGGATACGATCTCCTTGTTGATCTCACCGCTGAGTACCATCTCGACGATACGCATCACCTCCCTGGTGGTCACGCGCTGACCATCGACAAACTTTGTCTCAACCCCAAGATCGGTAAGAAGGTTCGTGATGCTTTTCCCCCCGCCATGTACGATGACCGGTTTCATCCCCACGAGGTGCAGCAGTACGATATCGCGCGCAAACTGCTCTTTGAGTTCGCTGCTCGTCTGTGCGGCACCGCCGTATTTGATCACGATCTTTTCATTGGCAAAACGCTTGATATAGGGTAATGCTTCATGCAGTGTTTTTACTATTTCCAGATTGTCTCTCATTGCATAGAATCCTTTGGGACAAGTCCTCCAAAAAACGCTTTTTAAGTATCTTCCCGCACCGGGGTGCTCTTTACGGGGCTCCCCCGCTTATACCTCTCAAAACTGGCTTTTTAGACTTGATTGAATATACGATTGAATTTTCTCTATTATATCATCTTCTACGTTTAGTTTGAGCTTCAACTCGGAGACCGGCAGGTCAAAATCCTGCATTTTCACCCTGTCCTTGGAGGTGCACAGGACCGAATCCGCGCCGTACTCCTCCATCAGCTTTCTGATCTCTTCTTCATCAAAATACTCGTGGTCACGGAGACAGACCTTCCCCACGACACCTTCGGGGAGATAGCTCTCAAGCCTTTGTGGATTTGCGATCGCGGTCACCAGCAGCATTTTTGATCGCGGCTGATCTATCTCCACAACCCGCGTAAAATCCCTCCCCTCCCTGGCCACGATATCCGCATATTTTCGCGTAAACCAGAACTCCCTGAAAGGGCCGGCAGGGAAAGGAAGAGAGTTTTTGATCGTCTCAGGCTCGAGAAGAACCTCGAACTTTTTGATCCCGACACGGTTGAAACCATCATCGAGTATGATGCGTTTTGCCCCCTGCTTCTTGGCCAGAGTGATCGCCGCAATCCGGTCTTCGCTCACGATCACCGAAGCTCGGGGGAGCGACATCGCCATAAGCATCGGCTCGTCACCGCTCTGCTCTACCGTAGCCACTATCCTGCCGTTTCTGCTTACTTCGACCAGCCCTTTGCTTTTTCTGCCATACCCACGGGAGATGATCGTGACATCCTCCATACCTGAGGCCAAAGCGATGGCAAAGGGGGTTTTGCCACTTCCTCCGACGATCAGATTTCCTATACTCACAACAGGGATACCGAAATCCTTCGGGGTAGCGAGCACTCTTCTGATCCACATCAAAGCACCATAGAGAAGCGAGAGAGGAAGCATCAGCACGATGAATGGCAGATGGTACCATCTCGGCGAAAAGAGGAGCTCTTCATAGGCCTGCTCTATTCGCACGTTTTTGCACCCAGTTTTTTGATCTCACTGCAGGTAAATCCCGCCTCTTTCCTTGCATTCACGTTGATATGCGGACGGTGTTTGCCCAGGAGCTTGTAACGTTCAAGGATCTCGAAATAGACCGATTCGTCCAGCCCCTGTTGGGCACAAAGGTATTTGAACCACTTGTCTCCCTTGTGGACATGCTCGATCTCCTCCTCATAGATCACCTTCAAGGCATCGATCAGCTTGGCAACAAGCGGATTTTTGCGTCTGTTCTCAAGCTTTTTGATGATCTGCGGATTGACATCCAGCCCGCTTGCCTCATAGTAGCGGGGGACAACCGCCATACGGTCAAGCAACGCATCTGCCGTATGCGCCGCCGCATCAAAAAGCCCGCAATGTACAGGAAAGTCGCCATACTCATAACCCAGATCACCCAGCAGTTCAAGCAGCATCCTGTAGTGGCGTATCTCATCTTCGGCTACCACCAGCCAGTCTGTTTTGTAAGAGAGCGGCATCTGTGGGAAACGGTAGACCGCATCGAGTGCCAGGTCGATCGCCGAGTACTCGATATGCGCGATGGCGTGTACCAGCGTCGCAAGCCCCTCGGGGGTATCAAACTCCTTGCGGGCAGGAAGCTCCCGGGGATTAACAATCGTACATCTGGAGACATACGAAGGCGCTTCAAACACTGCCGGTACAAAATCCCGCGGTAGGCTAACCGAATTTTGGTTACAATACTCCAAACATTGCGCAACAAGCTGTTCTTTGAGCTCGATATCATCGCTGCGTATCGCAGTTTCCAATAAGTGATAAAAGTGATCGTTTTGCGTATTCATGAGGAGAATTATAACATGCAAATCAAAATGCAACCCATGGGCCCCTACCAGACCAACTGCTACATCGCCACAGTGGAGGGGAAAGACTTCATCATTGACCCCGGTGTCGGTGCCACCGGCTGGGTACTCAACAATGTCACCCATCCCGTGGCGATCCTCAACACGCACGGCCACTTCGACCATGTCTGGAGCAATGCCGAGGTGCAAAAGAGGCTCAACCTTCCGATCTACTGCCCAAAAGGTGATGCGTTTATGCTTGCAAATGATCCCTTCTCCCAAGGGACACCTCCAAGCCGTCCGGATATTCTCATCAACGGAGATGAAGAGATCGAACTGGAAGGGATCAAGATCAGGTTCCGCCACTTTCCCGGCCATACCCCGGGCTGTTCGGTAATCGAAATAGGCGATGTATGGTTCAGCGGGGACTTTCTTTTCGAACAGTCGATCGGGCGTTGGGACTTCCCCTACTCCAGCGGCAAAGAGATGATCGAAAGCCTGGAGAAAGCCTTGAAGGTCAAAGGTGATTTCACGATCTACCCGGGCCACGGAGCAAGCACAACACTCAAAGCCGAACAAAAAAACATCCCCTTCTGGATCAAACAGGTGAGGAGGACGATATAAACGTGAACAGTTTCACGTTTAGTCCGACGAAACCGGAATGGTCGGAGCGTAGCGTAGCCATGAAGGCAAGAACAATATGAACGTAAACTGCTTTACGTTCAGTACGTCGAAACCCAAGCGGTGGAGCAAAGCGACCCGCGCAGGCAAGAGGACATTATAAATGTGAATAGTGAAAACCGTTAAGTAAACGATAACAGTTTATCGTTTACAGGTTTGAAACCGAAGCGGTTGGAATGAAATGAAGCCGCGTAGGCAGTTTAGTCCGACGGAACCATGAGAGCTGTTAAGCAAAGGCAAACTGCTTTCTCACAGAGAGTGCAAGCACAAGGCCTTTGCAGCTTCGGAACCGGAAGTGATGTGCAGAATGCACCACTGAAGGCAAAAGTGGAGCAAAGCGACCCGCGCAGGCAAAAGATCATATCCGTAGGTCGGGGTGTCCTCACCCCGACGTTTAAACGTCAATCACTCTTTTATGTTCTGGTTACTACTTGTGTCGGGGTAGGGTTGCCCCGACCTACATCTTAAGATCACAGAACAATGATTCGTATTTAGTGTGCTCTATTTTTGTCGGTCCCGACGCTACACGTGGAATCCATAAAACATATTGAGTTAACACAGTTTGTCAACTCTTTTGACTGGGTGAACGAATAGGTTTTAAGATCTAACTCAATACATGCTTCTCAAGCACAAATGTCGTAAAAATCCCTTCAAAGACCAGTTTGTCAGCGACAAAAACTTTGACACTCACCTCTTTTTTCTTCCCTTTTTCACTCACCACGCACGCCTTGCAGAGTATCGCATCCCCCACTTTGACAGGTGCTGCAAACTTAGAGCTTGACGCCCCCAGTACCACATAGGGATCATTGACCGCACTCATCGCTGCATAGTCGGCTGCACCGAAGATAAAACCGCCATGCACCAACCCCTGAGCATCTGCGCTCATCTGCCGTGTTGTATGCAATAGTACTTCGGCATAACCTTCTTCCAGTTTCGTGACCTTGCCGCATAGTGAACTGTCGATATTCAGATGGGTATTTAACCGCATTGGCCTTCCTGTTGTTTTGATTTATTGGGTTTTTAAAACTTCTCTTCGTTTTTTATCCAAGCGAATACGGTCTTGAAAAAATTTACTTTTATCTTTGGCTAGAATCTGCATATCGTCCACTTCATCCCTTTCGTCGACTATCTCAACTCCCAAAAGCGTTTCGATCACATCTTCAAGGGTAATGACACCGCTGGTTTGACCATATGAATCATGAACGATAAACAGATGGGTACGTTTTTTTATGAAAAGATCTATCAGTACTGCTACAGGAGTATTTTCCGAAACCAAATGGGGTTCATTGGATATCTCTGAGAGAAGTTTTTTGTCGTTGTCTTCAAGGCTCTCTTCCAATATAGTTTGGTTGATCACTATCCCGGTGATATGATCGATCGTCTCTTCGTAGACCGGAATACGTGAATGGATATAAAGTCTGTCTTCCTCTACGGCTTCTTCCACTGTCATGCTTGACGGAAGCGCAAATACAACGCTTCTGGGTGTCATTACATCTTTTGCCTTGATGTTACTGAGTTTTAAAAGGTTTTTAAACAGATGGCTCTCTTTACTCAAGATCGCTCCCTCTTTTTCTCCCATAGAAACGATTTCGATAATCTCTTCACGCGAAAAGTTTGCTTGTTGTTTTTTCCCCTGAGAGATATACCGGGTGATGAACGAAGAGAACCATACAAGCGGGTAGCTTACTTTTATCATAAACGCTATAAGATACGCCGATGGGATCAAGAGATTTTTCCAGTAGATCGCTCCGATGGTCTTCGGAATGATCTCAGAAATATAAAGGATCAAAAGCGTTAAAACAACGGCGATGAGTGCCTGCCATTCAACACCGAATAAAAGTTGCGCCTGCGCACCAACACCAGCTGCTCCCATAGTGTGTGCAAAAGTGTTGAGGATCAAAATCGATGCGATAGGTTTGTCGATGTCTGATTTAAGACTTTTGAGGATCTTAAACGTGTTTTCTTTCTCTTTTGAAAGCGTTTCTATATAGGAGTTTGTACTTGAGAGCAAAACGGCTTCCAAAATAGAACAGACAAAAGATACGGCCAGAGCAATAAAGAGATATAAAAATAAAAGTGTCATGAGAGATGACTCGTGAGTGAAGTAGTGTGTGAACACCTGTCTCCAGGATAACTAGAATTCAAAAAAATCTTCCTTTTGTTTAAAAATATTTTTTATTATAAATGATATTCATTAATAAAATGCTTTACTGGATGAGAAAAATAAAATTTCATTTGTCTCGTCGTATCGGGAAAGCGTAAAGATACATGAGTGAATCGATAATGATATTTACACTCTCCTCTCGTTCCATATCTCCCGATATGGAATGCATACAAAAACCAGGGTTACCAAAACTTTTCAATCTCAAGCAATCCCTTCATTCCCTCATAATCTTTAGCACTGGAGATACTCCAGTGCTTCGCCTCATCCACGTATCCGCGCTTGAAAGGATTGCCTCTCATTCCCATCGTGAGAGATTGTGAAAGAACTTGTATTAATATGGAAGTGGAGACTTTAGTCCCACCTAAAAGTGATATATTTTCCATTTTTTATCTACAAAATTACTGAAAACTCTGAAAAACAACAACTTTTTCATGCTAAAAAAATAGTTGTGGGACTGCCCGCAGGAAATACCCTTGGGGTGAAAGTCTCCACTTCCTTGAGTTCTTTCACACCCTCAGACGATGGGAATGCAGTCTTGAATATCGCATCATCAAAATCTCTCTATTTTTTATCTTCTAAATATCGGAAGCCAATTGAGTACCGTACAGGTTATAAAGTGCGGATGTGTTGTTTTATAGATTTTCTCACAGAGAGTGCAAGCACAAGATAGCGACTTCTTCCCATCAACTATTGTATCTGGTTTTAGCTTATGGTGTTTTATATTGGGGGATGCATTTCCATCGAGACGATGAGAACGAGTTAAGGTGGGTATTTAACTGCATCATTCTTCCTTTTGCGTTTTGGAAGATGATAGCGTGATTGTATCAGAAAGATTTATTGACGTTTAAACGTCGGGGTGAGGACACCCCGACCTACATCTCAAGATTACAGAAAGATGGTGTGCTAAAAGCACAAAGATTAATAAGCGAATTTATATCCGCGGCGTCTCACCGTATGGATCACCTGGAACCCGAGGATCTGCTTGAGTCTTTTTCTGATCTGGTTGATCGCTACTTCGACCGTGTTGTCGCTGACATACTCCGGCTCTTCCCAGAGTGCATTGATGATCTCATCTTTGGAGAAGACCCTCTTCTCGCGGAGGGCAAGGTATGCCAGGATATCAAACGTCTTGCCGTTAAGTGAGACGTTTTTGTCATCATACTGTATTCTCTTGTTGGCAATATCGATCACCAGTTTATCGACTTCGACCTGCGTACCGAAAAGGTGTCTCATATTCGCAAGTACTCTAGCAGCGATCAGGTCAGGATGATCACAATGTTCATAGACAACATCATCGACCCCGAGTTTAAAAAATTCTGACTGACGCTTCGGCTTGTCCGTCAGTATAATGATCTTCGTCTCGCTCTTTTTCTTTTTCACTTCATTGACATAACGCTCCAGTGAAAACTGTACCCCTTCATCTACAATGATCACCAGTTCATAATGCCTGAAATCTGTAAAGTTTGTTGCATCGTACATATCTTTGGCATTATCTACGATACAGATAAAGTATTTATCTAACTCTTTTTCTAATTCATTGACGAAATCGTCGTCAAACCCTACACTTAAGATTCTCATATTTACTGCTTTTATTGGTCTACAAAGAGTAAACCGAAACTTAAACTTTATTCGATTTCTCTATTTAGTGGTAAATTTATATCAAAAACAAGCTTATTTAAAAATAAAACTAAGGTTATTCTAATGTTTTGTCAATCTTATAAGGCGATTTCAGCCTTAATCTCACTATAAAATGCCTATAATGATTTTTTTGCTTTGATGTAGACTCTCTTGGGTGCGGGGTATCCCTCTACCGTTTTGGTCGGATCGTTCGGGTCAAGGAAATCCTCAAGGCTTTGCGTATCGATCCATTCGGTTTTACGCTGTTCATTGAGATCGGTTACCTTCGTTTCAAGCACTTCAACACTCTCAAAACCTGCACGATGACACCAATTCTTCAGTGCAGGGACAGTCGGGACGAAATAGATATTTGGTATCTTGGAGTATTTGCCGGCCGGGGTAAGTGCCACCTCATCCTCCCCATCGATCATAAAGGTGTCCAGGATCAACTCTCCCCCCTTCTCCAGGCCTTTATAGAGCGACTTGAGCATCGATACCGGATCAGAGCGGTGATAAAGGACACCGAGACAGAAGAGCACATCAAACTTATGCTCATAATACTCTACATGCTCAACCCCCAGCATCTCATAGATAATGCCTGACTTGACAAAATGGTCGATAAACTGAAACTGTGAATAGTAGATCGCTGAAGGATCGAACCCTATCAGTTTTTTTGGCTTCTGGCTCAGCATACGGAAAAGGTAGTAGCCGTTATTGCATCCGATATCCCCGACCACTTTCCCTTCCAGATCGAAATGCGGCTCAAGCAGGTTATACTTGATCTGGCTCTGCCATTCGGTATCGATAAAGAGCGCATTGATCCGGAAAGGGCCTTTTCTCCATGGCTTCATCAGCAGCGCAGCCTGTTTGATCTGTTCTGCCTGCTCCTGTGCAAGATCAGGGATATCTATACTCACGACATCTCCTAGTGAGACAGTGATATTTTCAAATTCCGGCAGTGCTTTGATCGCATCCTGAAACGGAGCGATATTTTTCCACGTCAACCATGTTTGACGTTCTTCTCTGAGTTGATTTAAATCCATAGGTGCCTTAATAAAGTTAAAAAAATGATTATAAAATTATGTAGCCTCTCTACCTAATCAGCCACATATATCCCGGAGAGGAAGGATAGTTCTATGACTTATCCTCTCAGGTGATAGAAAGATTTGCTATACTATTTGATATAGGCTTTAATGATCTTCTGGTCAAAAAACGGCCGGTTCATCCTCGGGTCCACATCGACATTTTCAAGCTTGCTCACCACATCCTTGCCGGCAACCACTTCACCAAAGATCGTATGT
>JAQVHV010000069.1 GCA_028696055.1 Sulfurovum sp.
TATGAACTCTGCGTACTACAAAGTTGACACGCAAGAGGGTGGCTGGAACCACGACACAAAATACGAATACGGCAATATGGGTCACAGACCGGGCGTAAAAGGGGGTTACTTCCCGACAATGCCGACCGACTCGATGGTAGACCTCAGAGCTGAAATGATGCTTATCATGGAAGAGATTGGTCTTGAAGTCGTACTTGGACACCACGAAGTTGCTCAGGGGCAAGGTGAGATCGGTATCAAATTCGGTACACTGGTTGAAGCAGCGGACAACGTACAGAAGTACAAATATGTTGTCAAAATGGTAGCTCACCTTAACGGTAAAACGGCGACATTCATGCCAAAACCGCTCTATGGTGACAACGGTAACGGAATGCACGTACACCAGTCGATCTGGAAAGACGGTAGAAACCTCTTCTACGCACAAGGTGAATACGGAAACCTGAGTAAAACTGCACTTGACTACCTCAGCGGTATCTTCAAACACTCAGATGCGATCTCCGCACTTACCAACCCTTCGACAAACTCCTACAAGAGACTTGTCCCGGGGTTCGAGGCGCCATCTATCCTGACCTACTCAAGCCAGAACAGATCGGCTGCATGCCGTATCCCGTACGGTGCGAGTGAGCCGGCTGTAAGGATCGAGACAAGATTCCCGGACTCTACAGCATGTCCATACCTTGCATTTGCAGCACTGCTTATGGCGGGAATCGATGGTATCAAAAAAGGCGGATACCCGATGGTCGGACCGATGGATGAGGACCTCTTTGAACTCAGCCTTGATGAGATCAGAGAGAAGAGGATCCCTCAGATGCCTCATACCCTCAGAGAGGCTATGGAAGGGCTTATCGCTGACAATGATTTCCTTAAGCCGGTATTCACTGCGGAGTTCATCCAGGCATACCAACACTACCAGTTCAAAAGACAGATCTGGCCGGATGAAGGCAGACCGACAGCATACGAGTACATTACTACTTACTCTTGCTAAAACTATAAACTCCTCCTCAACGGAGGATATCAATTGGAGAAGTGCCCTTACGGGTACTCTCTCAACTAGTTGCCCTCAAACCTTCTTTTTTTAATTTATCTCACTACTTCTAGCAATAAGTACTTCCAATCTGAGTTTTCAAGCAAGAAATATGATTATAATCATATTTGAATAATAGATTATTTGATATAATATTTTTTTTAAAGGGGAAAAATGAAACTATATTCTAAAACACTATTAGCCGCAACTTCTGTTATATTATTTAATGCTTGTGGGGGTGGAGATAGCTCTTCCGGTACTTTCACCGCTGCCGAGATTGCACAAAGAGATTATATTTTTATCTATGCTGAATTACCGGATGCTCCTAATGCATGTGACGCGTATCTTACAGAAGCAGAACAAGAAGAGGCTAATGTAGATAATCTAATTGCTACAAAAGTTGCCAATGGTACGACATGTGAAGATTACAATCGTACTGATGGATATAATTGTCTTGAAAATCACTATGATATGGGTGACATCACATGTGTTATCGCTTATGACGTAAGAGATGAAACAGCGTCCAACAAAACCTATGATCCGGAAACAACTCTTATCGAGTAATCAACATCATTAAAACACTCCCTGACTGGTTCCACCTCTCCTCAGGTGCAATCTCATATTCTAACTTAGATACCCACTCATGTTTAATGTTGCATTCCATCTCGGGAGAGACTGTGAAAGAACTGCTGTTTTACTACTGTCATCCTGAACTTGATTCAGGATCTCATCGAATAACAGTAAAATTTAGGGGATTGTGACTCTGTCATGCCGGACTTAGATCCGGTATCATAATGACGAACACCCTATTTTTTTTATCTTCTTTCACAATCTCGGGAGAGGTGGAACGATACGTGAGTTGGAACTATAGCACTAATGTATAAAGAGCTTCTTCCTACTTTATTTATTCCATATCTCCTGATATGAAATGAATATGAAGTGCTACTAATGTAAGGTGTGCATTCCCGATCAGGAGATCGGGAACGAGAGAGCTGATCAAAGGACTTTTCAACTTTCAGGAGGATACGCAAACCCGATATCACCATAAGCAATATCAGATAAAATATATACAGTTAAGCCTTTATCTGCTAGAAAAGTGTTCCGCTATCTTCTGATACCGGTGTTTTTGGCACTTTTCTTTTCGGATGCAGCGGATCATCTTCTTCTTTATCTTGCTCTCCATCGATGTCGATCGTCTCTGCGAAACCCCTATCATCCGATTCCGCTTCATTATAGTCGATCACCTCTACCATATCCGTCTCTTCTATAGGCGAAACACCGCCGTACATTTCATCCCCGGAAGTCTCCATCTCATCAAAACCATATTCATCTTTTAGTTTGACAGTCGGCAGAGGCGAGTGTTTGGTATAGATCTCGCTCTTCCCTTCGTAGGTTCCCCTGAAGACCCCCTGTGGAATATCAAATGTACGCTTGGTGTCGGGATAGGTTTTAAGCAGTTCTCTGAAATAGTAGGAGAATGCCGGCGCAGCAAGCCCACCGCCTGTCGCCCCTCTCGCTGCGATACGTTTATTGTTATCACGTCCGAACCATACGATCACTTCGATCTCGGGCGAATAGCCGCAGAACCAGGCATCGATACTGTTGTTTGTCGTACCGGTCTTTCCTGCAAGCTCGATCCCGGCCACCCTGGCATTGCGTCCTGTTCCTCTTTCGACTACATCTTTCAGTATATCTGTCATCAAATACGCCTGCTCCGGCGTCGTAAAGTCAGCGATCTCCTTGGGGCGTGTTTCATAGATCACCGCCCCCTCTTTTGAGACGATTTTGCTTACCAGTCTCGATTCGATCATATGCCCGCTGTTTGCAAATACCGAGAATATCTGTGCCATTTTCAGAGGGCTGAGCCCAAGATTTCCCAAAGCGATAGACATATCTTGGGGAATATGCGGAACATCCAGGAATGCCAGCCTTTTGCGGATCGTACTCACACCCAAGTCAGCCACCAGGTTGATCGTAGCAAGGTTGCGGGAATGCACCAGTGCCTCCCTGAGTGATACAAACCCCTTGAAATCACGTTCATAGTTCCTCGGCGCCCAGATCTTGCGTTTACCCTTATAGTAGTATTGGAAAGTTCTGGCAAGATCGGTCAGCGGTGTAGCAGGGTTGTATCCCATGTCCAGTGCGGTCTGATAGATAAAAGGTTTGAACGCTGAACCGGGCTGACGCTCTGTCTGGGTCACACGGTTAAAGGCACTCCGCTCATAACTCTCTCCCCCAACCATTGCAAGGATATTCCCCGTTTTGCTCTCTACGGCAACCAGTGCTGCATTCAGTGTTGTTTCACCGACTTTTTCTTTATACTGTTTCAGTGCTTTCTCATACGCGAAGGTAACTGCTTTTTTGGCGATCTCCTGCTGTTTCATATCCACAGTCGTATAGATCTTGTATCCCCCTGTACGGATATCGCCAAGCTTACCGTTAAAGCTTCTGACTACCTCATCTACGATATAGGGTGCAATATTCCGGGTAAGGGACGTCTGATGCACAGTCGGCGACTCCTTCACTGCTTTGAGATAATCCTCCTGGGAGATCCATCCTATATTTTTCATACGGTAAAGCACGTTATTGGCACGGTCCAATGCCCTCTGGTAATGTTTGATAGGGTTATAGTAGCTCGGGGCATTGGGCAGTCCGACAAGGATCGCAGCCTCTTTCATCGTCAGCTCGTTCAACTCTTTGTGGAAGTATCCGTTCGCAGCTGTTTTGATCCCGAAATAGTTGTTTCCGTAAGAGATCTCATTGAGGTAACGCTCGATGATCTCCTCTTTGCTCAACTCATTCTCTATCTTCAATGCCAGGATCGCTTCTTTGAGCTTTCTGGCCAGTTTTTTTTCATTGCTGAGCAGTTTGTTCTTGATCAGCTGCTGCGTGAGCGTACTTCCGCCCTCCACAAACGCGCCTGCCTGGATATCCTTGACAATCGCACGGAAGATCGCGTCGGGATTGACACCGCTGTGCTCAAAGAACTTCGTATCTTCCATCGCGACCAGGGCTTCTACGATAAAACTCGGGAGTTCATCATAGGGAGCATAGAGACGGTGCTGTTTTTTAAAGACATAGGCCAGCCTGTTGCCGTCTTTGTCCAGGATCACCGATGAGATCTCCGGCTTATAGTTGATCAGTTTGTCCGCATCGAGCTTGACCTCTTCATAGGCATAGACAAACGCTGCCACGAGTGAAGCGGTAAAAATAATCGCCAGGATAATGGAACCCTTGATAAGACTGTGAAACACTGAATTCCTTTCTTTAAAATCTTACTATTTTATCGTATTTAGCTGAGTTAGGCAAAAGGGGTATCCTTTTAATCCAGATTGTGATAGATCAGCGCCAGCGCATGTCTGGTTTCGCGCAGCGGTACGGAGAGAGAGAGGATCACCCGCATGATCGGATGGGAGACCGTCGGCTGTCTGATGGCACCGGTGAGGTACCCCTGTGCCATCAACCCCTTCTGCAAAAAAAGCGCCTGATCGTTACTCTGCACCCTTATAGGCAAAATAAGGCTCTGCAGGTGGATACCGTACTCTTTGGCGACCATTGCCTGACGCTCTTTGATCTCCGCTCTTATTTTGTCCGCTTTTTTGAGGATATAGCGGAAATTTACCAGTGCCAACGCAGTATCGATCACCGAGGGGGCAGTAGAGTAGATGACAGGTTTCGCGCGGTTCTCCAGAAAACTGATCACCTCTTTGCTTGCCAGTATATATGCGCCGTATGAGCCGTACGCCTTGCCCAGCGTACCCATCTTGATATGGCGCTCGGTGATGGGGATACCGTAGTGCTCAAAGATTCCCTGCAGCTTCCATCCCAGTACGCCCGCACTGTGCGCCTCATCAACGATCAGCAGAGCCTGCTTCTCTTCGGCCAGATCGAAAATCTCTTTTTTGGCAAGTTCGCCGCTCATCGAGTATACGCCCTCGATCGCAACGATCTGACGTTTGCCGGGATAGGCTTCAAGCTTCTCCTTCAGATCTTCGGCATCATTGTGTCTGAACTTTACGACACGGTCACCCAAAAGCTGAGAAGCCAGGACTCCCGAAGCATGATACTCCTCGTCCATAAAGAGCCTGTCGCCTTTGCGCACCAGTGATTCGATCAGTGCCATGTTTGCCAAAAAACCGGACCCGACGATCATCCCCTCTTCAAAGCCGTTCGCCTCAGCCAGCTCCATTTCAAAAATACGGTGGACCGGATGATAGCCGTTGACAAGCATGCTGGACTTGGGAGAGATCGTTTGGTAATCCTCCAAAAGCTTTATCGCTTTTTTCAATTGCTTTTTTTTGGTCGAGAGGCCAAGATAGTCATTGGAGGCAAGATCTCTCAACGAATCGTCATAGAGTTTGCGTTCCCTGAAACGCCCGGCCCTCTTCAGTGCTTTGATTTCATTCTCATATATCATACTGTTTTCCTAACCTATTTTCCCAGCCATGGCAGCAGTGTCTCGACCTGAAGGCCCATTGCGGTACTCTCAAAACCTCTGACTTCAAGGATATATTTTTTGCAAAACCCCTCTACCATGCATCCGCCTGCTTTCCCTTCCCAGAGTCCGCTTTGCAGATAGGCTTCCATCGCCTCTGTTTCAAACGGTGCAAAGCGGTAGTGTGTCGCAGAGATATCCGAGAAGAGCAGTGTTTTGGAGCGGTAGTGCAGCGAAGAGATGATCGAGATCTCTGAGCCGCTCTGTATCTCAAGGATACGTCTGGCATCCCCGATATCTTTGGGCTTGCGCAGGATCGTCCCGTCCGCTGCTGCGATCACCGTATCGGCACAAAGAAGCGGTATATCCAGGCCAAATTCGCGTACGGCCGCTTCGAGTTTCCCTTTGCTCGCCGTGTAGACAAAATCTTTGGCGATCGTCGTGGTGATCTGCTCCTCGTCATACTCGGGCACCTTCTGGATAAACGCTACACCGAAATTGCGCAAAAGCAGGGCCCTGGACTCTGAAGCGGAACACAACGTGATCATTAGAGTCCTCTAAGTGTGACGCCCAGCCAGAGCGCGACAATACCCAGAATGATATTGACCGGCAGCAGCAGTTTCGGTATCAGTTCCACTGAGGCTTTTGCAGCCGGCAGATCGCCCCGGTCGAAAAGCTGCTGCGCTTTTCTCCGCTTGAGGTACATCCAGCTGAAGTTCGCCGCCATCACCACCCAGATAGACTCTTTGAGCAGAAAGGTCATCTTTTGTTCGCCATGGTGACCCTGCTGTGCTACCGCCATGATCAGCCCGGTGATGAAGATAAGTAGGATGAAAGGGATCACTATATGAAAAAACTTTCCTACCAGCATCAGTGTCTTGCCCAGCTTGATCCTTGCATCATCGATGCTCTGCATCGCAGGGTGTACCGCAAAACGTATCGCGATCATCCCGCCTACCCAGATAAAGGCAGAGAGCACATGCACAAAGACGATCGAATGGGCATAATCCATATAGATTTCAGTCATGATCTCTTACAAATTCTCTTCAAGGTATGTCAAAGCTTTTGCTTTTGCTTCAGCGATCCTGGACGGATCTTTCCCGCCGGCCTGTGCAAAGTCCGGACGGCCGCCGCCTCCGCCGCCAAGAACCGGTGCGATCACTTTGATCCACTCACCGGCTTTGATCGCCGTCTCTTTGCTTCCGCATGCAAGCAGCACCTTCTCTTCCTTCTTCTGGAAAAGCATGATCGCGATGTTCGGATATTTGTTTTTGGCCTCATCGATCATCTCTTTGATATCTCCGGCCTCTACTTCATCCACGATCACGTTCACACCGTTCATCTCTGTGACGCTCAACTCTTTTTTGGTAGAGTTCAGCGCACTCTGAAGCTCCGATCTGAGCGTTTTGATCTGCTCTTTGAATTTGCCGATCCCTGCGATAGGATCCTGGTTTTTCACTTCTGCTTTGACTGCTTCAAGCGTATCTTTGAGCCCGAAAACATAGTTGGCAGCCGCAGTGCCGCAGATCGCTTCGATACGTCTGACCCCTGCACTGACACCGCTCTCTTTGGTGATGACAAAGAGCCCGATCTCCGAAGTGTTATGCACATGGGTTCCCCCGCAAAGCTCCACAGAGACATCCCCCATGCTCACGACACGTACTTTATCTCCGTACTTCTCGCCGAACTGTGCTTTGGCACCCAGTGCCCTTGCCTCATCGATATTCATCTCCTGGGTCGTAGAAGAGACACCCTTGGCGATCTTCTCGTTCACCCACTTCTCTATCGTACGGATCTCCTCCGCACTGAGTGCCTGAGGATGAGAGAAGTCAAAACGCAGCCTGTTTGCCTCAACCAGAGAGCCCGCCTGCGAGATATGCTCACCCAGCAGATCATAGAGTGCTGCATGGAGCAGGTGTGTTGCGGAGTGATGCTTGACGATCTCGTTTCTCTCCTGGTCAACGACAGCGGTCACATCGTCACCCGCAGAGATCACCTCTTTTGCCTCCACTTCCGAAAGGTTCATCCCCTGGAAAAGCTTCGTATCAAGTACCTCTGCCTTCCCTTCAAGCTGGCCCTTGTCACCGGTCTGGCCGCCTGATTCAGCATAGAACGGTGTCTCTTCTAACATCACCCAGCCGATCTCTCCAGGCTGAAGTGTTGCTGCATGCTTAAAGTGCTCATCGAGCAGACCGAGTACTTTTGTCTTGCAGCTTTGATGCTCATACCCAACGAACCTGTTCTGTCCGAACTGCTCTTTAAGTTCCTTGAAATCACCGGTTGCTGCTGCTTCGCCGGTACCCTTCCAGCTCGCCTTGGATTGTGCTTTCTGCGCTTCCATCCTGCGTTCAAACCCTTCACTGTCCAGTGCGATCCCCTTTTCTCTGAGCATATCCTCTGTCAAGTCAAGCGGAAAACCGAAAGTGTCATAGAGCTTGAACGCCACTTCGCCGTCAAACATCTCTGTGGTCTTTTCAAGCTCTTCATCAAAGAGCTTGATCCCTGCATCGATCGTATCGAAGAATCGTTCTTCTTCCAGTTTCATAGAAGCCTTGATCGCTTCAGCCTTTTCGACAAGGTACGGATACTGTGCACCCATCACTGCACCGATCGTATCGACCAGTTTGTACATGAACGGTTCACGCAGTCCCAGCAGGTACCCGTGGCGGATCGCTCGGCGCATGATACGGCGAAGTACGTATCCACGCCCCTCTTTGTCGAAGTTCACTCCCTGTGCAAGCAGGAACGAAGTAGAACGGAGGTGGTCGGCGATCACACGGTAGCTTGCAGAGTTCGGTGCATCATAGTCATACGGCTTACCTACAAGCTCACCGATCTTTTCAAGGTATGGCATAAAGAGGCTTGAGTGGTAGTTGTTGAACACACCCTCCTTGATCGCTGCAACCCTTTCAAACCCCATACCTGTATCGATACTCGGTTTTGGAAGCGGTTTGAGGTTGCCCTCTTTGTCTCTTTCGTACTGCATGAAAACAAGGTTCCAGATCTCCAAAAATCTGTCTCCCTCTCCGCCCATATAGTCTTCAGGGCCGCTGAAGTACGCTTCTCCCTGATCATAGAAGATCTCGCTACACGGTCCGCATGCACCCGTATCTCCCATCTGCCAGAAGTTGTCCTTGTCGCCAAAACGCATGATACGGTCAGCCGGGACATGCGCCTGCCAAAGCTCGAACGCTTCATCATCGTTCTCATGTACCGTCACCCAGAGTCTGTCGATCGGAAGGGCAAGGTACTCAGGAGAGGTCACAAACTCCCATGCATACGCCATTACCTCTTTTTTGAAGTAGTCTCCAAAAGAGAAGTTCCCCAGCATCTCGAACATCGTATGGTGTCTTGCGGTATATCCTACGTTGTCAAGGTCGTTGTGTTTACCCCCTGCCCTGATACAGGTCTGTGCGGAAGTGGCACGCGGAGGATTAGGGATAGGCTCTTCACCTGTAAAGATCCCCTTGAACGGTACCATCCCTGCATTGACAAAGAGCAGCGAGCCGTCATCATCGATCGGTATAAGCGGTGCAGAAGGCACAACCCGGTGCCCCCTGCTTTCAAAAAAGTCTAAAAATTTCTGTCTGATATCCATTTGGTTTCCCTCAGTCTGGGCACATAAGGTGCCTTTAAAAAATTGAGGGTATTTTATCTAAAATGTCGTTAATCTGCGGTTGGAGTAAAATCATGCTTTTATAAGGGAAAAATATTTGGAAACGAGGAAATATATCTCCTGACGTAGGTCGGGGTATCCTCACCCCTACACCATCGATCATCTCTCTATGCGGAGTGGATATCGGAGAGTGGAATCGTTTTTCCGATGAAACACCAACTCTCCATAAGCCTATACCCCTCTCAAGAAACGTTTGGCAGTGCCAAACCTGCGACTAATAGAAGTAGAAGTCACATATATCACCAGGGTAATCCGGATTTACATATGTAGGATCAAAAGTAAACGCTCCATTGTAATCAGTTTCGCCGGAAATACCGGAGTCACACGAATATTCAACGTCTGCCAAACCGATCGTCCCGCTCGAATTCCCTCCTAGATATAATATATTATATTCATAAGAGACTGTATCATCAAGATCGTAGAAGGTACAGGTATCACCATCACTCATCCTGAAACCCCCGCTCGAACCGGTATATCCTACATATGGACCGCACTCATAGTAAACATCCGGTACACCGACATAATTAGAACCATTATAGGTCTGAAGATAATAGGTATGGTCATAGGAGCTGCTACCTCCGCCGCCGCATCCGCTTAATCCGATCACAGCAACCGCTGCGCTTAGAAAGCCTGCCACCTTTTTCATCTCTACCCTCCTATTGGCTCTTTTAACTATTGTACCACACAATCACAAAAACGTGTTATATTTCTATAAGGATCTGATAGTGTAAAGATAGTGTAAAATAAAGTTCGCAATTTTCAGATATGCTAATCTTTTCAATTGAATAATTGGAGATAAGAATGAAAATTGATGAACGAGAGTTATTTAAAAGAGTCATGACAGACTTTATATTGGAA
>JAQVHV010000070.1 GCA_028696055.1 Sulfurovum sp.
TGTCAGGTTGACACAGAGTTTGCCGTAGACATCTTCGCAGTGCCCCAGCGAAGCATCAATAAACTTCTGCCAAAGGTTCAGACAGTGATGGTCACCGCTTTGGATCTTGACGACATACTCTCTTGCCTTGTCGGCAAATGCCTGGTCCGCATCAAAGCGCGCCTTGGCCTGTTTGTAAAACTCTTCAAGGTCACACAGCTGTTCTACGCCTTCGTTGCCGCTCTCTTCAAGGAAGGCAATGAGCATCCCGAACTGTGTTCCCCAGTCCCCGATATGGTTCTGACGGATCACCTCGTCTCCCAGAAATTCCAGCAGGTTGGAGAGGGTATCGCCGATAATCGTAGAACGAAGGTGCCCCACGTGCATCTGTTTGGCCATGTTCGGTCCGGAGTAGTCTACGACTACTTTGCTGGGAGTTTCGTGTCTGCTGATGCCTACTCTTTCGTCACTGAGAGCATCCTGGCATGCCGAAGCAACCCACTTGTGGTCCAGCCATAGGTTGATAAAACCCGGCCCGGCAATTTCAGCTTTTTGGATGAGGGTTGATGTGTCAAGTGCATTGAGGATCCCTGTGGCGATCTCTCTGGGGTTTTTGCCCAGTTTTTTTGCCAATGCCATGGCTCCGTTGAATTGGTAGTCGCCAAACTGCGGTTGTGTCGCCTCAGAGACGCTGATGGGTTCTGCCTCGATCCCGGCTTTGATAAATGCCTCTTTGATAAGTTTGTTGAGTTGTGATTTCAGTTTCATAAGGTTCCCATATGATCAAAATAGTTAAGTGATGGAATTGTAGCAAAAATTCGTTGGAGGAGAAGTTAGTCAAAGGAGATGTCCCCGGTGCATGGCACCGGAACAGCGGTTTTAAACGATATCGCTCTTTTTCTCTTCGGGCTTCTTTTCTTCGATCTTCGTTTCGGCAGGAGTTTCTTCTTTGGAAGCGATCTCTTTTTTCTCTTCTTTTTCGTCGTCCTCTTTTACTGCCTGTTTGAAGTCTTTGATCCCTCTTCCTATCCCTTTGGCAAGATCAGGAATCTTTTTCGCTCCGAAAAGCAGTACAACGATCGCTAAGATGATCAGTAGTTCCGGCATACTTGGCATACCCATATTCGTCCTTTAATTAATTACTATGTTGAAGAACACTTTTGGAGCAAAGCCAATTTGTCTCTTTCAAAAAACGTACCATTAAGGCAACTTGTTTTGTCAGAGATTACTAGCGCTGAGCTTGCTTCCGTAAAATGCGCCCTTCAAACGACTAATCGCTTTTCATAGCATTTTGGTATTTTGTGATAATTATACATGAAAATATTTAATTTTTCTTAGTGGCTCAGCCAACGTGAGATAAATTCAACCTGATCTTCTTCATTTTGTTTCAACCTGGCAGCTTTTGCAATAATGACAAACTCTTTTGTCGCATCCTCTACCGTGTCATTGAGTATCGTAAAGTCATACTCTCCCACAGCCAGTATCTCTTTTTTTGCATTTTCGATCCGTTTGCTGATCACACTCTCGTCATCAGTAGACCTGGCACGCAGTCTGTTTTCAAGTTCACTGAGGGTAGGCGGTGTGATAAAGGCGGATGTGGTGATGTCATTCATCTTTTCCCGTACCAGACGATGCCCCTGGACATCGATATCAAAAATGACAAGTTTCCCTTCCTGAAGCGCTTCTCTGACAGGTTTAAGCGAGGTCCCGTAGTAGTTGCCGTGCACTTCGGCATATTCAAGGAAGTTCTCCGCTTTGATATCCTCTTCAAACTCCTCTTTGCTTACAAAGAGATAGTCTTTGCCGTGTACCTCTCCTGCCCGTGGCGGACGGGTTGTCGTAGAGATCGAAAAATAGTACTCTCCGATCTCTTCTGATGCTGCATTGATAATGGTGCTTTTCCCCGCGCCGCTTGGACCGGACAATACTAAGATCGCACCGCTGTTGGATATTTTTCTACTCATTCTTCACTGTCTTTAAATTTTATATTGATGGTGACTTCCGCGCCGTTCAGAAGTTTTTTCAATTTTTTGATCTTCATTTTTTCTATTGCGTCCAGCAGTTTTGCTTCAAACGCTTCTTTTTGCTCTTCTGATTTACTGAGATCATGCGTGATGTGAAGAGTGACATCTTTTTCGAGCGCATTGATCACATCTTCCTCTTCTACGATCTCGAGTCCCTCATCAATAAGATTTTGTTTGATGACTTCTCTTTTCAAGGTTTCCAGCACCTCTTCATTTTTTTCCCAGAGCTCCTCATCGACTATCTCCTCCTCCATCTTCAGAAGAGACTTGATCCTCTCGATCTCATCGATGTTTAAAACCGGAGGGGAGCCTGCCGTCAACTCCTCTTCCTCTGCGGAGAGGGGAAAGATGTGAGGCGGTTCATCAGAAGGTACTTCTTGGATTTCTGTAGAATGCAGCGACTCTATCACCTCTATGATCTTGGAAGGGAGAAATGGTTTTTTGATCACTATGTCAATAGCGCTGTTTCTCTCTTCCGGATACGCGGTAAGAAGCACTAGTTTATCGATACGGAATGCCTGGAGCATATCGGTAGTGATACGGCCGTAACTCGCATCATCGATAAATCCAAGATCGTACGCTTTATCTTCTATTTTTTCCAGGGATGAGAATTCATAGAGCTCTATATGCCTGTCTTTTAAGCACAGAGCGATGAGTCTGGAGACAACAGGGTTTGTATTGAGCAATAAAATCCGCATCACTGAAAAGATCCTTTTTTAGGTTTGACTATCACTCATTATAATCAAAAATCGATTATGTTTTGTTGTGGCGCTATAGAGCCTTTACCAGCCTGATAAAGGTCTCTCCTCTGTCCTTATAGGACTTGAACTGGTCGAAACTTGCCGCGGCAGGGGAGAGCAGCGCGACGGAATCCCGGGTATGTTCCCGGTCGATCGCGGCTACTGCCTGATCAATGGTTTTTGCCTCGTGGGCTTCGATCCCATAGGTTCTTGCCAGATCCAGAAGCCTCTCGTTGTTTGCCCCGATCGTATAGATCCTGATATTGCTTCCCTGCATGACCTCAAAGAGCGGAGCAAGGTCTACTCCTTTATCTTCTCCTCCGAGGATCAGATGTATCCTCTGGCCCTCAAACCCTTTGATAGCCTGGATCGCGGCATCCAGGTTGGTTGCCTTGGAGTCGTTGATCCATACTCTTCCCTGGGCATCTTCTATCTTCTCCTGTCTGTGACCATCGAGTTTGAATGCGTTGATGAGACCGTAGTCGGCTTCATCAAAGAGCACTCTGGTGATCGCCAGTGCGAGCAGGGCATCCTGCAAAAAAGCACCCCTGAATGCAACCTGCCCG
The DNA here is from genome assembly GCA_028696055.1 of Sulfurovum sp. Lineage (GTDB taxonomy): Bacteria > Campylobacterota > Campylobacteria > Campylobacterales > Sulfurovaceae > Sulfurovum. The sequence goes on from JAQVHV010000070.1 coordinate 3,310, forward strand.
GCATCAAGGCCAAAGTACTTCTCTAAAAATGCGTTCTCGTCATACTCCACCACATAGGCATGGGTGGGAGGTACGTTCAGGCCTTTGGGGATCAGTGCAAGTTCGCCTTCCCGCATCGTTTTGAGCGGTGCAAGCTTGTCTGCCTCATACTGTTCAGGTGTGCCGTGCCAGTCAAGATGGTCGGGTGTGATGGGGAGCAGCAGGTAGATGTTCGGGGAGGCGATCCGAGTATGGTGCAGGGTAAAGGAGCTGGTTTCAAGTACCCAGATCGGCGCCTCAGTATCAAGCTCTGCCAGCGGCGTACCGATATTGCCGCCGGATACCGCACCGCGCTTTTCAAGCAGGTGTGTAAGCATCTGCGTGGTGGTGGTTTTGCCGTTGGTTCCGGAGATCCAGATGCTAAAGGGCATGGTTTTGGAAAAGTAGTCATACTCGCTGAGCAGGTTTCTGGCACTTTTGATCAGCGGGTGACCGGGCTTGAGACTGGGGGTGGTGACCTCCAGTTCGCTTGCTTCGGGATCAAAAAGATGCGAAGGGAGGATCTGGTTGCCCGCTTCATCGACAGAAGCCTCTTTGACATTGTCGTCAAAAAAAGTACAGCCTCCGCCAAGGCTTTTTGCGATCGCCCTGGTGGTTAGTCCGTATCCGAAAAGTGTAGGTTTCATAAAAAACTCCGTTTTTTGAATGGGTAACAAGGAGTGAGGAGTGTTGGTATATTTTTCATCACGATTTTCTCTATTCTTTCAACTATATAGTAGAGGCTTTTTGAAAAAAGCTTACCACAACTCTTCACTGTTCACTCTTAATTCTTTATTTTGAAGCATCGCTTCAGCTGCTATCTGAACTTGAAGGAGATCAAAGCGAGGATATTGGCAATGAGTGCGATCATCCAGAAACGTACGATGATCTTGTTCTCTGCCCATTTCTTCATCTCGAAGTGATGGTGTATCGGTGCCATCAGAAAGACTTTTTTCCCGCGCAGTTTGAAACTTCCCACCTGCAGGATCACCGAAACCGTCTCTATCACAAAGATCAGCCCGATCAGGATAAGGAGTATTTCGCTTTTGCCGAGGATCGCCAGGTAGGCGAGAAAACCGCCGATCGCCAAACTCCCCGTATCCCCCATAAAGATCTCTGCAGGGTAGCAGTTGTACCAGAGAAACCCGAGGAGCCCTCCTGCAAGAGCGGAGGCCATGATCGTCACTTCTCCCACCCCTTTGATATTGGGGACAAGCAGGTAGCCTGAGAAAATGGCATGGCCGGTGACATAGATGATCGTTCCCAGTGTAACCAGTGCAATGACAGAAGGTACGGTTGCAAGCCCGTCAAGCCCGTCGGTCAGGTTCACCGCATTGGTGGTAGCCAGAAAGACAAGCACCCAGAAGAGAGTGGCAAAATAGCCCATATCAAAGAGCTCGTTTTTGAAAAAAGGGATATAGAATGTTGTCGGAAAATCGGCATAGAAAAGAACGCCTATCGCAGAGAGTGCCACGAGCACCTGTCCTGCCATCTTCCCCCTTGCCGAAAGTCCTTCAAGGTTGTTCCCCGAGAGTATCTTCCCGATATCGTCCTTAAACCCTACCAGGCCGAAACCGATCAGCGTGACAAGCCCTGCCAGGACGAACATATTGCCCAGATCGGCACTTAAAAGTACGGCAATGAGCGTAGCGGAAAGGAACACTGCACCACCCATCGTAGGCGTATGGCGTTTCCCTTCGTGCGCGGGGACATACTTGTTGATGGGCTGGTTGGCTTTTTTTGAGATCGCCCATGCCAGGTATTTCGGCATGATCACGAGCGTCAAAATAAATGCGATAAAGAATGCAAAACCTGACCGGACGGTAATGTATCCAAAAAGGTTGATATCTAAAAGGTGCGAGAGTTCGTATAGCATAGGTCTCTTTTTCGGTTTTAGGATTAAAAAAGGTTATTTTACTATTATTTCAATAAAATATAAGATGTTGACAGGAATAGGGTACTTTATGGATATTCAAAAAACCGTTTTAATTATCACTGATGGTATCGGGTATAAACCTGAGAGCAAATGCAATGCATTTGAAGATGCAGAGAAGCCAACCTATGAAAGACTTTTTAGAGAGAGATCCAAGGCACTGATCTCCACACACGGGCTCAGCGTCGGGCTGCCCGAAGGACAGATGGGGAACTCCGAAGTAGGACATATGACTATCGGAAGCGGCCGTATTCTCTACCAGGATCTTGTAAAGATCTCTTTGGCGCTTGAAGACGGAAGCATTGAAGAGAATGCGGTGCTCAACGAGATACTGGGTAGAAGCGAGAGAGTGCATCTTGTCGGATTGCTGAGTGACGGCGGGGTACACTCGCATATCGAACATACGATCGGACTGGCAAAACTGGCAAAGGCGAGAGGAAAGAGAGTCTTTATGCACTTGATCACCGACGGGAGGGATGTCAGCCCTACCTCTTCGAAAAGCTACATCGCGCAGATCGAAGCGATCACCGACGAGGATATCTCTATCGCTACGCTCGGCGGACGTTTTTATACGATGGACAGGGATAACCGCTGGGAGAGGGTTGAGAAAGGCTACAGAGCCATCGTAGAGGCAACTCCTGCTACGACACTTTCTGCAACAGCATATGTGGATGCAAGCTATGCAAAAAAAGAGACCGATGAGTTTATCGTGCCTGTGGCTTTTGAAGGGTATGAAGGTATGGCCGAGGGGGATACGGTGATCATGACCAATTTCCGTTCGGACAGGGTGCGCCAGATCACTACGGCACTGGGAGATGCGCACTTCAGTGAATTCGGCAGAACCTTCAAGCCGCTCCATATCGCGACGATGACACAGTATGATGCGACATTCCCCTATCCGGTACTTTTCCCGAAAGAGGCGCCGAAAAACACACTGGCAGAAGTGGTAAGCAGGGCAGGGCTTCGTCAGCTACATACCGCAGAGACAGAGAAGTATGCCCATGTGACATTTTTCCTGAACGGGGGAGTCGAGGAGCCGATGGAGGGCGAGAGCCGTGTGCTGATCCCGAGTCCTGATGTGAAGACCTATGATATGAAACCGGAGATGTCCGCTCCCGAGGTAGGGGAAGCAGTACGCACGGCGATGGATGAAGCATATGACCTTGTGGTGGTAAATTTTGCAAACGGCGATATGGTGGGGCATACCGGAAACTATGAGGCCGCATGCAAAGCGGTCAATGCCGTGGATACCGAACTCGGGAAGATCATCGAAAAGGCCAAAGAGCAAAACTATGCGATCGTGCTTACCTCTGACCACGGGAACTGTGAAGAGATGATGGACCGGGAGGGAGATGTCCTGACCAACCACACCGTAGGAGAGGTATGGTGCTGGGTGTTGGCTGATGGCGTAGAGAAGCTCAAAGAGGGAGGCGGGCTTAACAATGTGGCACCGACCGTGCTCAAAGTGATGGGTCTGAAGATACCCGAAGAGATGGATGAACCGCTCTTTTAGCGTCTTCTTCAAACTCTCTGTTCAACGTCTCTAAGCGATGCATTTGCAAAGGAGCAGATGGCATCGCCTGCCGCAAGATCTTCTTTTCCGACATCTCCGTATCCCTGTCTTTTAAATTATGCTACAATATTCAGAAAGCGAATAGGAAAGGTGGTACGTATGCAAAAAAAGATCAAAGAATCAGTCGCCACACTTTTAGCACACATTATTAAGCTCGATGGCAGGGATATAGAGAAAGAGGCACCGCTCTTTTGCAGTATACTCGGTGAAGAGTTTGAGTGCAGCGAGGCTGAGGGGAAAATACTGCTCAATGAACTGATGGATAAAGAGTATGACCTTGACCACCATATCCGGATCATCAAGCAGGCACTCAGCGAAGACAGGATCTCCAAATACCATCTGATGGAGCAGCTGAACCGTATCATCTACTCGGACAAGATCACGCCGGAGGATTATGAGTTCTTTGAGAAACTCAAGAATGAGTTATTTGAGTCTCATTAAGCGCTTCATGCTACAATATCGCAAAGATTTTGCAAGGAAGTATCATGAAATTTAGCGGGAATAATGTACTGGTTACCGGAGCAAGCAGAGGTATCGGTGCGCAGATAGCGAAAACACTGGCGCAGATGGGACTGAAGGTATGGATCAACTACCGAAGCGGAGAGGCTGAAGCGAATGCGGTAAAAGCGGGGATCGAAGCAGAAGGCGGCAGGGGTGAGGTAATCGGGTTTGACGTGAGCGATGAAGAGGCTTTTGTGGAGGCGATCAAACGCATCGTGGAAGAGGATGGAGCACTGAGCTACCTTGTCAATAACGCAGGGATCACAAAAGACGGTCTGGCGATGAGAATGAAGACAGAACAGTTCATGGACGTGATCAACGCCAACCTGAAGTCGACATTCATCGGATGCAGAGAAGCACTCAAGGTGATGGGCAAAAAACGTTTCGGATCGGTAGTCAATATCGCATCGATCGTAGGCGAGACGGGAAATGCAGGTCAGACCAACTACGCTGCAAGCAAAGGCGGGACGATTGCGATGACCAAATCTTTTGCCCAGGAAGCAGCATCGAGAGGGATCAGATACAACACGATCACTCCGGGGTTCATCGCTACAGAGATGACAGATGTGCTCAAAGAGGAGATCAAAGAAGCCTTTACCGCCAAGATCCCGATGGGAAGATTCGGCGAGGCCAAAGAGGTCGCTGATGCCGTAGCATTCCTGCTCTCTGACCACTCCTCCTATATCACCGGAGAGACCCTAAAAGTAAACGGCGGAATGTATATGTGAGACCCGTTAGGCAAATGACACCTGCGTGTCATTTGTAGGGTCGAAACCAGAGCGGTGGAGCAAAGCGACCCGCGGAGGCAGAAGGACCCGTTAGGCAAATGACACCTGCGTGTCATTTACAGGGTCGAAAATCAACCCCTCTTTCCTCTCACAAAATACCAGATCAGGACGATCACAGCAGCAATGGAAAGCACCATAATGAGTGCATCGCTGTAGACAATAAGCGTCGCTTCAAAGTTTTTGATAAAGTAGGTCCATAGGATGATCGCCACCAATGTACTGAAGAGGACAGCTGCAAGCGTAGTTAGATGAGGAAGACCCATAAGATAGCCCACAAAGCTGCCTACCACAGGTCCCGTCATTGCAAAAGGTGTGAGTACAAAAAATACCAGACCTATGATGCCATACTTCCGAATCATTGGCTGATACTTCTCTGCGCTCTTCTGGGAGCGTTTGAAAAAGTCGTTTAACGGTTTATAGGAAACCACGTGAAGGCTTCTCCAGCTGAGGACAAAAAGCGGATAGAGTATCAATACCATAATCGATTCAATGAATAGGTTAAATGCAATGAGCATCGCACTGTCCATCTGTGAAGAGATACCGATGGAGAGTCCGGCCATTCTTCCAAAAATAATATTGGATGCTGTCATACTCAGCAATACATTGAGCCTCTCCGGCCAGAAGTAAGCACTTATCGTCAGGAGGATTAAAAATACAGCAAGCAGGAAAAGTCCAAATGCTAAGATTTTCCCCTCATAATGTTTAAAAAAAATGTTTTTCCCCATTCTGCAAAATACCTTTAAATGAGTTATAGATATTATAACCAGTAATAGTGAAAAATTTTATTATTGTTATAAGCGGCAGATATGCATATCTTTCCAGTTAAAAAAACAAGTTTGGTTATAATGTTACTTTGCGTATAAATTGAAAGGAGAGTGATGGCGGTTCGGGTTCTTATACTGGAAGATGATAAGCTTTTTAATGAGACACTTCAGGATTTCCTGGAGGAGGAGGGTTATCTGCTGGATGCGGTGATGGATCCCTACTCAGCGCTGGACCTCACCTATGAGAAGAGGTATGATATCTATCTCTTTGATGTGAATCTCCCTTACGAAAGCGGATTTGATCTCCTGGGCAAACTGCGCAGCGCGGGGGATATGACGCCGACGATATTTTTAACCTCCAGGGAGGACAAGGAGTCTCTCGCTGAAGGATTCGGCTTGGGGGCGGATGACTATATGAAGAAGCCCATCGATTTTGATGAGCTTCAGCTGCGTATTGATGCACTGCTTCGCAGGCAGACGCGGACCCACTGTGTCAGGATCGGTGAGTATACCCTCGATGTGAAAAACAAGATACTTTTCCATCAGGAAGAAGAGGTTGAACTGACGGTCAAGGTGATAGAGCTGCTGATGCTTTTTGTGCAGTCCAAAGGGGATGTGGTCAGTAATACATTTATCAAAGAGCAGCTCTGGACAGCCAACCAGATGCCAAGCGACGGTTCGATACGTGTCTATGTGACACAGCTGAAAAAACTTTTTCCCGAACATATCACAAATATCCGCGGGGTCGGATATAAATTCAGGAACCTTGATGCATAAAAGGGTCATGTGGGGGACGGCGATCTATGTGATCAGTATAGGGTTTTTCTTGGGGTCTATCTATCATATGCTTACGACATGGGAGGATTTTGCCCGGATCTACCTTTGGGTATCCCTGATCCTGCTGCTTTTTGCTGCGATGTTCGG
>JAQVHV010000071.1 GCA_028696055.1 Sulfurovum sp.
CCGTATGCATCCCGAGTCAGCGGATGCCAACGTACTTCAGACCTATCTGGAGTGGGTACTTGATATGCCGTTTGGCAAATATACGAAACAGGACCTCAGTGTAGATAAGGTGGCCAAAGAGCTTGATAAGGACCACTATTCCCTGGAAAAGCCAAAAGAGCGTATCGTGGAGTTCTTCTCTGTACGCGAACTTGCGGCGTTGAGAGGGATGAAGCAAAAAGAGACCAACGGCGCGATACTCTGCTTTGCAGGACCTCCGGGGGTGGGTAAAACCTCTCTGGCGAACTCTATCGCTACGGCGCTTGGGAGACCGCTGGTGCGTATCGCACTGGGCGGGCTGGAAGATGTCAACGAGCTTCGCGGCCACAGGCGTACCTATGTCGGGGCAATGCCCGGCCGCCTGGTACAGGGCTTGATAGAAGGGAAGAGTATGGACCCTGTGATCGTGCTGGACGAGATCGACAAAGTAGGGCGCAGTATGAGAGGCGACCCGACTGCAGCGCTCCTTGAGATCCTCGATCCCGAACAGAATGTGAAGTACCGCGACTACTATCTGAACTTCAATATCGACCTGAGCAAGGCGATCTTCATCGCCACGGCGAATGAGGTGGGGCGCATCCCTGCACCGTTGCGCGACAGGATGGAATTTATCGGGCTGAACTCCTATACGCCAAGAGAGAAGTTTGAGATCGCAAAACGCTATCTGATCCCCCAGGAGGCAAAAAAACATGCGCTCAGGGCCAATGAGGTCACCATCAGCGATAGGGCATTGAAGCTGCTTATCAGCGACTATACGAGGGAAGCAGGGGTGAGAAACCTGAGGAGGCGTATCGCTGACCTGATGCGCAAAAGTGCGAGAAGGCTGCTTGAGGACCGAAGCCTGACCAAGGTGGTGATCACAAAGAAGAACCTTGAGAAGTTCACTGACAAAAAGGTCTTTGAGATCTCACCTGTACATCCTGAACCTCGTGTCGGGGTAGTCAACGGACTGGCATGGACGGCAGTGGGCGGCGATGTCCTGACCATTGAGGCGATCAAGATCAAAGGCAAAGGCGGGTTGCAGCTGACAGGGAAGCTTGGTGACGTGATGAAGGAGTCGGTACGAATTGCCCACTCTGTTGTCAAGATCCTGATCGACGAGAATAAGCTGCCGATCTCTCCGTCGGTGATCCCCCCTAGTCCCAAAGAGAAAGAAGAACGTATAGAACTTGATGTCTCGGAGGTCTATAAGCGCTACGATCTGCATATCCATGTGCCTGAAGGGGCCACGCCAAAAGATGGACCAAGTGCAGGTATCGCCATGGTCTCGGCGATCGCATCGGTGCTCAGTGAGAAGAAGATCGATAACGAGATCGCTATGACCGGAGAGGTGACTTTGACCGGGAACGTCCTGCCGATCGGCGGGTTGAAGGAGAAGCTGATCGCTGCCTATACGGCCGGAGTCAAGCGTGCACTGATCCCTCTTAAAAACTATGAAAGAGATATGGATGAGATACCCGAAGAGGTGCGTGATGCTGTCAGGATCATTCCTGTCAGAACGATCGATGATGTGCTCAAAGAGATATTTATAGATTAAAAAAGAGAAGGGGAGAGCGCTTACAGGGCACGGGCCCTGTCGTATTTAAAAAACAGTGGCGTTTAGGACCACTGCTCGATTTTTGCATTGAGGTCATTCTCTTTGACCGGTTTTCTCAGAAAATCATTTGCACCGTTTTCATACACTTCTGTTTTTCTTGTATCATCCGTTGAGAGGACGATCACGGGAATGTGTGCATTTTTCATATCCGCTCTGAATATCTTCAAAAACTCTACACCGTCCACTACCGGCATCATAATGTCCAGCAGTATAATGTTGATCTCCGCATCTTTTTTGAGTTTGTCCAGGGCATCAGAGCCGTTTTCTGCTTCAATGGTCTCTGAAACTCCCGGATTTTTCTTTAAAAGGGTTTTTAACAGTTTTCTGTTGATAAAGTCATCGTCTACTATCAGTACTTTTAACGCCATCTTATATTATCCTCTATGTTTTTGAATGATACTTTCTATCTGTGCTTTTGAATTTTGAGCTGTAATTATAGCTATATTACCGGAGATGTTGCTTATTGTATCTGTTACAAGGTCATCATCGGTAAAGACAATATCGTAGTTCCCTGACGCAAGTTCGGCCTCCAGCTCACTGAGATCCTCAAGTAGGGTGTATTCATATGCGAGGTTATCCATGACCTTTTTGAGTACCCTGCTTTCAAGAAGGAATTTTTTTGCAATGAGAATTTTCTTTCCGTTCTCTCCGGAGACTCCAAGATCATAGATGATCTCCTCATCTGTTTTATCTTCATCGGTTTTTGCCTCTGCAAGCTCAGGGACAACGGTCTCTTCTGCTTCATTCTTCACCGAAACAATCTCTGGAGCAGCGATTTGCTTTTTCTCTGTACCCGCTTTGTGAGAGAGGAACTTGTTGAGGATATAGAGTAGTTCAGCTGTTTCGATCGGTTTGGTGATATATTCATCCATCCCCTCTGCAAGGAATCTCTCCCTGTCACCTTTCAGGGCATTTGCGGTCAATGCAACGATAGGAATATGCGCTTCCTCCTCATCCTCTTCAAAGTCAAGGATCTCGTGGGTCGCTTCGATACCGTCCATGACCGGCATCTGGATATCCATGAAGATGAGGTCATAATCACCTGATCTTCTCTTCTCAAATGCCTCCAGTCCGTTATTGGCGATATCTACGGTGATCCCGTGCTCCTGGAGGATACGCGTAATCAGTTTCTGGTTGATGATATTGTCTTCGGTGACCAGCACTTTTGCATCAAAATAAGTCTCCTGTCGCTCTATGGCCTCTTCGACGATCTTCGGTTTTGTCTCGGCCGTTGCACTCAATACCTCCTGGACCTTGGTGAAATTGACAGGTTTGTAGATCACATTCTCTTGCGGAACCCCAAGATCCTCCACCTTGTTTCTACTCGTGATATTGGCCACGACAATGAGTTTTGACTTGTCGATATTGTGCAGTGCATCAAGGATATTCTGTTTTACCTTATCGATATCTACCCAATAGGAGGAACATTCATTACTCTCAATCAGCTCTTTAAGCTCTCCCACGGATTCAAAATGTTTTACCGTGTTGCCAAAGAAATTGAAATATTTTTCAAAGTAGGTATCGAGTTTTGTCGGGATATCCTGTTGATATTTGCCGACGGTCACATCAGTAAATGCATTGGCATAGTTTGGTTCGGTTGAAGCAACCTCTTCAAGCGGGATCGTAAAGAAGAATGTTGTCCCTTTGTCTTTTGCGCTATCGAGTTCAAGCACCCCACCCATGAGTTCAACGAACTGGCTGGAGATCGTAAGCCCGAGACCTGTACCGCCGTATTTTCTGGTGACAGAAACATCCGCCTGAGAGAAGGCATCAAAGATACGCGACTGCTGCTCTTTGGTCATACCGATACCATTGTCCGAGACACTGAACATAATGCTCGATTCACCATCGCTGCTGTCCATTTTTGTGATCTCAACATTGATCTCCCCGCCATAACTGGTAAACTTGATCGCATTGGAAAGGAGGTTGATGACGATCTCTTTGATCTTGGTAGGGTCACCTTTGAGTTTTTTGGAGATTGTCGGATCCATGAAAAAGTTTAGGTCGATATTTTTCTCTGCAGCACCGACAGCATAGGTTTCTACGGCACTCTCGAACTCTTCTGCTGCATCAAATATGATGTTCTCAATCTCAATCTTGTTACTCTCGATCTTGGAGAGGTCAAGAATATTGTTGATAATACTGAGAAGGTTTTCGGAACTCTTGTCAATGATATTCAGGAACTCTTTCTGTTCTGCGTCGAGGTCTGTACTTCTGAGGATCTCTGTAAATCCGACGATCCCATTGAGCGGTGTACGGATCTCATGTGACATGTTCGCAAGGAAAAGAGACTTCGCTTCATTTGCCTGAAGGGCAGTCAGTTTATCCTGTTTTGCCGTTTCAACAAGCGTATCCAGGAAGTGGTAGGCCTCTTTTGTCCCTTCGTGTGTATCGAGGTTAATGTTTTCAATCGCCGCAATATCCGCAGAGAGATACTGTTCGCTGCTCTTCATCTCTGTCACGGCCTTGTTGAGGACATCTTCAAGTTCTTTAATGTTTCTTGTCATGTCCCTGATGGTGGTATAGGCAAGGTATGCCAGGATAAAACTCAGGAAAAGGATGGTTGATGCAATGGTCAGGAGTGATATTTGTTGATCAAGATATGCTTCACTCTTCTTCCAGAGTGCATTTGAAATCAGCAGTTCTGCTTTTGAGAGGAGTGTGATCTTTTTTGTCTGCAGGGCGAACCAGTCCATCGGTTCCTCGGCATAGTCCCCGTTATCGATATCTGTCTGGATCGCAGAAGAAGTTTCAGCAAGTTCAGTAAGCATCTCCATGGACTGAGGGCTATTCATCAGCTCTTCAAGCTCTCTGCGTAATTGAGGGTCTGTCACGTGTTCGATATCAAAAAGGTTGGCTTTGGTCTTAAACAGATCCCAGAGTGCAATCTCTTCAAATGTCATGGAGAGTCTTTTCCCCATAAAGTAAGCGACGTAATCTCTTTCCAAGCCAGCATTTTCTTTGGAGATATAGAGCTGGGAGAGCGAGGAGATCAGGGAAGTGATCTCCGTATCCAGTGCAAAGTTGTTGACTTTGAGAAGTGTATCAAGTATCGGATCTGTTAGTTTATCGGTAAATTTATCAGAGAAGACCGCTTTGAAGTCGGGGGCATTGCTATCGATGATATTTCTGGTTGATGCGATATCTTTAAGATTGTTCATCATGATACCGTAGCCCATCAGGTCGCGTGAAAGATCTTTGTTGAACAGACCGGCAATGAACGGAAGATAGGCATTGTCATTGGATATATCTACCAGTTTGAGTCCCGCAACCGCCTGGTCGGTTTTTGCTCTTTGTTTCTCCATGACCTCCTTGAACTCTTTCTGATCACTCCCCAGGTAAAGAGATGACAAACCGCGTTCCTTCCCGAGTTCACCAAGAAGATGATCGAGTTTGGCATTGTTGCCCAGGGTGAGTTTCAGTGCATTTGCCTTTTCAAAGTTGGCATATGAAATGATGAAAAAGTAACTTGCCAGTAAGATCAGCAGGGTGACCGGTACCAATCCCAGCAGTTTAAGTCTGTTGCGTATTGTCATATTCGTTCCTTTATTTAGATATCAATTCCATTTGTTTTTCAAACGCAATGAAGTGTGCCCAGTAGCTCTTGATCAATGCTTCGAGTTTGCTGCTGTCCTCGCAGAACTGTATCTGATAGAGGGTATCCGCGAGAGGATTGATACGAAGGTTGCTTGCAGCGCCTTTGAGCAGGTGTCCGATCTTCTGTATCTTGTCCAGATTACCCTGCCGGTAGGCTTCAAGCATATTTTCTGTTTCGCTTCTTGCCTGCTCGATAAAGTCATGTACAAACTCCTCGATGAGCTCAACGGGCAGGCTGAGTTCATCTGCCGCTTCCTCAAGACGGAAATCAAAGTGTATCGGTTTTACATCGCTGAGATCGATCATTCCAAAGCTTCCTGCGGGCAACTCCTCTTTGGCTGGTTCTTCGACTATCTCTGTTTCCGGAGCAGCAGCTATCTCTTCGATTGGGATGATATCGGGTTCGATTGAAGGCAGTTCCGTATCAGGCAGCGTACTCTGCTGTGTTGTGATCCGCGCAAGTTTATGGTAGAAACTTTCCACAAGTCTCTCACGCTCTTGTGCAGAAGCATTCTCTATCTCTTTTGCAGCATTTGAAATTTCAGGAAGATACAATACCTCTGAAAGTTGTACCAGTGTCTTTATCGCAGACAATAGTACTTCTTCATTATCACTGCTGAGATCTTTTTCCAGTGAGATGGCGGTATCGATAAATTCGTTGAGGAAGTGATTGTACTCCTCCTCGGTGATCCCTATCGTTTCACTGATCCTTGTAACATCAAGATAGATCGGAGCGGATGATTTCACTTCAGGTTCGCTGAACGATGTTTTGGCTTTTTCCTCTTCGGCAGATGGTTCAACGAAAGGTGTTTCAGGCTCTTCTTCCAAAAGAGCGATCGGTTCAAAATCAGATGGTTCTTCTACACTTTCAGGCGTTTCTTTGAGAGTGAGCTCTTCTTCTGCTTCTTTGAACAGTTCATCATCAAGTATAGGGATTATCTCTTCATCCTCGCTCTGCTTTTCTGTTTCACTGAACACAGCAGGCTCCTCTTCCTTTTCAACAAGGCTGATATCATCATCCAAAGAGAGAAGCTTATTCTCTGGTGCCGCAGAGAGATCCGAAGCGGTCAGTATATGCAGCGTTAGCTCTCCCAGCATACTGAAGAGCGGCGTACTTTCCCGGTGAAAGGTGTATTGCTGCTCTTCGTGATCTCCGAAAGCTATAGTGAGATCCTCCGGGACCAATGAGACGAAGGAGAGTTTCTCTTTGATCATTTTCTGATACAGTTCTTCAACGCTCTGAAGCCCTGTCAGTTCAAGCAGTGCCTTATCCGCAGCAATGACTTGATCATTTTGATTGGTGATGTAGTACATATCTGAATAACTCCTTTAATTTGTTTCTTGTTCCAGCAATTCTCTGTAGAGGGGAATGGCTTCGTTGATCTCATTTTGTGAAGCGGGTCTTCTTGCGGCCGTATATCCTACGATCTCTCCCTCTTTTTCTATCGGAACAATATGTGAATAGACCCAATAGTATTTACCGTCTTTGCGCAGGTTTTTTACGACACCGGTCCACTCCTTGCCGCTTTGGATCGTCTCCCAGAGTTCTTTGAAGGCAGCCTTTGGCATATCGGGATGTCTCACGATGTTATGATTTTTGCCTATCAGTTCTTCCCTGGAATAGTCGGCAATTTCACAGAACTTCCTGTTGGCATAGGTAATGATCCCTTTAAGGTCGGTGGAGCTGACAATCAAGCCCTGGTCAAACTTGAATTCCTCATCAATCGGTTCGGGCCTTGGCATGGTTCACTCCTTGTTCATATGAAATAAAAAATTTTGATCTACAATATTAAGACTCTACCAACTTGCAAATAAAAAAAATTATTATAAAAACTTTATAACAATTAAACTAAAAGTGGATTGAAATAGCCTTTTTTAGTAAAAAATATGAAGATTAACCTTTAATTATAGTAGCGGTCAACACCTTTTAATACTCATACCCCTCTCTAAGGGCGTAAATGATTTTTGCCACTTTATGATTGGTGACTCTTGCGAGTTCTTCAAAAGTCGCATTATGGATCGAATCAAACGTGCCGAAATAATCAATGAGCTTTTTGACCGTCGCTTTCCCTATCCCTTTCTGGTTGAGCAATGAGACCTGAGTATCCTCTTTGCGCTTTTTGTTTTGATGGTAGGTGATGGCGTAACGGTGGGCCTCATCCCTTTGTCTTTGTATCCAGTGAAGACGTTCATCGCCGGGTTGAAGTTCGAGGATGCCGTGATCCGTATAGAGCAGGTCTCTGGATGACCCTTTGGCGCGGTGCGCCTTGGCATCGAGCTTCTCTTTGGCGATGGCGATGACATCAAGGTTGACACCTGCTTCCTGCAGGAGTTTTTTGGCAAGGTTGAGGTTGGCCTGGCCCCCGTCAAGGATCCAGAGATCAGGGGCTGGAGCCTCCGAAAACTTTTCGATCCTGCGGCTGAGCAGCTCTCTCATCTGGCCGTACTCGTCTTTGGCATGGAGTTCATAGCGCCGGTAGCTGCTCTTGTCCCATGCTCCTTCATCCCAGACGACCATACCGCCGACGGTTGCTGCCCCCATCATATGCGAGTTGTCAAATGTCTCTACCCGGTAGGGGATCGCTGAAAGACCGAGCAGGTCAGCCACCTTCTGTTCAATGATGTTTTTCTCTTTGGGGTTCCGAAGCAGTTCTTCACAGTTTTGCAGTGCAAGTTCGATGAGCTTTTTCTTGGGTCCTTTTTGCGGTGTGATGATCTCGATCTTCTGGCCGAAGCGTTTGGAGAGCGTCTGTGCGACCTGTTCCGCATCTTCAAAGGGGTGGGCGGTCAGGATCTGTTTGCTGATATGCGGTACATCCGCTGTGTAGAACTCCAGAAGAGCCTGCTTGTAGGCTTCATTCTCATCGAAGATATGGGTATGTCTGAAGTAGCTGTGCGAGGAGGAGATGATCTTCCCCTCTCGCATGAAAAGTTTGACGATCACCCCTCTCTCATCGCCGTTTAGGATCGCAAAGATATCCAGGTCAATACGGTTTGCCATGTCGATGTTGGAGGTGAGTGTCAGTGTGGAGATCGAGCGGATCATATCTCTCATTTTGGCCGCTTCTTCAAAACGTTCGTTCATCGCCAGGGCAGTCATCTTCTCCGTGAGGATATCCAGCAGCTTTTTGCGTTTGGTGATGGCGCTTTTGACCTCGCTGATGATCTTGGCGTACTCCTCGGGTGTAACCTTCCCCTCACAGGGCCCTAAACACTTTTTGATCTGGTAGAAGAGACAGGTTTTGCCCTCTCTGAGGCATGATTTTTTCTGTACAAGCGGATAGACCTCATAGATCGCATCCAGCAGTGCTTTCCCTCCTGAAGGGAAGGGGCCGTAGTAGGTGATCTTTTTGCCTTTGACCACCTTTCTGGTGATCTCGAAGCGGGGATAGTCGATCGATTCATCGATGTAGATATAGGGGTAGGTCTTGTCGTCGCGCAGCAGGATATTGAACTTTGGTTTGAGCTGTTTGATCAGCGAATTTTCCAGGATCAGTGCATCCTCTTCGCTCTCAACGACGAGATACTCAACTCTTTCTGCCTCGTTGAGCATCATCACAATGCGGCTTGACTGGTCGGGATTCGGCCGGAAAAGCGGCGTAAACCTCCAGTAGCTTTTCACACGGTTTTTCAGGCTTTTGGCTTTTCCCACATAGAGGAGTTTGCCTCTCTCGTCAAAGTACTGGTAGACGCCGGGAGAATCAGGAAGGTTCTGTATGGTCTCTTTCACTTGGAAATCTCCTTTTCGCTGCGCAAAGCCCAGTGAAAATCCCCTTCGCTAAAGCTTTGCCTCTTGGCAAGAGTGAAACCCTTATATCTATGTTTAGATAAGGGTTTCATCGGTTCTTCTTTATGCTGTTTTTGATCGCTTCGAACTTTTCCTGCAGTTCCGCATCCTCGGTACAGACTTCGAATTTCCCCTCTGCCAGTTCATAATAATGGGGAACAGTGGATGACTCCTCTGCTTCAGCAGTGACCTTATGATACTTCGAATGAAAGATGACAACCTTGTCAGCTTGTAACATGCTACAATTTTTCTCACTCACTGCAAAGCGGGATAAAATATCTTTCAACACTTCTTTATTATAATTGAGCTCCATTTTAAAGCCGGGGTGCGTTACAGCAACAAAAAGGGTATTCTGTCTGATATAGACAAATGCGATCGCCTTTTGGTACTTTTCACCCAAAAGTCTGATATACTTTTGGTAGCACTCATGTCGCTTTAAATATCTAAATTGGGGTTGTCCTTGAAGATGAGACAAAATTGTATGCGCGCTTTTC
>JAQVHV010000072.1 GCA_028696055.1 Sulfurovum sp.
TTCAGGTTTGACGATCCAAAACTTTGTATGTTCATTCAAAAATGGTTCAGCCGTCTTCTCCATACGCGCATAGACGGCAACCTGGGAACCATCATTTTCCAAGTGGATCTTCGTGACCTTTCCTATCGTGACATCTCGGTACTTGATGACACTCTGCCCTGCCTGCAGTCCTTCATTGTTGGGAAAGACGATCTTGATCTCCGGCCCCAGTTCAGAGTAGTACTGATACGCCAGCCATGCAGCGATAAGAAGCGCTGCAAAAGGTACGATCCATATAGAAGTGACAAAGTTGAACTTTGAAGACGCTTCTATCTCCGGAATGTTTTTAGACATTAACGGTTCTCCTTGATAAGGCTTTCATCGAAAACCTGTGCTGCCAAAAGGGTGAAAAAGACTGAAAGGGCAAATGCCGTCGCTGCTGTTCCTGCAATGATCTGGACATTGTGCATATGTATCAATGCCGCCAGTATCGCCACGACAAACACATCGATCATCGACCAGGGACCAATGGTTTCAGTCATATAATAGAGCTTATGTTTATTAACTTTTTTATCTTTTCCTAAAGGGTATTTTACACTAATTAGCAAATAAACCAAAACAAGGAACTTCATGATAGGCACCAGGATCGAGGCAAAAAAGATCACAGCAGCGATAGGATAGGAGCCTGACTCCCACATCAATATGATCCCACCTACGATCGTACTCTCCTCCGTTTTCCCAAATTGGGTGCTCACAAGCATCGGATAGAGGTTTGCCGGGATATAGGCGATGATCGCTGTGATCAGGTATGCCCAGCTCTTTTCGGTCTTGAAGCGTCTGTATTTATAGATGGGAGAGCCGCAGCGGCGGCATCTGTTCTCTTTGTCTTTATCGATATTGACCGCTTCACACACCGGGCAGCGTATCAGATTTTTTTCATCGACTTCTATCATTGTTTCTCCGCAAAAATCTGTTTTCTCAGCATCCATATTTCCTTCAGATGTATATGCTTTGTCATATAGATATCCAACAACACAAACACCGCCAAAGCCCAAAATGCCACCCCCATATGTATCTGGGCATAACCGATCAGTTTGACCAGTGCCACCAGGATACTGATCAGAAAGATGTCATTCATGCTCCATGGCTTCATGTAGGAGAGCCAGACCAGAAGTCTTCTGCTGAGATCCTCTCCTTTTTTAAGCTTCAGCATCAGGAAAAGCATGACATAAAGCACAAAGATCGCCAATGGGAACAGAAACAGTACAACCGCGCATAACATCCCTACAACATAAAAACCGTTCTCAAACAGAGAGAAAAATGTCATGGGTATCGTAATGAACTGTTCGTTCCCCAGCATCTCGATCTGCACGAGCGGGAAAAAGTTTGCCACCGCGAAAAATATCAAAGTGGTGAGGGAAAGCGCGAAGCCATGGTCTATCAGCCTGGAGTCATACCGATACAATACACTTCTGCACTCCACACAACACGCTTTCGTCCCATCTTCGATAGGGATCTCCTCATGCAGCGTATGGCATTGATGACAGATGATAAGGTGATCGAGAGCATCTTCATTTTCAATTTTCATGGATATAATTGTAACCAAATAGATCAAATATCTAAAGGCTATTGATGCAAATACTCTCTATCGGCAAAGAGATCAGACATACCGGGCTGGATATCACCTCTATCGATATCTCGGAGATCACCAGGGTACATGATATCGAGCAGTATGACTATGTGATCATCACCGGCGGGGACGGACGTATCCGGCGTACGCTCCAGCAGCTTCACGACATGGAACGTATCCCGACGTTCATCCTCAACCCTACAGGCTCGTTCAACCTTGTGGCCAGGATACACCAGACCCCGAAGGTGGAGGAGGTGCTCGATCTGCTTGCCAGAGGAGAAACCCCCGGCAAAGAGAAACACCACCTCTTCAAGCTCAACGAGGAGCTCTTCTTATTCTCTGCGGGAAACATGGGCGACCTGCAGCATATCATCCTCTCGGAGACATTGCGTTTCGGATGGATCGAACACGGCGCTTTGAAGTACCTGCTTGCCGTACTCCTCCTCCTGCCGGCACATATTCTCCTGACCCCTTTCATGCTGATGAGTCCACGGAAGTTCTTTATCTTCACCCCGCTTCGTTTCATCAGAAGGTTTGGAAGCTTCTGCGGAGAGGTCCGGGAGATGACCATCGATCTCCAAAACCACCACAATCTCATCGAACTCGACGGTGATGTCGTCACGATCGAAGAGAACCTTCTACATATACGTCCGGTGGGGTATATCGAGGTGGTGACGAAGTAACACCTCTGCTTCTTGCAATCATCTCTCGTTCCACCAGTCCCCTGGTGGAATGCAGACCAAAAGATAATAAGCCACAATCAATGGTTAAATAGATATAAGATAAAATATTTGGATGGGAAGAAGTCACTATTTTGTGCTTGCACTCTCTGTGAGAAAATTTATGAACCAACGCACCCGCATTTTGTCACCTGTACGATATTGCATTGGCTACCAATATTTACCCGTAAAGATAGTGTGAAGATCATCATTGAGACATTAAAATTTTTACAACAGCAAGATGAATTTAAACTCTATGCCTATGTAATACTTGAAAATCATTTACATATGGTTTTACAGAGTAATGATTTGCAAAAAACGATGGAATCATTTAAAAAGTATACAGCCAACGAGATACTCAAACTCCTGAAAAAAGAGAATGTGACAACACTGCTTGAACAGTTGAAATTTTATAAGAAAGCCCATAAGAGAGAAAAAGAGTATCAGATATGGGAAGAGGGTTATCAACCAAAACTGATACAGACCGATACAATGATGAAAAGTAAGATAGACTATATTCACCGTAACCCAGTAAAAAGAGGATATGTGGATGAAGCCGTTCATTGGAGATATAGCAGCGCCAGGAACTATGAAGGTCTTGAAGGATTGATAGAGATAGAACGTTTCTGGTAAATCGTTTGTATTCCACCAGGGGACTGGTGGAACGAGAGAAAAAAAACTTATAAAGACCATACTTCATAGCATCTATGGGGAGAAAGCGTACTATTCTCAACTGATACAAAGCGACCTATGATGACAAATAAGATACAATACATTTCTGTTAACCAGCGTTAAGTGGGGTATGAAGATAGTGCCACTGACTAGTGATATTTTGCAAGGAATTATTAGTGTTTTGTAAGCACATTGGCGAGCAAATTCTGTCCAGGTCCGCTCCTCTCTCCTGCAATAAGTATCTCATCTCCACCTTTTTTTGAAAAACTATACCAAAGTGATCTCCATTTCACTTTATTATTCGGCTCTGGCTAACATCGGATAATCAACAAAAAAGGTTTTAAGAACATATGCTCCATTTTGAATTCTATCTTTTTATTATCGGCTTATTAATCTTTTTAAGTGCACTTTCCAGCAAACTCTCAGATAAGTTTGGGATCCCGGTTCTTTTTATCTTTTTGGGGATAGGGATGCTCGCTGGTTCTGAAGGGCTTTTGGGAATCCATTTTGACAATGCCCAATTTGCCCAAAGTGCAGGTACCTTAGCTCTTATTTTTATCCTTTTTGGTGGGGGTTTAGATACAAAATGGAAAGTGATAAAACCTGTTTTTAAAGAGGGGATCATCCTTGCTACTATTGGGGTGGTACTCACCGCTTTTTTTGTTGCACTTTGCATCTATTATCTTTTTGATTTTAGCTTTCTGGAAGCTTTACTTGTTGGAGCTATTGTTTCTTCCACCGATGCTGCAGCTGTATTTGCCATTTTAAGGGCTCGTGGCGTAGCCCTTAAAAAAGGGCTCTCTCCCCTTTTAGAATTAGAATCGGGCAGTAATGACCCTATGGCTATCTTTTTAACTATCACCTTATTACAAATTATTACACTCAGTGGCACAACTTCTTTATATGAATGGATTTTTAGTTTCTTTGTCCAATTTGCACTCGGGACAGCTTTAGGAATTGTAGTTGGATTGGTAGTCCCTCACATCTTAAATAAAATTCATTTTAGCTATTATGGGCTCTATCCCGTATTTATCATCGCATGGGTTTTGCTCCTCTTTAGTATCACTTCCATGCTTGGTGGCAATGGTTTTTTAGCAGTTTACATTTTAGGGATCACGATCAACACAAAAGAGTTTGTAAACAAAAAAAATATGATCGGTTTTTACGATGGGATAGCATGGATGATGCAAATAGGGGTGTTCTTAACTCTAGGGCTTTTGGTATTTCCATCGCAACTTCCGGAAGTAGCACTCCATGGTTTGGCTATCGCTCTTTGGCTTTTACTTGTAGCTCGCCCTGCCGGTGTTTTTTTAAGTTTAGTTTTTAGTAAATTTTCATGGAGAGAGAAAACTTTTATCTCTTGGGTAGGGCTTAGAGGTGCTGTTCCTATTATTTTAGCAACCTACCCCTATATAGAGGGTTTAGAGAATGCTCAACTTATCTTCAATACTGTTTTTTTTATGGTACTTTTTTCTATCCTTATTCAAGGAAGCACTTTGCCATTTGTTGCCAAGTTACTCAAAGTAGAAGCAATAGAAGAAAAGGAGGAGAAAGAAGCACCCTCCTCACCCCTTTTTTACCACACTCTCCAACAATACTACATTGAGGAAAACTCAAAAGTAGTTGGGCAAAGTGTCGCAGAACTAGAACTTCCTCCCGATTTTCTTATCTTGTTGATCCAAAGAGAAGATAAATATATTCGCCCTACGGGTTCAACGATTTTTGAAAAAAATGATATTTTGCTCATTAAATATGATAAATCTTCAGAGTATAAAAAAATACTAAAAAGAATCTTCTAAAATTAATCGAGCTATGTTAAAGTAACTTTTTTCGCTCCCACGATTTCGTGGGAGCGAAAAAAATGATCAGTTATTTTAAACTCCAGCAACAGTTAGTATCTCTATGCCATTACGTTATAATGTAGCATCTGCATTCCCGATCAGGAGTTCGGGAACGAGAAAAGGAAGTTGCTCCATGAACACTAATTCAAAGGTCAAAGCAGTTAATAATATGGATGAGATCCAGGAAGGGTATATCCCTGTAAGCGGCGGGAATATATGGTATAAAATAATAGGAAAGAATAAAAAGGGTATTCCGATCCTGGTGGTGCATGGTGGACCGGGGGCGTCACACGATTACCTTGAACCATTGGCGGAACTTGCTGAGGAACGACCGGTAGTTTTTTATGATCAACTTGGGTGTGGCAACTCCGATAAGCTTGATGATATATCCCTCTGGACAATAGAACGCTTTGTTCATGAACTCCATCAACTCCGGAAAGCTCTTGGATTGAAGAAAACTCATCTTATCGGACAATCATGGGGCACCTCGCTGGCGATTGATTATCTTCTTACAAAGCATTCCAAAGAAACGATAAGTTTGGTTCTTTCAGGACCTTTGCTCAGCACTTCACGCTGGATTGAAGACGGGAAAGCCTATATTGCTAAACTTCCGAAAGAGATCCGGGAGATGATCCTGAAATGCGAAGAGTCCGGAGAGTTCAGCTCCCCACAATATCAAGATGCCATGATGGCATATTACAGACGCCATGTTTGTCGGCTTGACCCTTGGCCCGAGTGTCTGAACAGAACTTTTGAAAGATTGAATTGTGTGATTTATGAGCATATGTGGGGCCCTAGTGAATTCACCGCAACCGGAGTACTCAAAACCTATGAACGCGTAGACCGACTGAAAGAAATTGTAATCCCCGTTCTATTCACCTGTGGGGTTTATGATGAAGCAACCCCTGCAACGACCAAATATTATCAGGAAAACCTTCCAGGATCCGAGATCTGCATTTTTGAGGATGCTTCACATGAACATCATCTTGAAAAGCCGCAAGAATATTTACAAACGCTCCGCGATTTTCTTTGTCGTGCTGAAAGGACGAAGAAATAGAGTGATGAAAACCAATCTATAGCCACTCACCGGTGCGGACACAAATAAAGGGATCGGGTGACAAAAACAACCTAAGTTTCCTTTTGCTCGTTCCACCAATCCCCTGGTGGGAATACGGACAAGAACAATAATGCACAATGAAACATTCATTGGTCTCGTTCCCAACGTCCTCGTTGGGAATGCATATCGCGCTGTATGGTATCTGGTGATGCACGTGATGGCGAATTGAATCTCCAGTATGCAATCCCACTCGGGAGAGTGGAAACGAGAGCGATCAACTATATCCATCAAAGGCTATATAGATGAAGCAGTACACTGGAGGTACTCCAGCGCTCTCTCATTGGTATCCTTATGCTTCAATTGAGGCTTAATGTTATACCCACTCAACTCCTTAGCACTACCGTAAAATCTCCATCTATATAGCCCTCTTTGATCTGTACTTTTACGCCGAGTGCCTGACAAAACTTTTTCATCTCGTGTGTTTTCCAATAGCTAAACGCACCTTCACACTCTTTGCCCTCTAAAAGATTAAAGACAAATCCTTTACGGCTTTTTTCAAAACAACGCTGTATGAACACTTGTGTTTCAAGGCGGGTCAAAAGATTCATCGATCCGCTGGCAACATACCAGTCGGCCAAAGGAATGGTTTGACGCAAGATATCACACTGTACTATCTTACAGCCCGTACGTACCTTCGCCTCTTTGACCATCGGTTCGCAGAGATCCAAACCTATATAGTTTTTTGGTAAGTTGTTTTTCTCTTTAAGGTAGAGGTAAAAGTCACCAAAGCCACAGCCTGCATCAACAAGCGTGTCATTTCTCACATTACCAAGGCAGGAAACAATGGCCGAAAAACGGCGTTTTTGCGACTGTTCAGAATTCCATGCTACACCACATGCAGAGATGCCAAAGGTATCATAATTGTCTTGAAAAAATTCTTTTTGATCGATGCGTGCCATTTGCTCAATACTTTTTATTTTTATACACTAACAAATCTTCTTCAGTCAAATTATCCAGCAGTGAAACCAGATGGCTCTGAGATAAAAGTGTTATTTCTGCATCTTTGATCTCTTCAAGTTCAGCAGAAAATCCATTTTTAGAAAAGAGTACATAATCAGCTATGTTGAGTTCTGCTTTTTTACACTTCTCTTTCAGGGTATTAAACATGTTTATTTTTGCCGCCTCTTTAGAGTACTTACACTCACCTGCCAACATCTTTCCCGATCTTCTTTTGGCTAGTATCTCTATGTATACCTGCTTGTCATAATATGAACCTATAGAGACAATGGGGTCCTCTGCAAACTTTTCAGCAAAGTTTTGTTTTACCAGTTCTCGTACCAAAAGATTGCTCAGCAAGATAGAAAAATTCCCTTTGAGCTGATTCCATTTTTGTGCAAATTCACTAAAATCACCCCTTGAAATGCTCTTATAATAAGGAGAAATGGCAGCAAACCAAAAACGCATAAAAGGCAACTCAAATAACACTCTGTCCGATTTTCCACCACCCTCTTTTAAAGGTTTTTCTACCGAGAGATCAAACTTGAGCAAACTTTTCTTTTCCAGGTAGTCTATGGACTCTTCACCTCTATCTCTTCCTATCTTAGCTTTTTTAAATGCCTCATGTTCGTGCTCTACCCCCAGTGCCACCAGTGAGAGCAAGAGATGATAGACAGGATTATTGTGTGTATATCGTGTCATGCTTTTATGAAGGGGTTCGTAGTTACGCAGTACTTTTTCCTCTATGAGTTCATCAAGACTCCTGGAAGCATCTACCTCCCATCCCGTACCGCCAAACACCGTAAAGTACGCTAAAGCCTCATCAAAATCTTTGATGTTGTTCTGGTAAGCAAAAGAGCGAAAATGTTGTAAAAGTGTTGGACGTTTGGACATAATTAGCCTTGTTTCAGATAGGTAATTATAACTTAAAATTCTCCTATCCATTGCCACTATATGGTCATTGGGAGAAAATATGACAATTTGTTATGCTTTTAATAATTCTAAAAAATTTATATGCAGTCTATACCCCAAGGGTATTTCTTCCTGTTAGTCAGGTTAGGGTGGCGACTGACCCCTAAAGATATAAAGATCCAATTGTTAAGTGGGCTATCAAATTTATGGTATCATAATATCTAATCATAAATTATAATTTAAATGTAATAATACATTAAAGATCAACACAGGAGTCAACATGGATATCATAAGCTTACTCATATTTTTAGCAGTCGGCGCGCTGGTAGGCTGGCTTGCCGGCCTCATCGTAAAGGGAAGAGGATTTGGTGTCATAGGCAATATGATCGTAGGGGTCGTTGGTGCAGTGCTGGGCGGCTATCTGTTCGGTTTACTCGGCATAACAACAGGCGGTTTATTGGGCTCTATCGTTATGGCTGTTATCGGTGCTGTGATCTTGCTCTACATCATCAGCATACTCAAGAAGGCCTAGCCCCTCGTTCCGTATCTTCCAAATGAGTGAAACAACTCACGGAGGTGGAGACATTCACCCCAAGTCTATTTCCTACGGGCAGTTTCATAACTATTTTTTTGAGATGAAAAAATAATTGATTTCAGGTTTTTTACCGTGTTTTGAATAAACATTCCACCAGGGAGACCGGTTGTGAACGGGGAAAAGATCTTAAACTCCACCAATAGGCGGGTGATAAGGTTTATGGTATCATTAATATATGGGTATGTATTACCTCGTACAACGTGGCAACAAAGAAAAATAAGACCAAAAGGACATCAGGATGGAAAAGTATGACATTATTATTATCGGTGGCGGAGTTTCAGGGTTGTCATGTGCGATCACTTTGGGTTCGGCAGCCTCAAAGCTGAATGCTGCGTCGGATAAAAGAATACTGGTGATTGATACCGGAGCATCTCATTTAAATAAAGCAGAGATCAATAATGTCGCAGGTATTGCCGAAGGCACCAAAGGTCCTGAGCTGTTGGGTTTCATGGCAAAGCAGGCAAAATCTTATAAAAATGTAACACTACTCTCGGGAACTGTTGTATCGATAGCCGGATCAAAAGATGATTTTACCGTTATAACCGAATCGGATGATACATTCCAGGCTGATATAGTCGTTTTTGCTAATGGAATGCAGACCATTGATGTTAAGGGTATCAATGATTTGGTAGTTGACCATATCAGAGCCCCGCATCCGGGGATGGTGATGATCAAAAATGACAACGGCAGGATCGGTGACGGGAAATATGTTACAGGATGCGCTGCAGGTGCGTCCTCGATGTTTGCAACTGCGGCCGGATACGGAGCGCAAACGGCTACAGATATTATCAGTACCTGGACAGGAAAATACACTGTCATCCATGATGTGCTTAAAAAAGATTGATTTTGCCAGCTTCACCTCTATTTTGGTGCGTGGTTACGCACCCTTGTAAACAACCTGACACTCTGTTGCCAAAATGAGAAAAGGAGAAGCAGAAATGAAGATACAGATACATCGCATTTATGAAGATGATGCGCCGCAGGGATATCGTGTGCTTGCAGATCGGCTGTGGCCTCGTGGCGTCTCAAAGGAGGAGGCTGATCTTGATGCGCACTGGAAAGATCTGGCTCCGCGCAGCGATCTGCGAAAATGGTTTGACCAT
>JAQVHV010000073.1 GCA_028696055.1 Sulfurovum sp.
CCACAGACTACAACACTGTACTGAAACCCCTGCAGGACATGGATGAGGAGCTCAGCCTTTTCTTTACCCCGCTTTCTCACCTCAACAGCGTCATGAACTCCGAAGAGACACAAAAGGCCTATGAAGCCTCCCTGCCTCTGCTTTCGAAGTTCTCCTCGGAGATGGCACAGAATGTTGCGCTTTTCAATAAGATAAAAGAGCTCAAGGCTGAGAGTGAAGAGGCAAAAAAAGTTGTTGAAAACGATGTCAGGGACTTTGTCCTTTCGGGGGTCAATCTTCCAGAAAAAGAGAAAAAACGCATGGAAGAGATCTCTCTCAGGCTGAGCGAACTCAGCAACCAGTTCTCCCAAAACCTCCTCGATGCCACCAACGCTTACGAGCTGGTCATTGAAGACGAAAAAGATGTAGCGGGAATGCCTCAGACCGATATTGACGCCGCAAAAGAAGAGATAGAGGGGAAAACCGTCTACAAGTTTACCCTCCAGATCCCCAGCTACCTTGCCTATATCACCTACGGGCCAAACAGAGAATACCGTCAGGAGCTCTCCAAGGCATACAACACCCGTGCACCCCAAAACGCAGCAGTGATCGATGAGATTCTCTCGCTCAAACAGGAAAAAGCTGCGCTGCTGGGATACGAAAACTATGCACACTATGCACTGGAGACCAGAGATGCCTCCAGGCAGGAGGATGTCATCAGGTTCCTTGATGAGCTGGCTGATGCAGCACTCCCCCAGGCAAAAAAAGAGCTGGAAGAACTCCGCGAATATGCCAAGCGTACAGACGGCATCGAAGATCTTGCAGGGCATGATGTCGCCTATTATGGGGAGAAACTGAAAAAAGAGAAGTTTGACTTCGACGATACGATGACAAAGCCCTATTTTGAACAGTCCAAAGTCCTTGAAGGGATGCTTACGATCGTCTCTGAGCTTTTTGATGTGACTTTCAGACCGACCGAAGTACCTGTATGGCACAGCTGTGTCAAAGCATATGATATTTACGAAGGAGATAAACTCTCCGGACGTATCTACTTTGACCTGGAAGCGCGCAAAGAGAAACGGGGCGGCGCCTGGATGAATGACTGGGAGACACACTATACCGACAGTCGCGGGAAAGAACACCTCCCCTCCGCATTTGTTGTCTGCAACTTTGCGCCGACAACCGAGAAGACCCCTTCGCTGCTCCGGCATGATGACGTGGTCACGCTTTTCCACGAAATGGGGCATGCGATACACCATCTTTTCGGAAAATGTAGTGAGCGGTCTGTTTCTGGGATCAACGGCGTAGCATGGGATGTGATAGAGTTCCCCTCGCAATTTTTAGAGAATTTCGCTTATGAAGCGGCGATACTCAAACGTTTCGGATTCCACTATGAAACAAGCGAGCCTATCCCTGAAGTATTGGTAAAAAAGATCAAAGAGACCAAAAACTTCCAGGCGGCACTGGGGATCCTGCGCCAGGTCGAGTTCTCTCTCTTTGATTTCAAACTCCACCAGAAACTTTACCAGGGTGAAGAGGTTCAGAGGCTCTTAGATGCTATCAGAGAAAAAACATCCCTGATCAAACCACCCAGCTACAACAAGTTTCAGCATGGATTCTCCCATATCTTTGGAGGCGGATATGCAGCGGGATATTACAGCTACAAGTGGGCGGAAGTGCTCAGTGCCGATGCATTTTTTGAGTGTATTGATGAAGAAGAAGGATTTGACAAAGAGAAAGCAAAAGGGTATAAAGTATATATACTTGCCAACGGCGGCGCCAGAGAGATGAGTGAACTCTACCAGGAGTGGCTGGGACGCAAACCGGATGTCAAAAGTTTGACCAGGCTTTATCAGATCGCATAAGGAGTCAAAATAACTCCTTCTTGCCAAAGGCAAAGCTTTAGTGACTGAATACAATATTGGATGTTGTTCAAATTGTATGAGATTTATTCATAGGAGTAAAAATGAAAGCGTACGGTTCTCTTTTCCTTACTGTGATCGCTATCTTTCTGTTATTGGCGGCGGGAGCCTATTTCAGCACCACCTTTGAAGAGCAGAGAACCTTTCTTGAACTCTTTTTTCTCGCGGGAGCGCTGCTCTTTGTCTTTTCGGTGCTGGTGATCTTCTCCGCTATCGGATTCAAATCTTTTGCACTCTTTCTGACCCTCTTTGCCGCGATCGTACTGGTTGTATTCGGGATCGAGGGCACACTTCTAGTCGTGGGGATGACCTATTTTTTCTGGGGTTCGATCTTTGCGATGGAGGTACTGCTTTTTTACAATGGGGTGATCAGTGCCCAAAAATGGTTTGAAGTACGCTATACCTACAAAAGCTTCAAAAATGAGTACTATGCTTTCTACCCCATGATGCTGATGCTCTACGTTCTCCTCGAATGGATACCCCATTTCTTCTACAGGGAAAAACTCCTAAAGTTTTCGCCCTACAGGGTACTGGAGGTCATGAAGGAGATTTTAAGGCCCCGGTGATGAGAGCGTAGTCAACCGCTCCCCCACTCTTTTCAGTAGCTCAGGCAGCTGCCGCGATATCCCCACTTCACGATGATCCCTTTCTTGTTGGTTTCCAAAAAGAGTTTACAGCTGGAGGTCACCGTCTGGTAACTATATCCGTAATATCTATATCCGTAATATCCGTACCCCATCAGCGGGCCTGCCGGTACCGCATCTACCCTTGAGCGTTCATAGACATAGACCTTATTGTTATTGGGCAGCGAGAAAGTCGAGTCCGGATAACCGATCTTCTCGATCAGCGCCGTGATATCCTTGCCTACCCATCCGTCATATTTCTGTACAAACTTCTGATGTGTGGCACATCCGCTCAAAACGAGCATCGTCAGCCCGATCACGATCAAAGTAAGAAACTTTTTCATAGAGATACTCCTGAATTGTATTTCTTAGATTATACTACACTTATGTGTAGCATGTATAAAATAAAATGGATGGTGAAAAGAGAGAAGATTTATAAAAAGAGGAGGAAAGAGAGCGAGAATTACTTCTCGTTCCCTTTGATCAAAGAAGCGATACGCTCCGGCTGTTTTTTCCCTTCGATAATGAAACGAAGTGCATTCAGACGGATAAATCCTTCCGCATCCGCCTGGTTGTATACCTCATCCTCTTCGAAGGTCGAGTGTGCTTCAGAGTAGAGTGATTCATCCGAACTTCTCCCCACGACGATCACATTTCCTTTGTAGAGTTTGAGTTTCACCTCACCGTTGACTCTCTCTTGCGTTGTGTCGATCGCTGCCTGCATCATCTTGCGCTCTGCAGACCACCAGTAACCGTTGTAGATCAGTTTGGCATACTTAGGCATAAGCTCGTCTTTAAGGTGCGCCTCTTCCCTGTCCAGCGTGATCGACTCGATCGCTCTGTGTGCTTTAAGCATGATCGTACCACCCGGGGTCTCATAGCATCCGCGTGCTTTCATCCCTACATAGCGGTTCTCTACGATATCGATACGTCCGATACCATGCTTGTTGCCGTAGTCATTGAGTGTTTTGAGGAGTGTTGCAGGACTCATCTCTTCGCCGTTGATCGCTACCGGGTCACCCTTCTTATAAGTGATCGTGATATACTCTGCCTCATCAGGAGCCTCTTCAGGAGAGTTTGTCCATAGCCACATATCCTCTTCAGGTTCGGCAGCGGGATTTTCCAGGTGAAGTCCCTCATAAGAGATATGAAGCAGGTTCGCATCCATAGAGTAAGGGCTCGCTTTAGGGTTACCGTGCTCATCTACGTGTTTTTTAGAGATCTCGATCCCGTGCTCTTTTGCATAGGCAAGAAGCTTCTCACGGGAGTTCAGGTCCCACTCTCTCCATGGCGCGATCACTGCGATGTCCGGGTTAAGGCTCAGGTAGCCAAGCTCGAAACGCACCTGGTCGTTCCCTTTTCCTGTTGCACCGTGCGAAACCGCATCTGCACCGGTCTCTTTTGCGATCTCGATCTGCTTTTTAGCGATCAGCGGTCTGGCAATCGATGTACCGAGAAGATACTCGCCTTCGTAGATCGCATTGGCTCTGAACATCGGGAATACAAAATCTTTTACAAACTCTTCACGAAGGTCAAGAATGAAAATATTTTCCGGTTTGATGCCAAGCGCAAGTGCCTTCTGACGTGCAGGCTCTACTTCCTCACCCTGTCCGAGGTCAGCAGTAAAGGTTACTACTTCACAGTTATACTCATCTTGAAGCCACTTCAGGATGATACTCGTATCCAACCCGCCGCTATACGCCAAAACGGCTTTTTTTATCTCTCTTTTTGCCATTGCCAGCCTTTTCTATATTAATCGTTATTTTGAGAGGATTTTAACATAATGTTGGTTATGGCTGAGTGTCAGATCTGTATGATTTTTCACAATCTTTTTGACTCTTGCCGTTTTGTGCTACACTTGGGAGAGAGAACCTTTAAAAGGAGCAGTTGATGTCCCCGTTAATGACTTCCCGAAGCTATCTTCTTGTTGAAATGATCGCCATTTATGTGGGAGTGCCCGCACTGGTCTACCTCTGGCCGCCGCAATCGCTTTTCCCTTTGCTCTGGGTACTGGCACTGATCTGCAGCATCATGTTGCTCAAAGAGAAAGATTTCAAAAGAGAAGAACTGTGGGTTTTCAATCCTGTGGTCTCCTATCAACTACTTGCCATACAAGCGGCAATCACTTTTATCCTTGCTGCACTCCTGCTCTCACTGCTGGCACCGGAACTGCTCTTTTCGTTGGTCAAAAACGATCCCCTGCTCTGGCTTGCGGTGATGCTTCTCTACCCGCTCCTCTCCGTCTATCCGCAGGAGTTGATCTACAGAAGCTTCTTTTTCCATCGGTACCGCACCCTCATCCCCCATCCCTTGCTGATGGCAGGGCTCAATGCCCTTCTGTTTGGCTATATGCATATCATATTTCACAACTGGATAGCACTCCTGCTGACAACCCTGGGAGGTCTCTATTTTGCAATACTCTATCAGCGCTCACACTCACTCCTTTTTGTCTCGGCCGTTCATGCACTCTACGGAAATCTTCTCTTTACCCTGGGGCTTGGCCAATACTTTTATCATGGGAGCATAGAGACCATCGCCGGAACATTCAGGATTTGATGTGATCCTGTCTCTCTTTTGGCATTCATCATGCTGCAGGATGCCAACACTTGATATAATATCATAACAGTTACAGCAAGGGATCAGGAAAGGAGGTCTACCTCAATGCATAATATGTTTGTGGTATGGGTAGAAGCGTTTTCGGGGCTTGGACTTTTTTTGTTCGGGATGCTCTATCTTGAAGTCCAGATCAGGATATCGGCCGGGCGAGCCTTTAAACATATCGTACAGAATGCGACCGCGACAAAGTTCAAAAGCCTATTGACCGGTCTTAGCGCAACAGCACTGCTTCAAAGCTCTTCGGTTGTCACCCTTATGACCCTTTCCCTGGTGGGTGCACAGATGATGAACCTCAGCAGTGCAATCGGCGTCATCTTTGGCTCAAATATCGGCTCAACCGTCACCACATGGATCATAGCGCTGATAGGGTTCAAGATGGATATCAAAGTGCTCTCCTATCTTATGATCGGAATGGGAGGACTCGGCAGCGTACTTGCAGGCGAATCGGGAAGATGGAAAAACTACTTTAATATGATGGTCGGTTTTGGGTTGATCTTCTTGGGACTGGAGGGAATGAAAGGGAGTTTTGAGGTCTTTTCCAAAGCGTTCGATCTCTCTCCTTATCTTTCCATTTCACCGTACTGGTTTGCGATTATCGGCATGGTTATTACTGCTGTAATCCAGGCAAGTTCTGCCTCTGTCGCAATCATTCAGAGCGCACTCTTTACGCAGATGGTCTCTTTTGAGGCCGCCGCCGCCTTTGTAGTGGGGGCCAATATTGGAACCACTGTGACAGCAGTGCTCGGTTCCATGGGCGGCATACCGGATAAAAAACGTACCGCTGTTGCCCACCTGATATTCAATCTCTCTACCGCACTGGTGGTATTGTTTTCACTGCAGTGGCTGATCATTCCCTTTGAAACCTACCTTTCAGCTGTTGATGATGTGATCAAGATCACTCTTTTTCATACCTTTTTCAATGTCATCGGTGTACTGCTATGGTATCCCTTCATTGAGACACTGGCTGATTGGGTCAAGGGATTTTTCAAAAAAGAGGTCAAACATGTCACCCATTTTATCCATAATGTACCTTTAGATGTACCGGACCTGGCACTCGAGGCGCTGCAAAAAGAGGTCCTGCATCTTGCGGACAAGATAGAGGAGTTTGCCCTCCTCTCGATCAATATTCCGCCGCCCAAAGCATTGGAAAAACAGTATGGTATCGACAAACTGCTTGAAATGCATGATCAGAACTATGATATCTCCTATGAAAAACTCTACGAGAAGATCCGCCTGATCGCGGGAGAGATCCATCGTTACAACTCCATGCTTTCCGCCAAAGACAATCATACGGCACACCAGTTACAGCTGCAGCATCTTTCCCGTCAAAGTATCTATCTTACAACCGCAGCTAAATCGATCAAAGATATAGTAGCGGATATCAACAGCTTTTATGAAGCAACCAGCAGCGAAGAGCAGACTTTCTACAAAAACCTGCGTTATCAGATACTCAAAACCGTCCTGGCATTCCATGATGCCAAAGAGGGCAACCATGAGGCCATTGAAGAGTTGGAATCAACCTATAAAAAGATTGCAGAGTCCTATAAGAACAGCATGAAACTTATCGAAGATATGGCAAAAAATACACAGATCAAACCGGAGATCACCGCCATGGCCATCAACGATATGCACCTGGTCAAGAGTTTTTCAAAGTCGCTGAGGAATACCCTCACTATCACAGATACAGAACCTGAGGCTGAGGCTGAGGCTACAGCGTAAATCCGTACTTTCTCAAGATGACTTCAGCGACCGGCTTTTTATACACGCCGGTATGCCTGAATACCTCTTCGCCGTTTTCATCAAAAAAGAGCTGTGCCGGCATCTCTTTGAGCCGGTAGATATCCCGGCTGATGATGCGGTCTTTCTGGGAGTCTATAGAGTAGATCTGAAGTTCGGGATGCTCCTGCAGTATCTCATAAAAGACCCTGGACATCGCGATGCAGCTGTAGCAGTGGCTCATACCGAAAGAGAGTACAGTCGGCCTGCCGTTGCCGATCTTCTCTTTGATCTCATTATAGGACTGTACCGGAAGGATATCTTTGTTTGCCATGATTGCTCCATATTTCTGTGTTATGGGGATTATACAAACCGTATCTTAAAACTATTGATATAGCCGGTAAACACTCCGTTGTTATTGTGGGTATATGTTTCTGTGATACTGCCGTAGATAAGTCTTGATCTTTTGCCTCTCTGCCATCTAGCGATGGATTTTAGCGTTACTGTTTATCTGACTTCCGTATACACTCCCATCGGGGACGAATGGGAGCGAGGTGAACTTGATTTCATCAGGCCGGGAAAACCTACAGAGAATGCACGAGTGGAACGCTTTAACGGTAGTTTCAGAAGAGAACTGCTGGATTGTTATGTCTTTGATTCATTATCCGAAGTCAGAGAGAAAGCAGAAGAGTGGATGATCGATTATAATTATCATCGTCCTCATGAATCTTTGGGAGATTTAAGCCCTGTCCAATTTTTAGAACGGCATAATCAAAAACGGAAATTGTCTGCCTAAGAGCGGTCTAAATTTTGGGGATGGCTACAACTCAACCCCTCTTGTAAGCATATTTCCAGTGCCATCATAGGTATATGCCTTTCCGTTAGCATACGTTACCGCGTGTGGTCTAGGTCCACTATAGCTGTAGTCATTGATACTTCCTTAATACTGTATCATGCTCCACCTCAGGAGAGACTGGAGCGAGGGGGCTATATGCCAATTTCATTTGACCATTCAGGAATACAATTATCAATGCTATATTGGTATTTATTTAAAACTTCTTTTTTTAAATTGTGATAAAAATCTTCTATACTATCTAAAATTTCATTTTTTGAAAGAAAAAAAATATCACTCTCTAACCAACATGAATTAACTTCATATAATTTTAAATTCTTTCTGTAAGTAAAGGAAAGTATTGGTTCTTCTTCTGCTTCCATTGAAACATAATAAAAATTAGAAAATGTATTTTCAGTTAAACTTCTCTTCCAGTTCAATAGAGCAACTAAAAACTCTATGAAAGGCCATTCTGGCAGTAGTAATACTTCTTTATTATTTTGTTGAATAATTATTGTTCCCTCAATAAAATATGATTCAGCTGCATATTTTCTAATTGTATCAGTAGGAAATTTTTCTAAATCAAATTTTATATTCATATTTTAATTCCCATGTATAGGATAAGCATTAAATACTTTTTTAGTGTCTTTAAAGATATTTGTTTTAAGTGTATTATAATGGCCTGAAAAATCAAGACAACACAATGCTCTGATTTATTTCCACCTTTTTGCCTCGTTCCCATCGTCCCGATGGGAATGCATACTTCGATATCGCATCACCAAAACCTCTCTATCCCGATCAAACCCTCACTCCCCTCATAATCCCTTGCAGAACTGTATCTCCAATGCTTTGCTTCGTCTACATAACCTCTTTTAACAGGGTTTTGATGGATATAGTTGATCTTGTTTATCATCATAGCATCTGTTTGTATAAGTTTTGGTTGTGTACCCTCTTGCCATACTTGATACTCTGCTGTGGTTTTATGAGCCTTTTTATAAAACGCAAACTGTTCAAGCAGTGTGACGGCGTTCTCTTTTTGGAGTAGTTTGAGTATCTCTTTTGCCGTGTATGATTTGAAGTGTCTCATACTCTTGGCTATATCGTCACTATTTGCTATGAGATGGATATGATTTTCAAGTATGACATAGGCATAGAGTTTGAGGTTTTCTTGGGATTGAAGGTATCTTAAGCTCTGAAGGATGATATCGACACTCTCTTGGCGTGTAAACACAGGAAGCCAATTCAGTATCGTACAGGTGAAAAAATGCGTATGTGTAGTTTCATAGATTTTATAACGACTTCTTCCCATAGGGTGATTGTATCTTATTTTTGGTTAGGATTTATAGGTGGTTTTGTGGTGGGGTCTGCATTCCCATCGGGACGATGGGAACGAGTTAAAGTTTCGCTGTTCTTTAGTTAGCTGTCAAGTAACGTTGCTGTTATGTTTTTTTTTGAAAAGCCAATGATTTTACGAATGGCAAAAACATTTTTGGATATAATCAATACTATACTATTTCGGGGGTGAACCATGTTACTGGGTGTCAATATCGATCATATCGCTGTTTTGAGAGAGGCGAGGAGAGTCGGGGATCCCGATCCGCTGGATGCGCTGGGGATATGCAGACGTGCCGGCGCGGATCAGATCACGATACATCTGCGCGAGGACAGGCGGCATATGCAGGATGCGGATGCAGAGCATATCA
>JAQVHV010000006.1 GCA_028696055.1 Sulfurovum sp.
TTCCAATATAAAGTCTGTCATGACTCTTTTAAATAACTCTCGTTCATCAATTTTCATTCTTATCTCCAATTATTCAATTGAAAAGATTAGCATATCTGAAAATTGCGAACTTTATTTTACACTATCGCAGCTTGGAAGTAGCATTATGACTTTTTCCTTTGGGTTAAATGGTGAACTGCCGCATAGGCAGCTTGGAAGGTTCCCTAGTTTTCTCCACACACCGTTGCTCGGTGAACTGCCGCATAGGCAGCTTGGAAGTGTGTTTGTATTCACGTTTCAGCCGATAGAGGGTGAACTGCCGCATAGGCAGCTTGGAAGTACAGCATCCTCTGCAGCAACCAAGGCAAATAGTGAACTGCCGCATAGGCAGCTTGGAAGTATAGCCACGATCGCAGCATTCGCACCCTGACGTGAACTGCCGCATAGGCAGCTTGGAAGAATATAATCCTCATCATAAAAGTCAATTAAATGTGAACTGCCGCATAGGCAGCTTGGAAGGATATGTATGTCAAGACACAGAGCGTACATATGTGAACTGCCGCATAGGCAGCTTGGAAGGCAACTTTTTCCTCTTGCTCTTTCGTCCAAACGTGAACTGCCGCATAGGCAGCTTGGAAGTGGCACAAAGAGGGCTGAAGGCAGCGACGGTAGTGAACTGCCGCATAGGCAGCTTGGAAGTTTATCATCTCTTCTATCTGTATTTCTCCTGCGTGAACTGCCGCATAGGCAGCTTGGAAGCCGGATGTAGAGAGATCCAACTTGGACGAGACGTGAACTGCCGCATAGGCAGCTTGGAAGTAACAAGCCAAGACTGGAGAGCCACACTGACTGTGAACTGCCGCATAGGCAGCTTGGAAGAAAGGAAACTAAATGACACCAGAAGAACAAAGGTGAACTGCCGCATAGGCAGCTTGGAAGCCTAATTACTACGAAATGGAGTAAAATACTTGGTGAACTGCCGCATAGGCAGCTTGGAAGGAGATCGCCTTGCTTGCAGCAGTGCCGCCTGCGTGAACTGCCGCATAGGCAGCTTGGAAGTTTCCGATCTGTTCACGAGCAACGGTGTGTGGGTGAACTGCCGCATAGGCAGCTTGGAAGGTATAAACTCCCTTTTTCCTTTGTTTAACTCTGTGAACTGCCGCATAGGCAGCTTGGAAGCGAATCCCTCAGGTAAAGAGTGGTCTATCCCGGTGAACTGCCGCATAGGCAGCTTGGAAGGCGCACTACTTGAAGAGAAAGGAGATGAAAGCGTGAACTGCCGCATAGGCAGCTTGGAAGTTCTTAATGAGATCATGCATAAAGCATGTGCAGTGAACTGCCGCATAGGCAGCTTGGAAGGAAAGCAACACCGGAAGAACTTGATCCTCTTTGTGAACTGCCGCATAGGCAGCTTGGAAGTTGCCTATGCACCATGGGCATATGCCGGGGAGGTGAACTGCCGCATAGGCAGCTTGGAAGTTTTTCTTGAACCCTTTCACCATCTCATAGGTGTGAACTGCCGCATAGGCAGCTTGGAAGAAGGAGCTTCTTGCAGATACTCCAGATCACCCGTGAACTGCCGCATAGGCAGCTTGGAAGAGTACGACCCGTGAGTAAAGTTATCATGGACGGTGAACTGCCGCATAGGCAGCTTGGAAGTGCAAATGCAAAGAGGGAAACAAAACCAAAATGTGAACTGCCGCATAGGCAGCTTGGAAGTGACAACCCCTGTACTGGCGATCAGGTTTGGAGTGAACTGCCGCATAGGCAGCTTGGAAGATCCCTGAGCGCGCGATCAAGCGAGGAAAAGGGTGAACTGCCGCATAGGCAGCTTGGAAGACTTGTATATTTAGCATTGAAGTTCCAAGGTAGTGAACTGCCGCATAGGCAGCTTGGAAGGCGAAGCCTGCTTTCTTCTTTGGGCGGGTGTTGTGAACTGCCGCATAGGCAGCTTGGAAGACTTTAACAGCCTCTCGGAGTTTAAGAAAGCCGTGAACTGCCGCATAGGCAGCTTGGAAGATCCCAGAAAGCTTTTATGGTGTCTTTATGTTGTGAACTGCCGCATAGGCAGCTTGGAAGTTTTTGTTTATCCATTTCTTCATGAAACTGTTGTGAACTGCCGCATAGGCAGCTTGGAAGAGACAAAGGCAAAGGACGAGATTTAGAGGATGTTGAACTGCCGC
Source organism: Sulfurovum sp. (assembly GCA_028696055.1). Lineage (GTDB taxonomy): Bacteria > Campylobacterota > Campylobacteria > Campylobacterales > Sulfurovaceae > Sulfurovum. The sequence goes on from JAQVHV010000006.1 coordinate 2,163, forward strand.
ATAGGCAGCTTGGAAGGTGAGTGTAGAGGACGTGACACTTATTATTCTGTGAACTGCCGCATAGGCAGCTTGGAAGTCCCCTGGATTGTCCTGTTCCGAACTCTTCTCGTGAACTGCCGCATAGGCAGCTTGGAAGTTATGACAATTTTGTAAGATTTCAGCTTAAAAGTGAACTGCCGCATAGGCAGCTTGGAAGTTTGATTAAAATTTGTAGGGGGGGAGGAAAGTGAACTGCCGGGGTATAGGGGTCAGGTGATGCTAATGCTATCTAAGCTTAATGATGATAAACTGAGACAATAAAACCAAAAGAGAAAAACTAAATGCCAAGAAAACCACGTATAGAGATCCCCGGTTACTATCAGGGTATAGGGGTCAGGTGATGCTAATGCTATCTAAGCTTAATGATGATAAACTGAGACAATAAAACCAAAAGAGAAAAACCAAATGCCAAGAAAACCACGTATAGAGATCCCCGGTTACTATCATATCATCAATAGGGGTGTGGAACAAAGAGTAGTTTTTAAAGAGAGTGAAGACTATGAGTATTTTATAGAACTGCTTTGTCTTCAGGCAAAAAACTATAGTATCACTATCCACAACTACTGTCTGATGAACAACCACTACCATCTGTTGGTAGAAATTAAACACGAAAATCTTTCAAAGTTTATGAGACAGATAAACAGCAACTATGCTGTCTACTTTAATAAAAAATATCATAGATCAGGACACCTGTGGCAGGGGAGGTTTAAATCATGGTATGTGACTGATGAAGCGTATCTTTATACATTGATACTCTATATCGAACAAAATCCGATTAAAGCCAATATCGTACAAAGAGTAGAAGCATACCCTTATAGCTCTGCACACCATTTTCTGCAACCACATCAAAACAACGGATGCCTCAGAGATGCCTGGGTTACCCAACACTATCGGAGTGATATTGAAGCGATCAAAGCATTTTTGGATTCTAAAGTAGATACGGGACAACTGCAAGAACTCAAAAAAGCATCAAGTTTGATAGAATCTCCAAATACAGACAAGAAGCCCAATGAGGAGAAACTCAAAAAGATGCTGTCAAAAGCAAAAGATACCAAAGAGAGAAACAGTCTTATCCTTAAAGCGTATCAGGAAGGATATTCTCAGCATATGATGGCAAAAGTATTGAAACTGAATCAGGCAACAGTACAGAGGATTATCAAGAGGACAAAGAGGGATGATGGCATTAGCATCACCTGACCCTTTTGGTGTCTTTTGGTGCAAACTCCCGGAGATTATAACAAATAGTGTGTCATGTTTTGATAAAATAATTGTATGAAAGAATCACTTGAAAAGAAATGGAAAAAACTGGATATATACATCAATGACTTCGGGCAAGGCATAGCTATTAATGCAGAGGGTACGCAAGAGCAAATACGATTTATTCATGATTTTCGTGAATATCTTGGGAGCAGGCAACAAGTAGCTTATATAGACTTTGCAAAGATTACAGATGCCAAAAGACTAGCAATAGAGTTTATCGAACAATATGAACTTCTCTCAGGAATGACGCTTGATTACGATATGTCCGAAGAAGATTATCGGCTGTTAGATTTAGCAATAAAATACTTTTCTGAAGAAATGGATGCTGAAAGGGTGGTAATATGGCTGGATAATTTTACTGAGATATTAAAAATGAAAGAATCCGAGTGGCTATTTGGTATGCTGAGAGGTTATTTTCAGCATCAGCAAAATATCACACATGTTTTTACTTCAGATAATAAAGATGCTCTGAATCAAATATTTTTAGATTATAAAAATCCGTTTTTTCGTTTTGCAGTGAAAATAGACTTGTGAGTTTTTAATGTTTGGAGTTAAAATTTATATTGGATTATTTAGAAGAAAGAGTTGGCTTGGATACTCCTATAGCTTTAGGGTCAGGTAACAAACTACAAATAAGAAACCAAGTGCTATGCTCTATAATATTAATGAGTAGAAGATGTCAAGAAGAATCAGATCAGACCTTGATGGTTTTCACCATATAGCAAACCGTGGTATATCACGGAATGATATCTAAGGAGTTTGAATGATTAGTAGTTTGTTACCTGACCCTTGATTTTTGATTTCTTGATTTTATGGATTTAAATTCGGGCATATTCTACAAAAAAGATATTTTTTATTTTATTTAAATAAAAAATATTATTTGATTTATTATTTTAATTTGAGTATAATAAATTATTCATTTTAAATAATAAGGATTTAACCATGCGCACTCCCCCCAACCCGTTCAGGTTTGACAGAGAAGTGTCAGGCGACTTCTTTTGCGGTAGAGAAGCCGATATCAAAGCAATACTCTCCCATATCGGCAACGGCACGAACCTCATTATGTTCGCTAAGCGCAGAAGCGGTAAATCATCCCTGATCAAGGAGGTGTTTGAAAATCATCTCAGCAAGGATATCCTATCTACCCATATCGATATCTTTACGATCTCAACGAGAAGGGAGCTTTATGAGTACCTTAAAGCAGGGATAGAGACTTCCTTGGTAGGCAAAGAGACAAATCTTGAAAAGCTAAGTAATCTTACCCAGTCACTACGGGGATTGTTTGACAATGCAGAAGTCAAGCTCACGATAAGCAGCAGTCCTTCGCTGGAGATCGTTACCACACAAAGGGATTACTTTAAAGCGATCACCGATCTGTTTAGCGGGTATTTCGCCTATTTGGATAAAATGAACAAAAAAGCAGTTATTGCAATCGATGAGTTTCAAAAAATCCTCTCTCTATCAGAGGGTGAAAAGATCGAAGCTCTTTTGCGTACAATAGCTAATAAGCGGGGAAGCGTATCTTTTATTTTTACTGGCTCCAAGAAAAACCTTTTGCTTTCAATGTTCAACGACAAAAACCGCCCGTTTTACAAGCTCGGAATGGAGTACCGTTTGGAAAAAATTGCAAAAGAAGTACTTTTTGCGTGGGTGGAAGAGAGGTTGAAGCGCAAAGAACTCTTGATCGACGAAAACGCTTTTGATCTTCTGTACAAGGAAGCGCAGGGGGAGCCGAGATTTATCCAGATGGCACTTTACGCTCTTTATGAAGAGAAACAACCTATGTCCGTGATCGACCGTGGGGATATGATGCGTTGCATTGAAGAGATAATCGCCTATAAAAGCGATTTCTTCCTCTTGTTCGACACATATTCTGTCACGAAGCAAAATACGCTTAAAATCCTTGCTAAGACCAACGGGGAGGATATTTACAACAAAGAGAACCTTGAAGCATTTGAAATTAGTAGCAGCAGTTTGCAAAGTACAGTCAAATCCCTTTTGAAAAGCGGCGAGATTCACGAAGAGGGCGGGGGATATACCTTTGAGGACGTAGAGTTTAAAATGTGGTTGAGTAGAATTTAGGAAGCCGTCTCCGTTTACTGGAAGTGGCTTATGCCCATAATGGTCTTATGTGAGATCAATGCTAATCTATATATATAGATGATATAAAATATACAAAAATAATACACAACGCTTTAATATTGTCTTGGCATCATAACCGCATTAAGATAATCATAAAGCGGTCCCTACCTCTAAAAATGCTCATTGGGCAATAAATCTTATTAAATTATGATATGATATAATAAATTAATATTATTCTAATTTAAAATGGAATGTTATAAATAGAATAGAAATATCATTAATATCAGTAACATAGGAGTCCCAATGAAAAAGTGTATAGTATCAGCAGCTGCCGTCACGGCAATGAGTGCATTTGCGGTAGCGGGCGGAGATATCGCTCCTGTCAGTATGGAGCCAGTTGTACCCGCAGTAGAGAATGATAACGGTTTCTATCTGGGGCTTGCCTATGGTGCAGGAAGGGCTAAAGAGGATGTAAGTGGAGACCTTGATGGCGGTTATGTGGTCTTTGGCGGAACTGAAGAAATTGATTACGATACCATCATGCTGCAGGCAGGATATAAGTTCAATGACTATCTTGCCCTCGAAGGAAGGTATTGGAGATCTTTTGGCGACAACGGATGGTCTTACAGTGAGAGCGGCTATGAAGCAAGTGTGCCTTATACTTTTTCTGAAACAGGGAAAAACGGCGATAATCTCAAAGCCTATGGAATCTATCTGAAACCCATGTATCCTTTGACAGAGGAGTTGGATATCTATGCGTTGCTGGGATATGGGAATGTCACATTAAATGATGATGAGCATGGTGATTGGGCCGATGAAAACGGTTTTCAATACGGTGTCGGTGTTTCGTATGCCTTGACAAACAATCTCTCTATCTTTGTTGACTATATGAGACTACTGGACGATGATAGCTCGGTACATACAGGTGCCCAGATCGGCGGCAGCAATATCTATTTTGACCATAGGTTATATATAGTTAATGCGGGATTGAGCTACAGGTTTTAGTGATCAATCTCGTTCCCACTCGGGAGAGATTGTGAAAGAACTTGTATTAATATGGAAGTGGAGACTTTAGTCCCACCTACTTACCCAGAGAGAAGCGGCGCACAATGATCCGGTAGGGTATATCGCATCACTTCCCAAACCGATCACCCTTGATGAGATACAAAAGGTGCCCGAAGTACTGGAAGGCATCAAGATAGCTGTTGATAAAGAGGGAAAAAACGGTACATTTCTGCTGACGGGTTCGGCCAATGTGCTGGAGATGAAAAAAGCCAAAGATACGCTTGCCGGCAGGATCATCGAGATACCGATGTGGCCGCTCTCCCAAAAAGAGATACACCACAAACCGGATGACAATCTCATCGACAGGCTTTTTAAAAACGGAGTCGATGGGCTGCGATGCGACAGGAAACCTCTTGATGAGATATCTGCCGCGATCGTTGGGGGCGGGTACCCGGAGATCCTCAAGATAGACTCTCCAAGAGGAAGGTCTTTGTGGTACAACGGCTACATCAGCACCTATATCGAAAGAGACATCCGTGATGTAGGCGAACTGAGGGATATCTCTGCCTTTATACGGTTTTATAACATCATCGCGCCCCGAAGCTGCGGGTTGCTGAACAAGTCCGACCTGGCATCCGATGCGAACCTTTCCGAGCCGACGGTCAACAACTACCTGAGTATGCTGGAGATGATCTATCAGGTCTCACTGCTGGGGGCATACAGCTCCAATGTCTCCAAACGTTTCGTCAAGTCACCCAAGATGTACCTCACCGACAGCGGGCTGTTCTGCCATCTGCTTGGCATCACAAGTGCAGAAGAGCTGAATGCCTCTTCGCACAAAGGAGAGGTGGTGGAGACCTTTGTCTACAGTGAACTGCTCAAACACATCAGCTACGCGCAGACAGCCGTGCAGATCTACCACTACCGGACCAATGACAAAAAGGAGATAGACTTTATCATCCAAAAAGGAGATATACTCTTTGCCATCGAAGTGAAGTCCTCTCAGAGCATCAAAAAAGAGGCGTTCAAGCATATCATCGACTTTCAGAACAAATCAAAACAGCAGGTCATTGGTATCGTCATCTACGGCGGAGACGAGATCATTCCGTTCGGCGATGAGCACTATCAGCGCTATGCCGTGCCTTTGGCAGTGTTCTTCTAAACCATAGGTATAGGCGGTATAGACCCCTGGCGACTAGGGTTCTATAGGCTGCCACCCCTCCTTTTGGGATCTGTCGGAGCAGGGGGCAGCAGGGTCATTGAGGTATATGCAGATACCTCTCACTCCGCAGCCCTTAATATCGTATAGGTATGGGAGATATCGTATGGTTTATAGCGCGCCGGTTCTCTTCTGTGCTCTCCGGCATAGCTCAGTATCAGCGCAATGCTCCGTCTGCGGTCGATCCACGCAATGAACATCCCGCTATGCTCTACATTGTAGTAGGAATGGTTGAGATAGTAGATCCAGTCGCCGGGTTGAAGCAGAGATGCAGGGGCATAGGGCCCTTTGGAAGCAGCCGTAAAAACCCTTGCAAGATCGGGATAGGCGTACCCCGCTCTTCGACATGCCTTATTGAGGTAGTCCCAGCACGCACCCTTTACGATCTCTCCGTTGACCACCATGCTGCGCGCCGTACGCAAGACTTTCCTCGCGGGGGGAGCGGCATCTTTTTCGGCGTTGACGATGAGGGGATAGTAGCGCTGATAATTTTGCCGGTCTCTTTGGTCGCGCGCGTCTTTGGACGAACACCCGCCAAGCAGCAGCATCGCTGCAAGCAACAGCACTATTATTGACCTAAAACTCATTTAGATAGATCTCAAACAGCATCATGATAAAGGTGTGCAAAGATTGCTCTGCCATTCCGGTGATCTGGATTTGATCTCTTTTTTCAGGCTCATATCTCTTCTCCGGAATTTTTAAATTTTTGGCTCAATTGTAATATCTCTTCAATCTCCTCTTTTTTTTCATCGCCAAGCCTATCCAGCTCTTCCCTGTTCAAAAGGCCTTCATTCACATATCTTGCAAGTAACAGGGGAAGCATAGAATACCTGTAATCATACTTCTCATCAAACGCTTTGGCCTGCATGTTCAGAAACTCCCTGAGTTTCCAGAGATCATCATACTCCTCGAGCGGAAACTCTTTTACACGCGCCATGAGTCTCTCATAATCCCTCTGACAGGCCAGATCAAATAAGTATCTGGCAGATGCTTTTTCGCTTTTTGACCACTTTAGATCACCGTGAACCATTTTTATCCTTTGGAAGTCAGTACTTTTCCCTTCATGTCATAACATCAGTATAACAACCCAAAGCATAAATGGTACTTTGGGTGTAAATTCGGGAAAAGCCGGATTTTTCTTTGGAGAGAAGCAATCATAATGAAGCATTGGTTAAAATAGTACCCATAGAAAAACAGAAGAGGGAGAAACGAATGGAGATAACTCTGGATAAAAATGCATATATTGCAGAGCTTGAAAAGGTGCTGGAGCGGTTTTATCAGGCAAAAACGATTGAGGACAGGGAACAAATCAAGTATTTTCAGGGATACTGCCATGGGATGATCCAGATGATGAAAAAGCTGGGAATCATGGATGAGGATGAGCTGAAGCAGATCGTCAAAAATGCCGAGCTGGAAGCACCTGCGATCTTCAGGGCCCAGTAATATAGAGTATCTGACGTTGTGCCGTGCAGTCATGAGAGTATGAGAGGACAAAATGGCCCGACCCATCCTTCATGCTCCCCCTTTAGATAATACAAACTGTTATATGGAAATAAATTTAGTTTATCTTGGTTATGATACAGGTGATGAACAAAGAACTTGAAATTTTAACCGATATTCCAAATATGATCATTTTGAAACTTTCAGAGACATCGATCGTAGAGATATATGGAGAGAAAAGGTTAAAAAAGTTAAAAGGGAAACACCTCAAGGAGCTCTTCTCTCTGGAGCAATATACACTTCTGCAGTATCTACTGCAGGGTGAAAAAGAGCATATTGTAGTTGACTGGGAGGGAAAGAGCTATGAGGTCTCTGCTCAGAACACGATACTCTATTTTTACGATATCACGAAATACAACAGCATCGAGTCACAATTAAAACAGAGTCTGGATGACCTTATATCCAAAAAAGAGGAGCTTCAGGCCATCTTCGATCTTGCCGCCAACGGCATCTCTCTTCTCAACCGTAACGGCTGCTTTGTATATGCAAACAAGTTTTTTCAGCAGATGATGGGCTACACCATGGAAGAGCTCTACAGTGAGTCCTGTATCTCGCTCTCTTCCCCCGAGTATGCGGAACCTTCCCAAAAGGCTGTTGAAAAAGCCATACGTTACGGAAGTATAGAGAAGTTTCGCAAGATCTGTATCACAAAATCAGGCAAAAGGCTCAATGCCAGTATGTCCTTGGCCTATCTGGAGAGCCGGGATGAGATCATCATGATCACTTCGGATATCACTGAAGATATCGAATATCAGGACAAACTGAAAAAACAGGTGGAGATAGAGGTTTCAAAAAGGGCAGAACAGTATGAGATACTCTGTCACCAGTCAAGACTTGCCGCAATGGGGGAGATGATAGATTCGATTGCCCATCAATGGAAACAGCCGCTCAACACCCTGGGGATCATCGTACAGGGACTGGGGCACTTCTCCAAGCAAAAAGATATCGATCACAAGCTACTCAGAGAGATAGAGGGTGAGATCATGGAGAAGGTAAACTATATGTCCCAGACCATTGATGACTTCAGTACTTTTTTCAAAACCTCAAAACAAAAAGAGGTTTTCAATGTATCAAAAAGTATAGAAGAGGCTCTTCGGTTGATCGACGTACAGCTTAAAACACACAGGATAGTCGTAGAGACTGCTGTAGAGACAGGTACGGATCTTGAGATCCTAGGGTATCAAAATGAGTTTAGGCAGGTGATACTCAATATGGTGCATAATGCGATGATGGCGATCACGGAAAACCAGCAAGGGGGTATGATCCGGATCAGTATCAAGTCACACAGAAATAATCTTCATATCGTGGTGCTTGACAATGGTGGAGGGATACCCAGAGAGATCATGCCAAAGATATTTGATCCGTACTTTACGACCAAAGAGAAGGGAAGCGGTATAGGGTTGTATATGTCCAAAGTGATTATAGAGACGCATATGGGCGGGCTCCTGGCTGTCAAAAACAGAGATGAAGGGGCACAGTTCACAATTATGCTGCCACAGGAGAAGTGATGGAACTCTTACATGAAAAACTGCAGCCACTTACTGTCATTATTGCAGAAGATGATGAGAGTACACTCAAGTGGCTTGTGAAAATATTGTCGATCTACTTTAAAGAGGTGCGGGGAGCAGGCAATGCGATCGATGCTCTGGAGCTTTTTGAATCCTCCCCGAGCGATGTGGTGATCTCGGATATTCAGATGCCCCAGGTGGATGGACTGAACTTTTTACAAAAGATTATTTCGATCGCCCCTGAAACCCTATGCATCGTGATGACGGCATTTACCTCTCCGGAGTATCTGAACAGAGCTATCAGTGCAGGAGTCGGTTTCTATCTGAAAAAGCCGATAGACGTCGATGAACTCCTTGTTGCAGTGGCTTCCAATATAACCAGGGGTGAAACCCCGCTGCAACCGATAGGGAACCGCTACTACTATGATGGGAAAAGAAAGGTGGTTGAGAAAGAGAGCGAGATCATAAAGCTGACAAAAAAAGAGATAGCGCTGTTGGAACTCCTCCTGCAGCATAAACATGCTACCGTAAGTATAGAGCAGATCGAACACAGTGTCTGGGAGGAGCCTGCCAGCAGTGATGCGATACGTATGGTCATCGCAGGGATACGCAAAAAACTCTATCCTGAAGTGATAGAAAATATCAAAGGGGTAGGGTACCGGCTAAATATATAAAATCTTATGTCAATCTTATACTTCTCTTACACTATCCTTTTTCTTCTTGGCTATGATTGATTTAGAATTCATCATAAGGAGCTAGTATGAAAAAGAAAATTCTGATTGTCGGCGGCGGTACGGCCGGCACGATGACCGCGAATAACCTCGCCAAAAAGTTGATGCCGGAGATAGACAGGGGTGACGTCGAAATCACCATGATCTCCAACTCCAAGTACCACTATTACCGACCGGGAGCGATGTATGTGGCCTTTCACAAATCAGAAGGCCATGAGTTCGTTAGAGATCAGCGGTCGCTTCTGATGCCGGAGATCGAGTTTATTGTGGATGCGGCTGTTGAGATCAATACGAACCGTAATTTTGTGAAGGGGCAAAGCGGAAAACGGTATGAGTATGATTTCATGGTGCTTGCCACAGGCTGTGAAGCTGCACCGGAACGCATTCCGGGACTGAAAGAGGGGGGAGACTGGTTCTATACCTATGAAGGGGCGAGAAAACTGGCTGAAAAATTTCAAACGATCAAAAACGGTAGGGTGCTCATCACGGTAAACTTCCCCAAAACGCCGAATATTCCCCATCAGTGCGGTATCGCACCGGTCGAGACGACGATCATGCTGCATGACTATCTGAAAGAAAAGGGGGTCAGGGAGAATATCGAGATCGTATATACTTACCCGACAGAGGCCCAAAGCGTACACAATGGGCTCTTCCTGCAGGAACCGACCTCAAAAGTGTTGCCTGCGATCTTTGACGAAATGGATATCAAACACAAAACCGGGTTTACGCTCAATAAAGTGGATCCGGCCAAAAAAGTGGCCTACTCTGAAGAGGGGGAGGAGATGGAGTTTGACATCCTCATGTCCACACCGCCTTTTATCGCTTCAAAAGTGATCAGAGAGTCGGGACTCTCAAAAGCCCTGGACGGTGAAGGCTGGCTTCCTACGGATAGGAAAACCCTTAAGGTAAAAGGTCTGGACAATGTCTATACGCTGGGGGACACGGTCGACCTTCCTGTCTCAAAAGCGGGAGGGACGATACACAACCAGACTGATGTCGTAGCGGATAATATCGCTTCAGAACTCCGTTATGGGTACCCTACCGAGAGTTATGACGGACTGGTGATTGCCATTGCCCAGATGGGTCTCTCCTGCGGTATGCCTCTCTGGTATGACTATGAAGAGGATGTGCAGCCGACCCCGTGCAGCAAACTCGGCAGTTTTGTAAGAAAAGGTTTCAATAAAGGTATCTACTGGGCAGCAGCCCGTGGAATGATATAGGAGAGAATGATGAGTGAAAAAGTAGAAGTATTAAAATCAAAAGAGATGCAAGCGTTGGAAGAGAAGATGACGATGTTGGTGCAGACAGGGAGAATCGATAACCTTATTGATCTTCTGGCTGTCGTTTCCGACAATATCGAAATGACCACACAGCCTATGGTGGAAAAAATGATAGGCACAGTGGACAATATGGCTACAGCAGGGTTTGTAACCGAAAACGCTGTCAGGTATGCAAAAAGAGAGACAGACAAAAATGAGGTACCTTCGCTCTTTGGAATGCTGAAACTCTTAAAAGACAAGGATACGAGAAAAGGCCTTGCGTTCGTCCTGAACCTCACAAAAGGTATCGGGAGGCAACTCTGATCTTGTGTTTTCAGATCAAAGAAGTGGCAGAAAGAGGCTCTTCGGGCGTTTTTTCTCCCCTTTTTTGAGCGAGCAGATCTTCCCTGTCTACTCCCCCATATAACTGCATTGTCTCCCCTGAAGATGCAGTATCCTCCATTGCCCTAAGGAGATGCCTCTTTGTAAACCTGGCAATGAGATCTTTTCTATCCTTTCTGCCCAAGCTTCTTATCGAGCAGAATGGCAAAAGGTATCTGGATGAGGTAGGCGAACATGATCGGCAGCAGCATGGAGACACCGAAGGCTTTCATCGAAAAGGTCGAGAGGACCAGTGCCAGCGTGATGTAGCGTGTGGCGCTGTGCCAGAATGCCGCTTTCTCCTGGGGAGAATCAAGATCGAAGATCAAGCGCGCAAAGAACAGGTCAAGCAGGTAGAAGGCGATCACCGCGGCAAGGGAGATGCCGACAAGCTCGGGCTGCAGATCAAAGAGATCGACAAGGTTCTGTGTGCTTTGCAGGCCGAAAAGATAAAAGAGGATCACAAAGATGCTTGCGTTGCTGATAAAAGGACGGTAGGTTTCGATGAAAGCGGCAAGCGGTTTGATCAGGATCACGATCCTGCTCGCCACAAAAGGGATAACGATCAGGAGTGTCACGACCACTCTGGCATAGCTGCTCATATTGTTGGTATCCTCGGTGTAGAGTGTCGAGAAATAGCCTTCGGTATAGATACCGAAAAGGTGAAGCATCAGGAAAGAGAGCGATACCAAAAGGAGATTGATAAAGAGGATGATGAAGCCCAGCGAGGTGTCGCCGCCCGATTTTTTGATCCAGTACATGACCATACCGCCGCCGCTGAGTACAGAGAGCAGAAAGATCCCCGCGGCAATGCCGTAATCCTTTGTGCTCAACCCGATGGCCACGGCAAAGGCAGGAAGCAGAATAAAATTGAGAAAAAGGCTTTTTGCGATCACCGTGCGGTAGATCCATACCAGCTTCACATCGGAGAGCCTGACCTTGAAGAGAGAGGGCATGATCATCGTCAATCCGGCAAAGAGGCAGATATTGGAGCTGAAGATAAACCCGTCGCTGTAGTAGCCGTAGGTAAATCCGAGTATTGCGCCCAACAAGACAATCATGAGCTGCATAGCGTCCCCCTTCTGATTTTATCGATCATCATTAATGGTGCGTACCGCAGAAGTTGGCATCACATCCGTGTACCACGCCTGAATACTTTGAGTTGTTGATAAAGAATTTCAGGATATCCTTCCGGTAGTATCTGAAACGTTTGCCCTGAACGCTTTTTAGGGCTTTGGGGTCTTTCTGATGCACTTGTACAAGTGTCTGATCCTCTTCGAAATACTCCATCCACGTATCTTCGTCCTTTTGTTTGGCAAAGTAGAAAGGCGTACCGTGGCACATCCCGCATTCTTTTGTGATGACACGAAATGTTTTGCTGTCGTACTTTTCCGCTGCGTAGAGTGTCTGTATCAAAAGCGCCGGGACGAGTAGTTTAAGGAAGAAGTGCTGCATAGGTATACCTTTTCTGTCATCTTAAAGTGTCAGTGTGTAAAACCTGTGTAGCGGAGGGGAAAAGGCCCGGTTATGGTTTTTTGCCGAGCTTTTCCACTATCAGCGCCGCTATCTTTTTGGAGAGGGCAAGGTTTCTGGCTTCTATCTTTTGATAAAGCGCTTCAGCATTGTCGGCTTTCATCCCCGTGCCGGCTTTTACCTGAATATCAAGATAGATATCGTTCACCAGTACGATCAGGGAAACACCATTCCAGTAGGCATCATCGCCTAGACCCTCTATGGTTTCGAAGGTGTCGGGTTTGCCCTGATCTTTCAACGCTTCGGTATAGGCATATTTCTGCCTCTCGTACCGGTCTTTTGCCGATCGATGAACGGAGCTGCTCTCTTCCATGCTTTGCGTAGTATCTATGGTGATCCTGATGCTTCCGGACCGGTCAAACTGATCCACGCTGAAATAGGAACATACAAAGCCGACAAAGTGATCTCTGTCGTCTTTCAGGCGGCCTTCTTTCATCGGTATCCCCATCATCTCTTCCGCTTCCTGGTGGGTAAGAAGTCCGCAGGGATCAGGGATCGTTTCCGCCTGGATGAGAGAAAGTATCATCCCTGCTGTCAAGAGCGTTCTGCGCAGCCATGTTTGCAGCATTGTCTTCCTCCTTTTTTCAGATTATAACAGATTTTCCGCGCTTGGATATCAATGAACGATCCACGCTTCTTGATTATGCTATAATCAAAAGTTATCGTCAAGAAAGGAGCAGGAAGATGAAAAAAATGTTGATAAAAGTGGCAGTCTCGTTTGTGACCCTCTTGATGGCGGATGCATCGATCCCCTCATCCGACCTGGAAGGAAGCAGGGATCTTGCCTATCTGAAAAGATATGAAGGATCAACGATCATTGCCTTTCAGCACAAACGGTTTGACCGCTTTGTACTGCCGCTGGCAGCATTGAAACCGGTTGAAGGGAAAAGAGACGGGAAAAACAATATCTATTTTGCCCCTGAATCGAGCAAAACACTCGAAGGGGAGCATACAAGGCTGGTCTATCTGCTTCCCCAGGAGCGTACGCCGCTGGAGGTAGCCAAAAATTATGAGGAGGAGATCCTTTCCAAGGGAGGGAAGATCCTTTTTGCGTGCGAAAAATCCGAATGCGGGGGAGATGCGCACCGCACGACCTCCGGAGGCGGAGGGGAGATGAGCCTCTCGATGTTCCTGCAGACAGAAGAGGATGTCAAGGGGTACAATGAACTCTTCAGCAACGGCTACTGCGCACTGACAAGCCGGATCAATGATCAGCATTACCTTAGTGCAGAACTTCCCTCTGAGAATGTATTTCTCTCCGTCCTGACCTATCAGGTCACAGACAGCTCTTTCTGCAAGGCATTCAAGGACAGAACGATCGCGGTTGTCGATGCGGTAGAGATCAAAGAGCGTGAACAGAAGATGGTCGTGATCAAAGCGGACGAGATGAACCAAAAGATCAACGATGAGGGGATGATCGCACTCTACGGTATCTATTTTGATACAGACAAATCGGTCATCAAAGCGGAGTCAAAACCCACACTCGATGAGATCGCCAAAATGCTGGAACAAAACCCGCAACAGAAGATCCTCGTGGTGGGGCATACGGATAATGAAGGGAGCTTCGAGTACAACAAGGGACTTTCCCAAAGACGTGCCGAAGCGGTTGTCGAGAGGCTGGTAGGAGCGTATGGGATCTCTCCAAAGAGACTCCGCTCTACCGGTGTATCCTATGCCTGCCCGGTGGCAAGCAACAGCTCAGAGGAGGGGAAAGCAAAGAACCGACGTGTGGTCCTGGTCGGGGAGTAGATACGGCTGAGAGAGAAGAGGGAATGCTGCTAGTGCCTCTTCGGCCATCGGTTGATATGGTGCGCATACAGATCACTGGCACTCTGGTAATAGGTGATGATCTCCAGCGCATCCCTGGGTGAAATATGATCCGTCTCCTGATAGGTCGCATCCGTTAAACGCTCATCAATGATATTGTAGTGATGGATGGTTCTATCGGGCTCCAGGACAAAAAGGCTTTTCTTTTTGAGCAGACCCAGCTTTTGGTAATTTCCGATAAAGGCACGCTCTTTAAAGTTCGGGTCCAGGATATTATCCCCATAGAATTGACTCTCATATTCCCAACCCATCGATGCCAGCAGTGTAGGCAGGGTATCGATCTGCGAGGAGAGTTTATGGATCACTTTTGGTTGTATGATCTCCGGAGCATAGACAATCAGAGGAATCCTGTATCGCCATATCGGGAGTTCAGTTTTTCCTGCACTTCCTCCGTTGTGGTCGGCAACGATGACAAAGATCGTATCTTTGAACCATGGTTTTTCTTTTGCTTTTTCCAAAAAGTCATGAATGGCATAATCGGCATATTTCACACCGCCTGCTCTTCCTGTATGAGAAGGTATATCGATCTTCCCTTCGGGATAGGTATAGGGTCTGTGGTTGGAGGTGGTCATGACAAAATTGAAAAAGGGTTTGTTTGCCTGATAGGATCTGTCCGATTCTTTCATTGCTTTGGCAAAGAGATCCTCATCACACACTCCCCAGACATTGGCAAAACTGATCTCATCTTCTTCAAAATCGGTTCTGTCGATCACATCAAATCCATTGTGAGAGAAAAAATCGTTCATGTTATCAAAATATCCATGACCCGCATAGATAAATTTGTTCTCATACCCTTTCTCCTGAAAGACAAATCCTGTTGAGAACATATTGTGGTTGTCGGGTCTCTTGACAATACTTCTTCCCGGCGTAGGAGGAAGAGAGAGTGTCACTGCTTCCATCCCTCTTACCGTCCGAGTGCCTGTGGCATATAGATGATCAAAAAAGAGTGATCTTTGGGTCAATGCATCCAGGTGAGGGGTCAGGTTCTGGTCATTGCCGAATGCACCCATATAGGAGGCGCTGAGACTTTCGACCATGATCAGCATCACATTGTATTTTGACTCCTGCTCATCCCCGTTTTTGACGAGTTTGAGATGGGTATCATTGAAATGCTCCAATCGGTCCAGGTTGTTCATGACCGTGGATCTCTCTTCTGTTTTGTAAAATGCATGATAATCCAGGGTATTGTTTCTGAAAGCAGAGAAGAGCGAATATAGTCCGTTTTTTGCCAGCTCATTGTTGTACTGGTTCTTTGATATCTGCGAGAGGCTCTGTTGCTCCATCGTATTGAAAAAAAGTATGGGTAAAAGTAAAAAAGTAACACCGACTTTTGCTCTTTTAAAAAAGGTTTGATCTGAATCAAATGTGTTGGTGAGCATTGCACTCTTTTTCAGGATAAGGCTGAATAAAAGAGTGTTGAGAATGAAAATAAGAGTGACCAGCAGCGGGATAGGATAGGATTCGAGAATATTATGTATCACTTCGTGTGTATAGACCAGATAATCAACCGCGATAAAATTAAATCTTTTTCCGAACTCTTCCCAGAAAAACCACTCTGAGACAGCATTGAAAATCAATAGATAGGTGGCGATGAAAAAAACCGATACAAAAAGCAGTTTATGTATCTTCGTGTTGAATAATCTGTTGGGAAGCAGGATAAGATAGATCACCAGAGGGATAATATAATAGCTGGAAGCGACCAGATCATAGAATAAGCCTACTGCGTAGAGTTTAAAGAGGGGGATAACCCCCAGATCAACCTGGGTGATATCTGTGAAGAGTAAAATAGTTCTGCTTGCAAAACTGATAGCCGTAAATATCCCTATGATGAGAATAAGAAATAGAAAACGATTGTTGTTGGTATTGGACATGGGCATCCTTGTGTAGTATATTATAAAGTTTTATATTATATCTCTATTTTATTAATTAATTTATATAAATAATTAACAGTTGATAAACCGCTCTCTCTTCAGAAAGAATAGCATGAGGTCAGCAGTTGAAAAAATGACAATGTGACATATTTTTCACTTTCGACAAGAAGAGTTGCTATACTTTGGCAATCAATTTGAGATCCCCGGCCAGGCTGAGGATGAGGTTTCCAAGGAGTAAAGATGATCGTAGGGATAGAAGGGATCGTGGAGCGCAAAGATCCAACATTTGTGCATATCAATGTCAACGGGCTGATCTATGAGGTGATGGTCTCGGTAAATACCTCCAATGCCATTCAGGAGAAGAGGGTAAAGCTCTTTACCACACAGATCATACGTGAAGATGCACAGCTTCTCTTCGGGTTTACAGATATGAACGAGAAGAAGATGTTCGATACGGTGCTCAAGATCAATGGCGTCGGACCGAAAGTAGGATTGGCGATCTGCTCGACCTTTACGCCGGAGACCTTTGCGAGGGTGGTCAGCGCCAAGGATGTAGGGCTTCTCAAAAGAGTGCCGGGGATCGGCCCGAAAGCAGCCAGCCGCATCCTGGTGGAGCTGGCGGACTTTATCGTGGATAGCAGCGCAGAGAGCAGCGGTAACGGATCGATGATGGAGGCGGAGATGGCGCTGGAGAGCCTCGGCTTCAAAAAAGAGGCGATCCGCAAAGCGCTGGCAGGCTGCAGCGGCGATACGGCTGCGCTGGTCAAAGAGGGGTTGAAAAAACTGCAGAGGCTCTGATCTTACAATCCGGCAGTATAGATATCGTCGGTATCTTCTATGACGCGCTTGGCTTTGACAAATGTCCGGGCATAGCTTCCGTGCGTGATCGGTGAGATGATAATGCCCTGTTTTTTGGAAGCGGCATGGATGAACTCGCCGTTGCCGATATAGATCCCCACATGCGTAATGGGGATATTACGTTTTCGGTCGGTCAGGAAGAAGAGCAGGTCTCCCTTTTTCAGTTCATCCAGACTCACCTCTCTTCCTACCCTGGACTGTTCCCATGCGGTACGCGGCAGGTTGATCTGGTGTTTTCTGTAAAGGTACTGGACATAGCCGGAGCAGTCAAAGCCCTGCGGGGTGGTCCCGCCCCAGACATATCTGCCCCCTTTGAAATACTTGGCATCCTCAAGGATCTGTGTGCTCTGGTCGGGAGAGAGGCTGAAACTCACCCCCATTTTTTCTGCCTGCGCTTTGGCGATGGCAAGATGTTTGGCGCGTTCTTTGGCCAGCCAGGCCCTTCTTGCATGATGCTCTACGGAGTTGAGCTCGTCATAGAGTGCCTGGATGGAGTATTCGCTGGCTTTTTGCGAGATCGCGGCATTGTGCGTCGGTTCCAGACGCTTGACCTCTACGGTATTGTTGTTTGGATCAGTGACGATAAAAAGACTGCCATATCCCACCGAACAGTACAGAGTCACGGAGAACAGCCATCTCTTCATTTTCCTAACCTTCACCTTGCTTTGAGGTAGTATATCAAAATTTCATCGACACTTACAGAGCGTTTCCGTCATTTTTCAGCTTTTAGGCTATAATTCGCCTCATGAATCCTATCGTTATTATAGGCGGGGGTGCCAGCGCATTGATGCTTGCCTCTTTGCTGCCGCCGAACACCGCTACCATCATAGAAGCCAACGCAAAAACCGGTGCCAAAATACAGGTATCGGGCGGCGGCAAGTGCAATATCACCAACCGGGTGATGGATCCCGCCTACTTTCTTGGCGAGGAGTATTTTATCCAGCCGGCGCTAGATCTGTTTGATGAAAAGATGCTGCTGGAGTGGCTGAAAAAAAGAGGGCTTAACCCCGTCATACGCAAAGGTACCCAGTACTTCTGCCCACAGAGCTCTAAAGAGATACTGGGTATCTTCCAGCGTGAATGCAGCAAACAGCAGATAGTGTTGAATGAGAAGGTCATCGGTGTCACCAGAAAAGGGAAGGGCTTTGAGGTAAAGACCGATAGAAGAACCCTAAACGCAGAGAGGGTGGTCATCGCTTCGGGAGGACTGAGTTACCCCCAGCTCAATGCCAGCGATATCGGCTACAGGATCGCCGAGTCGTTCGGGCATACCATTGTCAAAACCGCACCGGCACTGGTCGGACTGACGCTGCAGCCTGGAGAGTTTTTCTTTAAAGAACTCTCCGGAGCCTCAACAGAGGTCAGGATCACGGTAGGAGAGAAGGTGGTCGAAGGGTCGCTGCTTTTTGCGCATAAAGGGATCAGCGGCCCTGCGGTACTGAACGCCTCTCTCTACTGGGAAAAGGGAAAGATAGAGATCGATTTCCTGCCTGATGTTGATTGGGATACCTTTGTGCGCAGCGAGAAAAACATCTCTTCCCTCCTGCCTATGCCAAAGCGTGTCACAAAGGCATTTTTGCTACAATTGGACCTTCAGGATAAACCGGGAAAAAAGCTCACTTCATCAGAACTGGAACGGTTAAAATCGCTCTCCCGCTATTGCTTCGCGCCCGCGGGTACGTTCGGCTATGCCAAGGCTGAAGTGACCAAAGGCGGAGTCGCTGCCGATGAGGTGAATGCCTATACGATGATGAGCGAAAAAGAGGAGGGGCTTTACTTTATCGGTGAAGTCCTGGATGTGACGGGGAGACTGGGCGGATATAATTTTCAGTGGGCATTTTCAAGCGCCTATGTCTGTTATCAGCATCTCATAAATACCTAGAACCAGAAGGAAGAAATGAAAATCAGAGTACCGGCAGTGCTTCTTGTCGCTTTAGCGTTCAGCGGCTGTGCCAACACACCGGATGAAGAGGGGTGGAGATCTTCGCAAAAAAAAGAGTTTTTGGAGATACTGAAGGAAGACAGGTATGCTTCGATCTGTGAGCATCAGCCGCTCTATAAAAAAGTAAAACAAACAGAGAACTCCAGGTTGATGAGCAAACTGCTTGTGGAGTATACAGAGAACCTTGCCAACGGCTGTATCGACCTTAAAAAGTTCAGAGAGGTTCAAGCTGCCAAAAAAAAGAGAAAGATCGAATCGCACTATGACCTCTATCTGCAAAAAGTGGACAGCACGCAGATCCTTGCACAGATCAAGGCAGGACAGACGATAGAGAATATTCTTAAGCCTTATATCCCGGCTACGGATCAGTTTCCCAAACTTCTCAAGGCATACCATGCCGTAAAGGACAAAGAGCGTGTGACACCAGAGCAGCTTTACACTATCCGTCTCAACATCGAAAGAACCAAGATCATGCGTCCCGACCTTGGGGAAGATTATGCGCTGGTGAATATCCCTGAGTTCAAGGTGCGTATCAGAAAAGGCGAGGAGACGGTACTGAAGTCTGCTGTGATCGTAGGGCAGAAAAACCTGCAAACCCCCGTATTTGCAGAACCGATGCAGTATATCACGCTGAACCCGCAGTGGGGGGTTCCCGACAGTATCGCACGAAACGAGATCATACCCCACGTACTCAAAGACCCCGCCTACCTGGCACGCAACAATATGGTCATACGCCGTGATTACAATCTGAATTCGAAAAATGTTGCGTTGAACGATGTCAATCTTGCGGCCTACAGGGGAGGGAGAGGTGCTGTGCCGTTCAAGTTTATAGAAAAGCCCTCGGAACGAAATGTGCTGGGGCGTATCAAGTTTATCTTCCCCAACAGCCACGCAGTCTATATGCATGATACCCAGGCAAAGTCGCTTTTCCAGCGTAAAGTACGTACCTTCAGCCACGGCTGTGTAAGGGTGGAAAAACCCAATGAGATGCTGATCTATATCGCAAGCAATTTTACCAATGAAACGCCGGAGAGCATCATGAAAAAATACGAATCGCTCAAAACACACCATATCTCTTTGAAAAAAAGGATGATGGTACATACGGCATATATGACCAGCTATGTGGATCAAAACGGAACAGTATTGATGTTCAATGATATCTACGGATTTGACAGAGATCAGGTGCTGAACTTCTAAATAAGAGAGGAAAAGATGAAAGAGTACAAAGCGATTATTTACCAGGAGGGGATGCTCGGGTCACTGCTTCTTGGCGAATCCAAGATCAATCCGGTTCGTTTTTCGGAGTTTCTCAACACCAATGCAAAAGAAGGATGGGAAGTGGTCACGATGGAAAAAGATGTACGGAGAATGTTGCTTTTCTTTAAAAGAGAAGGATATGTAGTCATTATGCAAAGGGAGAAAAAGTAGATGAAAGCAATGAAAATCGCAAGTCTTATCAGCGGCACGGTCTTCGTCCTCTATGCGGTACTTCTGCTGCTGCAACTCTGGATGGAGGTGGTCAGCTGGAGTGTCTTTGTGAAGCTTACGATCACCGCGGCTGTACTCATCGTAGTGACGTTCGGTGTCGCCTTGCTTTACCGGGAGTATATCGAAGAGAAGCAAATGAAGGATGACCACTTCATTGACTAATTGACAGAGGATCTGTTTTAAATCACCCAGGTTGGCAGGAGGACTCTTTGGCTTTTTGAGCTCCAGGAATGGGGAGGAAAAAGTTTGTGATACCTTGAAATGTATAGCATAAGTGCCGTTATGATAAAATACTTCAATTTTATTGAACGGTACACTATGGCATCAAAAGAGATCATCTACAACAATCAACCATTTCAACTCTCCTACGAACTCCTCAACCCCGCAGCCAAAGATGCGATCCTGATCCTGCATGGCTGGGGCAGCAACAAAGAGATCATGAAGCAGGCTTTCGGAAACACACTTCCGGAGTATAAACATATTTATCTGGATATGCCCGGGTTCGGCAAAAGCAGCAATGAGATGATCCTTACTACCGAGGATTACGGAAAAATCGTCACGCTCTTTTTGGAAGCGCTGGGGGTAAGGCCCAAAATCGCAATGGGGCACTCCTTTGGGGGCAAGGTAGCCACACTGCTCAATACCCCCTGCCTGGTGCTTCTCTCAAGTGCCGGTGTAGTGACGGAGAAACCATGGTCGGTAAAAGTGAAGATCGCCACCTTTAAGCTCCTCAAACCGCTGGGATTCAAAAAGCTCAGAGACATTTTCCGCTCAGCCGATGTGACGGGTATGAGTCATGAGATGTATGAGACCTTCAAAAACGTGGTGGATGAGGATTTTGAGTATGAATTTGCCAGAAGCCGTTCCAAGGCACTCTGTTTCTGGGGGAAAGAGGATACGGCCACACCGCTTTATACCGGTGAGAAGATCGCAGGACTGATCCCTGAGAGCAGATTCTATCCGCTTGAGGGGGACCACTACTTCTTCTTGCGCCATAAAGCGTTTATCGCACAAACCATCATAGAAGAATGCAAGGAGCAACACGAATGCTAATACTCAATACGATCGCCTATCTGCTTTTTATCGCCGCTATCGGATACTATTTTATCACCAACCTCCAGTGGTACAGCTATAAGCTCGAACGTGTCATCTTCCACCATACGAAGACATGGTGGCACTTTGTCTACTTTTTGGTACCGTTTGCACTGTATGCTTTGGTCGAGGGGATCAGTCAGTTCGGATTTGTTGTAGCGTTTGCCTATCTGCCGCTGCTTTATCTGTGGTACAAGGGGCTGGATAAACCTCTGGTCTTTACAGGAAGAGTGAAACGCTTTTATGCCGCACTGATCTTGTTCGCGCTCTTTATCGCCGTGGCCTTTCAGCACTTTGGGGTGGTACTTCCTCTTTTCCTGGCGTATGCTGTTTCGATGTTCATCGAGAAGATGCTCTTTGAGGGCTTTAAACGCAAGGCAGAGCAGAAGCTCGCAGAGATGGAGGATATGATCGTAGTGGGGATCACCGCAAGCTACGGCAAGACCAGCATCAAGAACTTTATCACCCATATCCTCTCAAGCAGATATAAGACCTACGCCACACCGCGTTCGGTCAATACCCTTGGCGGTGTGATGAAAGATATCAACGATGACCTTCCTGCCGATACGGAAGTCTATGTCGTGGAGATGGGGGCAAGGGGCGAAGGGGATATCAAAGAGATCGCGACCTTTGTCAACCCGCACTATGTGGCGGTAGGCAAGATCGGGCCTGCACATATCGAGTATTTCAAGACACTGGAGAATATCCGCAATACCAAAATGGAGATCCTGCTGAGCAAGCGTCTTAAAAGCGCGTGGGTGCACGAGAGTGCAATGGTTCGACCAGAAGCGCATGTCCATACTTTCGGTAGCAAAGAGAACTTGAATATCAAGACCGTACTGCCGGCGCCGCAAGCTGTCATCGGGGAGGTGAAAGCGACGCTAGAGGGCACCAGCTTTACTCTTGACGGAGTAGAGTACAAGGCGGCTATCCTGGGAGCCTTCAATGCGATCAATCTCGCCGCAGCGGTACAGATCGCCAAGGAGCTGGGGATGACGACCGAAGAGATACAGGAGGGATTGGCGACACTGAAGCCTGTAGCACACAGACTGCAGCGTATCGATGCAGGCGGCAAGGTGATCCTGGATGACAGTTTCAATGGAAATATCGACGGAATGATGGCCTCATTTGATCTGGCAGAGAGCTATCAGGGGAGAAAAGTGCTTATTACTCCCGGGCTCGTTGAAGTGGATGATGCTCTCAATGTAGAAGTTGCCCAAAGAGCCAACGCGGTCTTTGACAAGGTGATCGTCACAGGCGATCTGAACTACCAGATCTTCAAAGCACATGTGGATGCAGGAAAACTGGGAAAACTGGAGAGTAAAGCGCAGATGGAGCAGATGCTGATAGAGGAGACGAGGGCGGGGGATCTTATCCTCTTTGCCAACGATGCACCTTCTTTCATCTGATTTTACTGCATCTTTGACTTGACCGCTTCGTTCCGCTCAGTCATTTACTATGAGTAAACTCTTTCGCTGCACTCACGCACTCAAGCCAAATCTACAGCAAACTCACATGAAAGGCTTGACTACTGCATCTTTGATCGAATGGGCACGTTCCATTAGACCAAATCTACAGCAAACTCAGATGAAAGGCTTGAAAGGTAGGTAGTAGGTAGGAGGGAGTAAGTAGCAGGTATGGTAAGCTTTTCGGTGAAAAGCTTTTATCCATTAATATTGGGCAAAGCCCGATAATGAAATTCTTTCACTATTCACTATTCACTATTCACTATTCTTCCCCCATCTTCTTCAAAAAGAGCTCATGTGTTCTGCTTTTGAGCGTTGCCCCTTTGATACCGTATTTTTCTTCTTCTTTGATCGTGAACCCTTCTTTTATCGCTTTGTGCAGGCGTTCCCTTACCCACATATGTATGGGTTCCCTGCATGCCATACGTGTGGTATTAAGCTCTTCTGCGTAGATATCTTCTTCACTCTGCCTGATCAGCCTCCCCTCCATGCGGTTGCAGGCATCAAAGCCGGAAAATTTCATCTCATCCAGATCAAGGTCCAGTATCGCTCTGGCTTCACGTACATCCTTACCGTCGATGACGCGTACGTGCCAGTTGCCATTAAATTTATTTTCTAAGAGAGTGCGGTTGAGCTTTTTGACCGTTTGGAGTATTTGTGAAGGAAATGAAGTGATGTTTTCAAGGTAACTCTCATTAGATTCGCTCCAAACGAAAGCAGTGAGAGCAAGTGTAACCAGAAGTGATCTTTTTGGCATGGAAAGTACCCTCTATTATCTCTTTTTTGTTAGTATAAGAAATAATGACTAATGGAGCGTTTATGCGGACAGTACTCTTTTTACTTTTGAACACGGTGTTACTTTTTTCTTCGGAATTGAAGCTGACCCAGAAACAGGCGGACTATATCGCAAAGAAGGTTTGGATGAACGAGGGTGCCGGACTCGACAAGTATCTGGTGCACTGGAACGAGGGAGAGGATTTTGCATCCGTGGGGATAGGGCACTTTATCTGGTTCAGCGAGGGACATACCGAACGTTTCCGGGAGGTCTTCCCGATGGTACTTGCTTTTATGGAGGAGCGTAACGTAACGATGCCGCAGTGGCTGAATGTCAAAACCCCTTTGCCGTGGAACTCTAAAACAGAGTTTTATCGTGCCAAAAAGTCCAACAGCAAAAAGTATCGCGAACTCTTTGCTTTTCTCAAACATACGATGCCTCAGCAGGCGGAATTCATGGCGGCAAGGCTCAGTCATGCACTTCCAGAGATGCTGGATACGATAGAAAACCGCGATAGACAGCTTCTGATCAAGCGCCGTTTTAACCGTATGCTTTATCATACAGACGGGAGTATCGATGAGAGAGGGCTCTATATCCTGCTGGACTATACCAACTTCAAGGGAGAGGGGACACTGGAGAGCGAACGCTACAATGGGCAGGGGTGGGGGCTGCTGCAGGTGCTTGAGCACCTGGATGAAAAAGCACCGGACAAGTACAAAGCCTTTGCCGATGCCGCCAAAGCGATGCTTGGCAGACGTATCGAGAACTCTCCGCCTGCCAGAGGGGAAGAGCGCTGGCGCAAAGGGTGGAACGTAAGGCTGGATACCTACTGGAAATAACTGATGTTCATTGGAACGCAACTCTCCCAGGCGGACGGCTTCAGCGCCGGCTCTGCAAAAAAATTCCCCTTCTGTTTAAGGTTTTTTCAGTAGCAGGAGGGTATAATGTCATCCTGCTTATCGGGGCGTGGCGCAGTCTGGCTAGCGTGCTACCTTGGGGTGGTAGAGGTCGCCGGTTCGAGTCCGGTCGCTCCGACCATTTGTTAATCACCGAATAGATTATTTCTCCGTTTTGGGTTCATCACTCTTTTTATTGTCTATCATCTTTTTTGCAGTAAAAATTTTATTGCAATGATTGCATTGATATAAAGGCGGAACTCCAAGCAGCCTTTTTTTGAAAAATCCCCTTTTTTTTCTTTGGATATCAAAGCTTTTGCAGTATGGGCAATATCTCTGTGATTCCATTTTATACCCCCTTTTTTTATAGATACTTATCACTTCTTATTATACATAAAATCTATTACATAAGGGTTTCAGAAAAACAAAAACTTTTGGAGAGCAAGGAGATTCTGTTTGTTTGATAGATGAAGTTTGCTCAAGCAGGTATGTTTTGGATTTTGAGAGAAAGAGCGTTATTGTGCTGCGGCGGAGTGCCGCAGCGCAGAGATTACATAAAGAGTTCGCGTTTGACGCCTGCAAACCACTCTCTTGTTGCTTTGCCTGTGCCTTTTGATCTGAATTTGCCGTTTCCGTCTTTTGGCTTTGGAACATTTCCGTTTCCTACAAGCATACCGTTTTCATGGGCAACAAACTCATGGGTTACCATGATCGCTTCTTCCGGGTTGCCGCTGACCATAGAGTAGCAGACATTACCTACAGGGACCGGAAGACCTGCTTTTGGATCAAATGATTTGCCTGCAAGCTGAGCCTGGATCTGCCCTGCTGCACGTTTCGCTGTCCAGATCGCTGTGTGGCCACTTGGCGGAATACCGTGACTTACAGCATCCCCGATGACATAAACGTCTTTATCGGTTTTTGAGCGGAGCGTATATCCATCCATAAGGGCATATCCGGCAGGATTTGTCTCAAGTCCGGCCATTTTGATCACCGGTGAACAGATATTGTTCGGGATAAGGTTACATACCTGGTACTTGATCGTATGTTTTTTCGCCTCTTCGGGATCGCCCTCAAGCAGTGAAGCCGCATCGGTGAACTCAAGGTAGGTGATCTCGTTTTTTGCAGGGTCAACATCGATCACTTTTGTGAATCCTTTATAATCGATGATGCCGTCATAGAGATCTTTCCAGCTCTCCTGGAAGGCTGCACCTTTGGAGAACTTGCCGCCTCTGGTATCCAGTACGATCACTTTCCCTTTGATCCCCTCTTCTTTGAGGTAGTTCGCGACCATCGATGTTCTCTCGTAGGGTGCCGGAGGACATCTGTATTTACCCTGTGCCGGCGGTACGATCACCACATCACCGTCATCCATATCGACAAGCTGTCTTTTGAGCGCAAGGTGTTCGCTTCCGGGCATCAATGCAGCAGGACAAGCATGTGCTACATGAGCGATCTTCTCCTCGCTCCACTCCGGGAACTGCCCTTTGTAGTCATACGCGATACCCGGAGAGAGTACAAGGATATCATAGGTAAAGTTACCATTGGTCGTAGTGACAGTTTTTGCTTTTCTGTCGATCGCCGTTACTTCCGCCTGCACGAAGTTGTATCCGTGTTTGGTTGCCGGTGCATAGAAGTCGTGCGTCAATGTCTCAAGGGAAACACCCTCAAGGCCGCCAAGGTAAGTGTTGCTGAACGGACATGCCATAAAGATGTCTTTTTTCTCGATCACAGTTACGTCAATAGTTTTATCTTTTTTCTTCAACTCTTTGGCTATCGTCAGGCCACCAAAACCGCCTCCCACGACTAGAACAGTTTTCCCGCTTGCTTTATTAGCTATTTCTGCCGCACCGGCTGTTGTAACTGCCACTGACGGCAATACAGCTGCCGCTGCAGCTACACCTGCAAGTTTAAATAGATCTCTTCTTTCCATACTCATGTTGTCTTCCTTTTAATTTTTGGGGTAACGTTATCTTAACAACTAAAACTTAAATAAATTATGAATTTTATAGATAATTTAAATAAAAATTTTAAAATAATCTAAAATAATATTAATTATTTGTTCGGACGCAGTCTCATATGGCATGAGGTACATTCACGCAATGCCAATCCATAGTTGTGTGCTACCGCATCCATATCTTTGCGCTTGAGTTCCTCCAGCATCTCGTTGAGATACATGTTTAACATAAGCTGTCTTTTTTGGGCAAATTTATGGGCATACTGCTGCTCGGCATCAAGAAAGTCTTTTGGGTCTACTTTTTTCAAATGGACAAGAACGGATTTGATATCTTCTGCTCCCTTGATAATGCATTGCCCCTCTTTGCATCGGTAGAGCAGTCCTGACTGGATCTGCTCCATCCCCTCTGCCATGGTGATCATATCTTTGATCCTGTCCGCTTTCGTATAGTGTGCTTCTTCAGCCATCAGTGATGTTCCTGCCAACAGTGAGGTGAAGAGTAGTGCCTTGCTGAGTTTTCGTATCATTGTATGCTCCTTTAGTATTGAATAATCTCTTTGGTAAAATGCTTAAGTGCTACCACTTTTGCCTCATCCTTGACAAGTCTTTTTGCCTTCCTTTTGTTCTCGTAGTATTTTTTGAATTCCGGTTTGAAAGCATCCATATAGTCATGGAAACGGTTGGCCCCCAATGCTCCTACCGCCCAGAGCTCGTCATTCTCATCGATCTCAAGCACGATCTGTGTCAATCCTTCGGTTGCGGGACCGGCTATGGCTTTTCCCCCGTTTACCGGATCGAAAGCTGAAAGGTGGGAAGAACAGACAAATACTCCTGCCTCATTGGCATTGGGAAGGGCAAGTGTTTTGCCTTTTCTTTCAAGGTACTGGAAAAAGCTGTCATCAGGAGTAGGGTGTGTCAACTGGTGAGGGCAGATCGCCGAGTAGGCTACGATAGAACCATTTTTGCCTACACCCCCTTTGAAGAGATATTCTGTGCCATCATCTGCTTTGAGTTTGACATTGGTGTTAGCAGGCCGCCCAAGATCCACGAGGATACAGGGAGTCGCTATATGAGGGAAATTGAAGACATAGTTCACTTCGGGCTGTAATGTGCTTGCTTTCAGCGGGTTGCCGTCCGCATCTTTGAGATGAACCTTCTCGTAACTCTCGTAGAGCGAAAGGCCGTCTTCAGCATAGAGCCTCTGGGTGATCAGGGAGGGAGAGATCACTACAGCCGCAGCTGAAGCTCCCGTCATTTTTAAAAAACTTCTTCTTTCCATTGGATTCCTTATGTATTGAATTGCGTTTTTATTATAAAGAGAGATATGTGAAATTTCTATTAAATTCCTAAAATTTATTAATTTTTTTATATATTATATGCTTATTTTATGCATATCAAAGAGATAATGCACCTGCCTGCATGATACAGGAAGGTATAAAAAAACAATTTACAGATCTTGATCAATGCTTCACATTTGCAAATCTAAGGAAGAATGATTTTGGCAATATGGATGGATATCAAGTAGAGATAGGGTAAAATCATCATAATGAACACAACGGACGATACACAACGATGACAGAACGTTTCAAACTCTCCTATTTTCTTGACCGACTCTCCAAATACAGTGGACTTATAGCGGCCCTGCTGGTTGTGCTGCTTTCGCTTCTTGTAGCCTATGATGCAGTGATGCGCTATCTCTTCTGTGCCGGTTCTATCGCATTGCAGGAAGTGGAGTGGTATCTTTTTGATATCATTTTTCTTTTGGGGCTGAGCTATGCGCTTAAACATGACAAGCATGTACGTGTGGATATCTTTTTTGACCGTTACAGTATAAACACGAAGGACGCAGTACAGATACTTTCGCAGCTGCTGCTGGTGATCCCTTTTTCACTGCTTTTTATCTATGATGCGTATGATATGACCTACCAGAGCTACCTTCAGCAGGAGGTCTCATCGGATCCGGGAGGTCTGACGCACCGGTGGCTGATCAAGGGGATGCTGGTGGTGGCATTTGTACTGCTTGTGATGCAGTCACTCAGCGAGATCATTAAAGCGTATGGAAGGTTGCAGCAGAAGCGGGTATTGTGGCGGATGTTGGGTATCGTAGCGCTGCTTGGTGTGCTTGTCTATGCGGCATGGTATCACCGTATGGCCTACTGGATCGATCCGGTGATCCTTTTGCTTGCACTTACACTGTTTTTGCTGATGACCGGTTTTCAGGTGGCGTTTGTTTTTGCCGGGACGGCACTCTTTTTTGCGTTGATCACCGATGAGCTTGGACTTCATGTGCTGGAGATGCTGCCCTACAGAACCTACGGGATCATGGGCAATGTTACTTTGATGGCAGTGCCGCTCTTTATCTTTATGGGATTGATACTGGAGAGATCCAGGATGGCAGAAGGCCTGCTCATCTCCATGGGAAAGCTCTTTGGCAGGGTCAGGGGAGGGCTTGCGATCTCTGTGGTACTCGTGGGAGCGATACTGGCTGCAAGTACAGGTATCGTAGGGGCATCCGTGGTGATGATGAGCCTTATCGCGCTGCCTCTGATGCTGAAGCAGAACTATTCGCCTGCACTCGCTTCGGGAAGTATCGCTGCGAGCGGTACGCTGGGGCAGCTGATCCCACCTTCGGTCGTGCTGATCATCCTGGGGGACCAGATGCACCTGTCGGTAGGAGATCTCTTCAAGGCTGCAGTGGTCCCCGGCCTTATTTTGATCGGGCTTTATATCCTTTATATTCTGATCGTCTCTTTTCTGAAGAAAGAGGTGGCTCCTGCGATCCTCTCGGAGGAGCCTTATCGTGAAGTGCTCACAGAGGCCATCAAAGAGATCATTCCCCCGCTGCTGCTGATCGGGGTGGTGCTGGGGTCCATCTTTGCCGGGATCGCTTCGCCTTCGGAGTCTGCAGCCATCGGTGTATTGGGTGCGGTACTGCTGGCAATAGGCAAGAAGAGCTTCTCTTTGGAGATGCTGCGTTATGCGGCGATAGAGACAGTGAAGCTTACGGCAATGATCTTTATGATCCTGATCGGTGCGACGGCATTCTCCCTGGTCTTTGGAGAACTCGGCGGCGGCGAGATGGCGATGACGTTCTTTGCGGGTGAACAGGGAGATCAGTGGATGTTCATTCTGATCGCCATGGTCGTGATCTTTCTTCTCGGATTTTTTATCGACTTTATCGAGATCGCTTTTGTGGTCGTGCCGATCCTTGTGCCTATTGTTGCCTCGTTTGGGATCGATCCGGTCTGGTTTGCGATCCTGATCGCAATGAATTTGCAGGCCTCCTTCCTCACACCGCCTTTTGGGTTCGCACTCTTTTACCTCAAGGGTGCCGCAGGAGACAAGATCAGTACGGGGGCAATATACAAAGGGGTGGCACCGTTTATTCTTTTGCAGCTTATCGCACTGCTGATTATCGTACTCTTCCCGGATCTTATTTATCTGCTTGGGAAGTGATATCCTGATATCTTGTGAAGTTTTTGATACAATAGGAGAATCAAAGGAGGTCACATGACACCACGAGAAGCGATAGCGTCACTGCGAAGACAGATGAACGAGAGGATCATCGGACAGGAGCGGGTAGTCGACCGTTTTATTATGGGATTGCTGGCCAGCGGCAATGTACTGGTAGAAGGATTGCCGGGGCTTGCCAAGACACAGACGGTACGTGCGATGTCAGAGGTGATGGATGCCAAGTTTTCGCGTATACAGTTTACGCCTGATCTGCAGCCTTCTGATGTCTTGGGATATGAAAAGGTCTACGAAGTGGACGGGAAACCTGCACTGCACCTGGAGAAGGGAGCGATTTTCGGCAATATCATCCTGGCTGATGAGATCAACCGTGCACCGGCCAAAGTGCAGTCGGCTATGCTCGAAGCGATGGAGGAGAAGCAAGTGACGATCGCCGGCAAAACCTACCCGCTGCCTGAACTTTTTATCGTGCTTGCGACGCAGAATCCTATTGAGCAGACGGGTACATTTCCTCTTCCCGAAGCACAGAAAGACAGATTTTTGATGCATGTGAAGATCGATTATGTAGATACGGCTTCGGAGTATCAGATACTCGAACAGGCGCATAATAAACGTATGAAAACCAAACCCGAAGAAGAGCCGAAAGTCCCCCAGGAGCTGATCCTTGCCGCAAGACAGGAGCTGGAGCGTATCACACGGAGCGAAGCGATAGGAAAGTATATCGTAGAGCTGGTCTTTGCGACACGTTATCCGCTTCGTTATCAGAGCAAACAGCTTGAGATGCTGATTGAAGTAGGGGTGAGCCCCAGGGGTACGATGGCTTTGGATCTGTGTGCAAGGGTCCATGCCTGGATGCAGGGGAGAGACGAAGTGGCTGTCACGGATGTCAAGCAGGTGATCCATGATGTCTTCCGCCACCGTATCATACAGACGGAACATGCCAAGTTCAATGACTTTACCAATGACAAGATCATTGATATCGTGCTGAACCAGGTGCCTTCGCCTTAAGACTAAATCGTGTAAGGATATCCCATGCAAGAAGAGATAAAGATAGAACTGAAACACTCTACCGTAGAGAATCTGCAGCTTTACAGCGAACTGCTCGGCAAAGATGCCAACAGGATGCTCGAAGAGGCGTTGGATCTCTATTTTGAGGCACAGCAGAAAAGGCTGCTGGAAAAGAACCTTGACAACGAGAATATGATGACAAACCTGGACTATGATGAGTTCTGGGACGGTGTGGATCTCTAGGTGATCCGGGAAAGACTCTCCCAACTGCTGGGTACCGGGGTATCCGATCTTGCCTATCTGGCTGCGGGGCAGATAGGGGATATCTATCGGGCGCGCCTGCATGGGCAGCCGGTTGTGATCAAAACCACACCAGAGGAGAGGGATGATCTGCTGATCGAAGCAAGGATGCTGCAGGATCTTGCCCAAAACGGAGTGCGCGTTCCGCAAGTGATCGCTTCCGCCAGAGAAGCATTGGTGATGGAGTATATAGAACCGTGCAGGGATCCCGGCTATGACCGGGAGATCGAAGCGGCAAAGGCTCTGGCAGCACTGCACCAGGTGACTAACGAAAGCCGAATGTACGGTTACTACTATAACACCACCATCGCCTCATTCACCCAAAACAACGAACAGACACAGTACAACTGGGGACTTTTTCTCTCCCAGATGCGTATCCTGCCGATGGCAAAACGCTGTTATGAGAGAGGAGTACTGGAGAAGTCTCTGCTTGAGCGGCTTGAGGCTTTGTGCAGCGGGCTCTACCGTCGTATCGATATGGGCCGGATCATCCCTTCTTTGCTGCATGGGGATATCTGGAGCGGGAATATACTCTATGAAAAAAGCGGAGTCTGTTTTATCGACCCTGCGATCTACTTTGGGGACAGGGAGATGGAGCTAGCATTTATCCTGCTCTTTCACACCTTCGGGGAACGTTTTTTCGAGGAGTATACCAAGGTGCATCCTCTAAGCGGGGATTTCTATGAGACGAAGGCGGCACTCTACCAGATCTACCCGCTTCTGGTGCATGTGGCACTCTATGGCGGAAGATATGTGGGCGAGCTGAAACAGAGGCTGGAGCAGTTGAAAGTATGAAGCTGAACGTAAAAAAACTGTTCAAAGAGATAGTGATATTTGCAGTGATGCTCTTTGTGGCTAGCAACCTCCTCAGTTACCTGCGGAGCCCCGAACTGAAAAGCCACAGCTTGCCTCATATCGAGGCAACACTGATCGATGGCACCGCTTTTGACAGCAGAGAGACGGAAGGGAAACCGCTCGCAGTACATTTCTGGGCGACATGGTGCCCCGTCTGCAAGGCTGAAGCCTCCAACATAGAAGCGCTCTCAGAGGAGTATGAAGTACTTACCATTGCGGTGAACTCGGGTTCAGATGATGCATTGCGCATCTATATGCAGCAGAACGGCTATCGGTTCCGAGTACTCAATGATGCAGAGGGCCAGTGGGCCGGACGCTTCAACGTTGAAGTCTTTCCGACAACCTTTATCTTTGATGCCAAAGGGGAGTTAAGGTTTACAGAGGTCGGTTACACGACTACGTTGGGACTGCAAGGACGCCTTGGAGTCTTAAAGTAGCATTTCGATAGAATAATTAAAAGTAATTCAAAAAGGGTAGATGATGCTGAATCTGGAAACGATACTCAGGGATCGCAGCGGTGAGAAGTGCGAGTTGTGCGGTGCGACCGAGGGATTGTCCGTCTATCAGGTAGAGCCTTCGGACGGAAGTGCGGAGCAGTCTATTTTGCTTTGTGGTACCTGCCGGGCACTGCTGGACAATCCGATGGAAAATGTCAACCACTGGCATTGTCTGAACGATACGATATGGAGCCCAGAGCCTGCGGTACAGGCGATGGCATATCGTATACTCAGACAGATCGCTTCTGAAGGGTGGCCGCAGGATATGCTGGATATGCTCTATCTTGATCCTTCGGTACTGGAGTGGGCCGAAGTGGGCTTGGAAGAGGGAGGAGTACAGATAGAAGCAAGGGATTCCAACGGTACGCTTTTGAATGAAGGGGACAGTGTCACTATCATCAAAGATCTTCCTGTAAAGGGTGCCGGATTTACAGCGAAGCAGGGGACAACAGTGAAAAATATCCGCATGGTAGCTGATGATCCGACACATATCCAGGGACGAGTCAACGGGACAATGATCTATCTGAAAACAGAGTTTTTGAAAAAATTGTAGAGTGTAGGGAAGAGTGAGGAGCAGCTTTCGCCGCTCCCAGAAGACTATGCAGCTTTTTGGATCGCTTTTTTCGCTACTTTCTTTGCCGCTTTCTTCGTAGCGGGTTTCTTTTTCAACATGGTTTTAGTCACTTTTTTGAGTACTTTCTTTGCAGATTTTTTAGCCACTGTTTTTTTAGCCACCGCTTTCTTTGTTGCCTTGTTTGCTACTTTTTTCATAGCTTTCTTCTTCAATACTTTTGCCATAAATGGACTCTCCTTATGATGATTTTTTTTTATTTTATAGCCAAAAGTGTTAATAATGGTAATAAAATATTACTATTATATTTTTTTTATGACCATAAGTCAAGTCGTGTGATATGCTATAATTCGAGGAGAGAAAACCAAAGAGTAGCCTATGACATTTATAGAGTTTAAGAAATTGCTGTTGGATGCTGAGATCACGCTTCCCAAGTTCAGCAAGCTGATAAAAGTAAGCGAGAAGAATCTGCAGTCATACAGGAAAAAGGGTGAAGTGCCCAATGCCATCGCAGTCATCGCTGTCTCATTTGCGACGATGCATCAGGCTGGAATCGATTATCGTTCAATGGTTGATGCCTTGGAGCTAAAGGCAAAAGTAAAAAAAGGTGCAGGATTTGCCAAAAACAGTAAAAAAGAAAGCAGTGATTAAAAGAGAAGGGTATCGTTATCTCAGTGTATAAAGTGAGTCAGAACCCCTTCATGGCGATCCCATAAAGGTACTCCACTTCGTCATCTTCCAGAAAGATCGTCTTTTTGCTTTCGAAGAACTCAAATACTTTTTCTTTGGGCAGTGAAGTACCGTAGAGGCACTCCGGATGTGCCGGTATGAATGACTGCATCAGGGAGATATGACTCTCCAGGGGCGTTTCGCAGATGTAGCAGTGCTCATCATGGTGGATGCGCCCTTCATATTCCAGCAGACGGATATAGCTTTCGCAGACAATACGCTTGGGATTTTGCCTGTTCCATCTTTTGGCGGCATCCAGCAGTAGGTCGAAGTAGAAACGCTCTATCTCCTCGGCATCTTTGAGGTGCGGTTCGAAAAGGCGTATAAAGTTGTGCCAGAGCATCAGCCTGTTCCTGTCAAAAAGCCAGGGAAATCCGATATGGGAGAGCGAACGTATACGGGGAAGAAACCTGCCGTCTTCGCCATCCACTTCAAAGTCCACCAGGTTCCCAAGCTGCAGGATCGAATGCCGCGCACCGTAAAAACGGTAGTAGGAGCGAATGTTCTCTTCACTCAGGACCACGGCAATCGAGTCTTCGTTCTTGGCTTTTTTAATCCCCAGTATAAATCCTCTGATACTATTTCCTTTTTTGAGATATCGGGAAAAATTATAGTAAAAAGCGTATTAAACTACACCCCGTTCTGACGGCATTTAAAAGAAATTAAACAATATTTAACGGCCATTTTTGTATAATCGGGCCTATTTTGTAAACACGGAACGTAGTGTTCTCTATCCCAACATTTAAGGCTGAACAATGCAAGATCTATATACTTCATTCAAGGATAATTGCGGATTTGGACTTCTGGCATCCATCGACAATATCCCTTCCCATAAAAACCTCGAAGACGCTGTCACTTCACTGGAACGCATGATGCACAGAGGTGCGATCGCAGCGGACGGAAAGACGGGAGACGGTTCGGGGCTGCTTCTCTCCATGCCGAAATCTTTTTTCAAAAAAGTCGCTGCAAAAGAGGGTGTGGTACTTCCCAAACAGTACGGTGTGGCGATGGTCTTCTCGAGAAACGAGAGCGATTTTGATGTCATCAAAACGATCTGTGCACAGAATGATCTCAAGGTAGTGTATACGCGTGAAGTACCGGTAGATACCAATGCATTGGGAAAGCAGGCGCTTGAAAGCCTGCCGATGATCAAGCAGGTCTTCGTATCGCCTTGCTCTGCGGTAGCGCAGGAGCGTTTTGAAGCACTGATCTATCTTTCACGCAAAGAGATCGAAGCGGCATTGAAGGAGGATAAAGAGTTCTACATTCCTTCGTTCTCTACCTCCGTGATCTCCTACAAAGGCCTTGTGATGCCAACGCATATCAAGGAGTTCTATACCGATCTTGCCGATGAGGACTTTGAGATCTCTTTCTGCCTTTTCCACCAGAGATTCTCAACCAACACACTGCCGCAGTGGAAACTTGCACAGCCATTCAGAATGATTGCCCACAACGGTGAGATCAACTCTGTTACAGCCAACAGATTTAACGTTGCAGCGAAGATGAGCGCAGTGAAGAGTGAAGTATTTACCGATGAAGAGATGACAAGACTGACCGATGTCATACAGGAGGGGATGAGCGACTCGGCCAGCCTGGACAACTTTATGGAGTTCCTAAGGGTCAACGGGGTTGATTTCTTCAAGGCAGCGCGTTCTCTGATCCCTGCGCCGTGGCACAACGCCTCGACTATGGATTCTGACCTGAGAGCCTTCTATGAGTATGCGAGTACCTGTTTTGAGCCGTGGGACGGCCCGGCTGCTGTCAGTATGACAGATGGGCGCTATATCGGCTGTGTGCTTGACAGAAACGGATTGAGACCCTCAAAGTACATCAGGACAACAGACAACAGGCTGATCATCACTTCGGAGTACGGGGTACTGGAGTTCCCCGAAGAGGAGATCGTGGAACGCGGCAGGCTTCAGTCAGGCCAGATGATGGGGATCGACCTCAAATACGGAAAAGTACTCTACGACGAGGATATCAACAACTACATTAAAAGCATCTTCCCCTATGATGCATGGCTGAACCAGAATATGACCTACCTCCAGGAGCATGTACCGAACACGAAAGTGGATAAGTGCTATACCGATGCCAAGGACATGGAGGCAAGACAGCGTTACTTTAACTATACGCTGGAGGTGATCAGGGAAGTGATCAAGCCGATGATCGAAGAGGGGAAAGAGCCTACAGCGGCAATGGGTGACGATGCGCCGATCGCAGCATTCTCCAAAGAACAGAGAAATTTTACGGATTTCTTCAAACAGAAGTTCGCACAGG
>JAQVHV010000074.1 GCA_028696055.1 Sulfurovum sp.
TCCTGGTCTCTTTTTTGGCCAAACCTTCCGGTTCGCCAACAGAGATCATTTTGGGGACACTGGTTTCCGGTTTTATTGTCATCTTTACGCTTTTTGTTGTGGGGAAATATGCAACGACTAAATTTTTAGGCGCTGTAGCCGATAGCAAAAAAGAGGAACTCTTTATTTTGGCGATCATGTTGATCGTGCTTTCTGCAGCACTCTTTGCGCATGTATTCGGGTTTTCCTATTCCCTTGGTGCATTTATTGCAGGTATGCTGATCTCTGAGAGTAAGTACAAACATCAGATCGAAGCGGACCTTGTCCCTTTCAGGGATATCCTGCTTGGACTCTTCTTTATCACAGTAGGACTTCAGATCAACCTTGACGTGGTCAGGGAGTATTTCTTTGTCATAGTCGGGTTGACCGTTGCAATCCTTCTTCTTAAAGCGATCATCATCTTTTTGATCACCGTGATCTTCTCATTTCCAAAGCGTGCCTTTAAAACGGCACTGGCTCTGGCACAGGTAGGGGAGTTTTCCTTTGCTGTTTTTGCATTGGCAAAATCCTATCAGCTTGTTGACAATGAGGTGCTTCAAGTGCTGATCTCCGTAGTCGTAGTTTCACTTATCTTTACCTCATTGTCAGTCAAGCATGTCCGAGCCTTTACCAATCTCTTCTATCAAAATCCTACTGAAGCGATGAGGGAACCTATTGGATCATCACCGATTTCCCATCATATACTTGTGTGCGGATATTCTTTACTCGGTCAGCGTACTGTAGAAGAGCTAAAATCCCAGGGGATCGCTTATGCAGCGATCGAACACGACAGAAGTTTGGTGAAGTTGGGAGAAGAAAAAGGAGACAGCGTTTTTTTTGGAAATGCAGCCTCAAAAAGACTGTTGAGTTCATTGGATATCAAAAATGCGACCGCCGTGATCATTGCGATCGACAATGATGAAAAGATCAGGCTGATCTGTGAAGCGATCCAGAGTATTGATGAAAGGATCGATATTATCCTCAAGGTTTCAGACCGCAGGCAGATCGAAAAGCTTTCCGATCTGCCTATCAAAAGCTTTGTCAACCAGAATGAAACGGTAGCAAAACTACTGGTTGATCAGGCACTTAAATGTGATATAGCCTGATCTATGTGTTTACAAAATGTTACATATTGATATAAAAACATGAAATAAATAGCAGGGATCAATCTTTTTTCAGGATTGTATTTTCCAACTTTCTCTCTCCTTCTCCCCTGCGGGAGTCATTTTTTGTGTAGTATGGAAACAGTTTTGATGGATAACTTTTTGATAACCAAAAGTTTCACTCTCCTTATACAGGAATAGTGCTACACTTGTTCCACTAAAACAAAAGTAAGGAACAATTATGGCAAAAATCATTTGGTCAAAAATTGATGAAGCTCCGGCTTTGGCAACGTATTCATTTTTCCCAATTGCATCTAAATTCTGTGCAGCTGGCGATGTAGAGCTTGAACAAAGTGACATCTCTCTTGCAGGTCGTGTGCTTGCAGCAATGGGATTGGCTGAAGATGAACTTTCAAAACTGGGTGAGCTTGTACTTAATCCTGAAGGTAACATTATCAAGCTTCCAAACATCTCTGCATCAGTAGGACAGCTTAAAGATTGTATCGCTGAACTTCAAGGTCAAGGTTATGATATCCCTAACTACCCTGAAAACCCGCAAACAGATGCTGAAAAAGAGATCCAGGCAAAATACAGCACATGTCTTGGTTCAGCGGTTAACCCGGTACTAAGAGAGGGTAATTCAGACAGACGTGCGGCAAAAGCAGTGAAGAACTTTGCTCAGAAAAACCCGCACAAACTAAGAGCTTATGCTGAGAATTCAAAAGCGGCTGTTGTACACATGGATGGTAAAGGCGACTTCTACGGTAACGAAAAATCAGTGACTATGGATAAGGCACAAAAAGTAACGATCGCACTGAACGGTAAAGAGCTGAAAACGATCGATGCACTTGAGGGTGAAGTACTTGACGGTACATTCATGTCTGTAAAAGCGCTTAGAGATTTCTATAAGCAAACGATCGAAGAAGCAAAAGCAAAAGGCCTGATCTGGTCGGTACACCTTAAAGCAACAATGATGAAGATCTCTGATCCGATCATGTTCGGTCATGCATTTGAAATCTTCTTTGAAGAGGTATTTGCCAAATATGCTGATCTTTTCAAAGAACTGGGGGTAAATTCAAACCTTGGTATGTCAGATCTTGAGAAGAAGATCAAGGGTCATGCACAGGAAGCTGAGATCAAAGCCGCATTCCAGGCTGTAGTTGATGCTGATGCACCAAAAATCGCAATGGTTGACTCTGATAAAGGTGAAACAAACTTCAACGCGCCAAATGACATCATCATCGATGCTTCTATGCCGGTTGTAGTAAGAGAAGGCGGTAAACAGTGGGACAGAACGGGTGCTGCTCTTGAAACACTGGCTGTTATCCCAGACAGTACTTATGGTTTCTTCCACCAGGAAATGGTAGCTGACTGTGTGAAAAACGGTCAGTTCGATGTAACGACTATGGGTACAATGCAAAATATCGGTCTTATGGCTCAAAAAGCTGAAGAGTACGGTTCTCACCCAACGACATTCGAACTTGCTGAGGCTGGCACAGTAACTGTAACGGCTGAGGATGGTACAGAGCTTATGAGCTTTGAGTGTGAAGCAGGTGATATCTGGAGAATGTCAAGAGCAAAAGATATCCCGATCAAAGACTGGATCAGACTTGCATTCGAGAGAGGTCAGATCGAGCAGATCCCTGTAGTGTTCTGGCTGGATGAGAACAGAGCTCACGATGCGCAAATGATCGCAAAAGTGAAAAAATATATGCCGGAGTTTAACACTGAAGGTCTTGAGATTCACTTTATGGATATCGCAGCTGCTACAAGATTTACGAATGAGAGAATCAGAGCAGGTAAAGACACGATCGCAGTCACAGGTAACGTTCTTAGAGACCACTTGACAGATATGTACCCGATCCTTGAGCTTGGTACATCAGCTAAGATGCTTTCTATCGTTCCGTTGCTTGCCGGTGGTGGTCTGTTTGAAACAGGTGCGGGCGGTTCAGCACCTAAGCACGTAGATCAGTTCCTTGAAGAGGGGCACCTCAGATGGGATTCTCTTGGTGAGTTCCTGGCACTTGCAGAGTCACTGAGAATGATCGATCAGAAATACCCGAATGCTAAACTTGCTGCAGTAACGGCTGCACTTGATGTGGCAAACCAGGAGTACCTGGACAACAACAAAGCACCGGGCAGAAAAGCGGGTGAGCCGGATAACAAAGCGTCTCACTTCTACGTGGCTCAGTACTGGGCGACAGCGCTGGCTGATTCCTTGGACAAGGATCTTCAGGCTACATTTACCCCGGTAGCGAAAGCGTTGAAAGAGAATGAAGAGAAGATCATGGAAGAACTTCTTGCATCAGAAGGCAAACCACAGGATATCGGCGGATACTACCATCCTGATGATGCAAAAGCTGAAGCAGCGATGAGACCGTCTGCGACTCTTAACCGTATCATTGATGCTATCTGATACGTTTCTATAGTGGACAATGGGGACACTGCATCAAAAGGATGCAGTGTTTCTTACCAAAATATTTCAACATTTTGGTATACTAATCTTCTCAGATTTTTCTGAAAACAACATAGGGTAGTCGACTTCTAAAGCATTGCAAAACATTATTGATGATCTTACGGGCAGGCAGGCCCTAAAATGATGAGTTATGTTTTGCTAAAGAGTCACCCTATGGATCTCACTAAAAAGGATTCAAATGGCTAAAGGTAGAAAAGTAACAGTTGTCGGAACGGGTAATTTTGGTTCAACAGTTGCATTTATTTTGGCAATGAACGGAGCATGTCACAATGTTGTGCTAAGGGGGCGTGACATTAACAAAGCAAAAGGAAAAGCACTTGATATGTCACAAGCGGCCAACGCGGCACGCCAGCACACTGTAGTAAAGGCAGCAAACGGGCCTGAGGATATTGCAGGGTCAGATATCGTGGTGATTACAGCAGGTGCACCAAGGACACCCGGTATGAGCAGAGATGACCTGCTTACCAAAAATGCAGCGATCGTGAAAAAATATGCGCTGGAGATCAAAGAGCATGCGCCCGAGTCTATCATCATTGTTGTCTCCAACCCGCTTGATGCGATGACATATGTCGCACAAAAAGTGACAGGATTTCCAAGAGAAAGAGTGCTTGGAATGGCCGGTATCCTGGATGCTGCACGCATGGCGCACTTTATCTATGAACAACTTGAATATGGTGCAGGCCAGATCCGTGCTACAGTAATGGGCGGACATGGCGACACCATGGTTCCTCTGCCTAAGTTTACCACCGTGGCAGGTGTACCGATCGAAGACCTGCTGGATGCAGAGCAGATCGGCGAGATTGTCCAGAAGACAAGAAACGGCGGCGCAGAGATCGTAAACCTTTTGGGAGACGGCTCCGCATACTATGCGCCGGCAAAATCTACAGCGATCATGGTAGAGTCTATGCTGAGAGATACGAAGCAGATACACTCTTGTGCCATTATGCTTGAAAATGACTATGGTTATTCGGGCATTGTTTCCGGTGTTCCGGTGATGATCGGTGCCGGAGGCGGGGAAGAGGTGATCCACATGACACTGAAGCCGCTTCAGCAGGAGCGTTTTGCCAAGTCCGTGGCTGCGGTAAAGGAGATGATAAATAAGCTCTATGAAGTAAAGTTTTTTGACGAAGAGGCATAGTGTGGCAGGACGTAAAGTAGGGATCGTAGGTGCCGGCGCTGTAGGTGCGACGGCAGCATACTCACTGGTAATGACGGGTAGCTGTGAAGAGATTGTGCTTTTTGATATTGTTGAAGGTATCGCACAGGGCAAGGCGATCGATATGGGCCAGGCGGCACACTATTCGCCAAAAGGCACCAGGGTAACTGCTGTAAAAAGTGCGGCAGAGATGAAAGAGTGTGACATTGTGGTGATCACTGCAGGTGTACCGAGAAAAGGTGATATGACACGGGCAGATCTTTTGATGATCAATGCCAAGATCATGAAAAACGTGCTCAGCGATGTGGCGAAGCACTCTCCCGATGCCATTATCATCTGCGTCTCCAATCCGCTGGATGTCATGACCTATGTCATCCACAAGATGACAGGCTGGGAGCGCAACCGTATTATAGGAATGGCCGGCGCTTTGGACGGCGCCAGGATGGCTTATCAGATCTACAGGACACTCGGGTATGGAATGACGCAGACAGGTGATCTTGTCATCGGTGATCATGGACAAAATATGATACCGCTGCCGCAGAAGGTTCAGGTCGGTTCCGTCAATGCTTCAGAGCTTTTGACGCAGGGAGAGATGGAACAGATCATTGACCGTACGAAAAACGGAGGCGCGGAGATAGTGAAGCATCTGGGTACTTCAGGCTATTACGGTCCCGGCCGTGCCGTAGCACATATGGTGGAGGCGATACTGGATAATTCCCGTATTATTGTCTCCTCTTCAGTACTGCTTCAGGGAGAATACGGATACAGTGATGTCTGTGTGGGCGTACCGGTCGTACTGGGCCGCAACGGGGTTGAAGAGATCATCCAGATCGATCTTGATGCAGAGACAGAAGCGAAGTTTAAAGTTTCGGTAGAGTCTATTCGGGACAATATCGATATTTTGTTTGAGAATAAATTTTTTGAATAGGATGGTAAATGAGAGAAATCGAATACAGTGAGGTGGTAAAAGCCGTTAAAGACATGATCATGTATAGCGGCACCGATCTTCCGCAGGATACGTATGATGCATTAAAGCAGGCAATGGAAGAGGAAAAATCACCCGTAAGCAAAGAGGTGATCCGCCAGATCCTTGAAAATGCGGATATCGCAAAAGATGAGAAAAGGCCGCTGTGTCAGGATACCGGACTTGCCGTTTTCTTTGTAAAGGTCGGTGATGAGGTAAAGATCAAAGGCGGTCTTTTGAAAGATGCGATCAATGAAGGAACCGAGCAGGGGTATACTGAAGGATACCTCCGTGCTTCTACCTGTGAACCTTTCAGCAGGGCAAACCTCAAGGATACGGTGGGATACAACCTCCCTGCGATCATTCACTTCGACCTTGTAGCTGGGGATAAGATCGATATAGAGTATGCGGCAAAAGGCGGCGGATCGGAAAACGTAAGCCGTGCAAAAGTATTTCCTCCTGCGGCAGGCAAAGAGGGTATCATCGAGTATGTCAAAGAGGTGATCAGTGACGCCGGCGGGAACCCCTGCCCTCCCATCACGGTAGGCGTCGGTATCGGCGGTACTTTCGAAAAAGCGGTGATAAGCTCCAAACATGCACTCTTCAGAGATATCGGGAGCGTGAACGCTGATCCTGAGATGGCTGAGCTTGAAGAGGCGATCCTCAATGAAGTGAACAAACTCGGAATCGGTGCGATGGGAATGGGCGGAACAAAAACCGCACTTGCAGTACATATCGAATCAAATCCGTGTCATATCGCTTCATTGCCTGTTTCTGTGAATGTGCAGTGTCACTCATCCAGACATACACATATCACACTATAAGGAGAAAGAGGATGGCAACATACAATTTAACAACACCGTTGAGCAGCGAAGATACAAAAATGCTCAAAGCAGGGGATACGGTATTTCTAAGCGGGACGATCTATACGGCAAGGGATGCAGCGCACAAGAGACTGGTGGAGCTTATCGAAAAGGGTGAGGAGCTGCCATTTGACCTTGAGGGATCAGTGATCTATTTTGTCGGTCCTACACCTCCAAAACCGGGTGACCCTATCGGAAGTGCAGGCCCGACGACATCCTACCGCATGGACAGCTACTCTCCTACGATGCTGAAACATGGTTCAAAAGGGATGATCGGCAAAGGGAAGAGAAACCAGGCGGTAAAAGATGCATGTGTGGATTATGACGGTATCTATTTTGGTGCAACAGGCGGTGCGGGTGCACTTCTCGGAAAGCAGATCAAAAGTGCAGAGGTGATCGCCTATCCTGAACTTGGTCCCGAAGCGGTACGTAAACTGGAAGTAGAAAAGTTCCCCGTAACGGTGATCAACGATACTTACGGAAACGATCTCTACCAAATGGGTAGAGAGCAGTACGAAGTCAAGGACTGACGCTTACCTGGCTCTTCTTTGCATATCCTTTCTGAGGATATGCATCTCTTTTCTCTCAATCCTTTTCATTTTAAGTTTTATTAATTATTATAAGATATTATTGTTACATATAATTTTCTCCAAGGGAGCGACTATGCAATTTCGGACAGAGAAAGATACCATGGGTGAGATGCAGGTGCCTGCAGACAAATACTGGGGTGCGCAGACACAGCGTTCGCTACTCAATTTCGAGATCGGGAACGAGAAGATGCCTTTGGAGGTGGTATACGGTTTCGCAACTCTGAAAAAAGCATGCGCCCTTGTCAATCATGAACTGGGCCGTTTAAGCGGAGATAAGACGCTGGCGATCGTCAAAGCATGCGATGCGGTCCTCCGCGGGGAGCTGGATGATCATTTCCCCCTGGTGGTATGGCAGACCGGTTCTGGAACACAGTCCAATATGAATATCAACGAAGTGGTAGCAAACAAAGCCACAGAGATTCTTGGCGGAGACTTTACGCAAAATAAGCTGGTTCACCCCAATGATGATGTGAACAAAGGGCAGAGTTCCAATGATACCTATCCTACCGCTATGCGTATTGCAGAGGTTGTCTCTGTCACAGAGAGACTCATACCTGCCCTTACGCAACTCAGAGATACGCTGGAAGCAAAATCCAAAGCCTTCGGTGATATCGTCAAGATAGGCAGGACACACCTTCAGGATGCGACACCATTGACACTGGGGCAGGAGCTTTCAGGATATGTGGCAATGCTCAATACAAACCTTAAACAGATCAATGATGCCTTAAAATACTGCAAAGAACTTGCAATCGGGGGGACTGCCGTGGGTACGGGGCTCAACTCCCATCCCGGATTCTCGCCAAAAGTGGCAGCTCAGCTCAACGGTTTTATGGAAAAAAACTACGGTTTTGTCTCCCAGCCCAATAAATTTCATGCTTTGACCGGACATGATGCGGAAGTGGTACTTTCCGGAGCACTCAAGGCACTGGCGGCAAATCTGATGAAGATCGCCAATGATATCAGATGGCTGGCTTCGGGTCCCAGATGCGGTCTTGCCGAGATCGAGATCCCTGCGAATGAACCTGGCTCCTCGATCATGCCGGGCAAAGTGAACCCTACACAGGCCGAAGCGATGACAATGGTCGCTGTGCAGGTGATGGGCAATGATACAACCGTCGGTATCGCTGCAAGCCAGGGGAATTTTGAACTGAACGTATTTAAGCCGGTGATCGCCTACAATATCCTGCAATC
Source organism: Sulfurovum sp. (assembly GCA_028696055.1). Taxonomy (GTDB): domain Bacteria; phylum Campylobacterota; class Campylobacteria; order Campylobacterales; family Sulfurovaceae; genus Sulfurovum. Next base: position 8,362 of record JAQVHV010000074.1, read on the forward strand.
AACCAGGCTTCTGGCCGACGCCATGGTCAGTTTTGAGAGGAACTGTGCGACAGGTATCGTGCCGATCAAAGAGAATATAGAGAGGTTTCTGAATGATTCGCTGATGCTGGTAACCGCGCTTAACCCTCATATCGGCTATGACAATGCAGCCAAAATCGCGAAAAGAGCGCATGCGAATGGGACAACACTGAAAGAGGAAGCGGTGAATCTTGGACTGATGAGCGCCGAAGAGTTTGATGCAGCAGTGAAACCAGAAGAGATGGTAATGCCTAAAGGGTAACAGTTAAACCGGCATGAAAAGCACCATCAAATGTATTTCCTCCTTTTGATACTCTAAAACTGTGTAAATATAATACACTTTTGCAAATTCAAATGAACTAATAAAAGAATTAATCCGAAATTATCTGATGAAAGCCTATAATAGATGAATTAATTTGTAATTTTAAAGGAGATTAACGTGAATATTCATGAGTATCAGGCAAAACAGATCTTTGCCAAGTACGGTGTTCCTACACCAAAAGGTATCGTTGCCAACACTCCGGACCAGGCGGCTAAAAATGCTTCCGAGCTGGGCGGGGATATCTGGGTGGTAAAAGCACAAATCCATGCAGGAGGAAGAGGACTCGGCGGTGGTGTTAAA
>JAQVHV010000075.1 GCA_028696055.1 Sulfurovum sp.
TGATGTCGTTGCAGGAAAAAACCCGGACTACATCCACCATCTCACCTACATCAACTAACAAACCGTTCTACTCTAAACCTCTTTTAAGCAGGTTTAGGGTTTTATATCCTATGATTACTATCAACAACACAAAAAGGAATATTAAAATATGCCAGCAGATATGAATGACTATTTTAAAAAGAAAAAACCAAATCTCAACATGAACAAACCCGAAAATACAGGCAGTACAGGCGGCGGCAACAGAGGCGGCGGCAATCCGCTCGACGGGCTGGGCAAAGGTGCCCCTTTTATCCTGATCGCCATCGTGGTCGCCTTTGCACTCTTTGCCTTCAAGCCTTTTACGATCATCAACTCCGGTGAGGTGGGGATCAAGGTAAGAACAGGTAAGTTCGATGAGACACCGCTGCAGCCTGGACTCCACTTCTATATTCCGGTATTGCAAAAGATCATACCGGTCAATACCCGTATCAGGCTGATCACCTACTCAAATGCCAGAGGCTCCGAAGTGGGAGACAACCTCACACGCGGTCTCTCTACCGAAACTTTTGAAGGTGGACTGAAAAGAAATCCCTCAATTCAGGTACTCGATAAGCGTGGTTTGACCGTAAACATCGACATAGCAGTACTCTACTCTCTCAGAGCATCGACTGCGCCTAAAACGATCGAAGAGTGGGGTGCAAGCTGGGAAGAGAAGATCATCAACTCCAAGGTACGTGAAGTGGTACGTGACGTTGTCGGACAATATACCGCCGAAGAGCTTCCTACCATGAGAAACGAGATTGCTGCAGCGATCCAGAAAAAGATAACCGAAAAGATCTCTTCACTCAAAGGGGAGCCGGTGATCCTCTCTGCTGTTGAACTAAGAAACATCGACCTTCCCGTAAAGATCAAAGAACAGATCGAGCGTGTTCAGATCGCTAAGCAGGAAGTAACGATCGCGGAACAGCAAAAAGAGAGAGCAAAGCAGGAAGCGCAGCGTCAAGCTGAGATCGCAAGAGGTGAAGCAGAGAGAAACCGTATCGAAGCCCAAGGAGAGGCGGACAAGATCCGTATCGAAGCGGAAGAGCAGTCAAAAGCAAACAAACTGATCTCTGATTCACTGACAGCACAGCTGATCGAGCTTGAGCAGATCAAAACACAGGCTGAGTTCAACAAAGCGCTGCAGGTCAACAAAGATGCACAGATCTTCCTGACACCCGGCGGTGCCGTACCGAACATCTGGGTAGATGCAAAAAGTAAAAAAGAACCTACTGTAGCCGGACAATAGTTACCCTTCCCTGCCCGGCGGACTGCCGGGTATTTCCTCACTTTTCTATCTCTTCGCTCTTCACTGCTACTTGCCCTATACCCGGCGATGGTTATTTCAGTGAATGATGCCAGGCTGTCGCGGAGCGCCCTCTTTCATAGCCCACTTTATAAAGTGCTCGCATATACTCACGGTCAAACGTCTCTTTTGAAGCTATCTTAAAACTCGAAGGGATATTCGTGATATGGGTATCAAAACCGTCTCTCTCTGCAAGCGAGATGATATTATAGAGGTTGCAGACCCCCTGATATTTGATCAGTGTGCTTATCGAGCGGTTGGAGATATCGGTGACATTCATGGAAACCGGGGCATATTCAGGATCGATCTTCGTATTGCGTATCAGCCATAATTTCTTCCTGGGATGTACTCCCAGTTTCTTTTCCAGTTGAGGGATATTCAGATCGTGGGGATAGACGAAGATCTGCCTCGTAACCGCACCATCCACATGCACCTCCTGATATCTCTTCCCTTCGACCACTACATCGATTAACATAGGGGGAAAGGCACCGGGGATCGAGGAGGAGGCAAGCATAATATCCAGGATTAGCTTGCGGGCATCGGGCCGACCGCTTTGTGCGATATTGGTGATGTTCCACACTACGGGACGCTGTGCATCCAGATTGGTTGTGCCGATCTGGAGTATCCTGCCTCTTTTCCCTTCTCTTGCAATCGCTGCTACCAGCTCATCGGTAACTACCTTTTCAAGCCTTCTTCTAAGCGGAGTATTATCCCCTATCGAGGAACCGCCAAAAAGCGCATTCAGTGGGGTTTCTGTAACAATATTATCTTTCGAAGTTTCTGTAAAAAGATCTTTCAGTACACGATCATACCCTGATCCAAGAAAAGCAAACGGAGCGATCAGTGCGCCTGTAGAGACACCTGTAACCATGAAAAACTCGGGACGGTCCCCGCGCGCGCTCCATCCTTCCAGCAGCCCTGCACCATAGGCGCCATCTTCTCCCCCGCTTGAAAGCGCCAGGATATCGACACGCTTATGCAACAATCTGTTAGAGCGTAAATGCTTGGCATTATCATAAACCTTGACCGATGTCTTGTCGCCCCACTGACGGATATTATGGTACCCTATCACATCCGCATGAGCATAGTGCTCCTTGTCGGGTGCACTAAAGGTACGTGACTTTCCGGAACAGCCAGCAAGCAATAAGAAAAGCGGCAAAATCATCAACAGACGTACGCTCAAATCTATCCCCTTTGAAAGAGTTATAGGTTAATTATGACATAATCCTTTAGATTTTGAAAAGATGCGTTTGATGCTACGCTTTACCTACCATATGGCATCATGCCACTGCACCAGTGTCAGGCGGTACCCTTTCTCTACAGGCAATACCTCGTGTGAAAAATAGGGATTACTGGGGAAGACTACCATATCGCCGGCTTGCGGTTTGATCTTGACCGGATTCCTCTCTTTGTCATAGAGGTAGTTAAACAACAATTCTCCGCCGGTAAACCCTTCACCGTCATCACTGCTGTCTCTATGGCTGGTTCCAAAAAGCACCGTCGTCAATTTGCGTTCGGGCGCCACGCATTTGAATGCAACAGTCTGTCCCTCCTCATCTACCAGTTCGCTGGAGTCATCCGCATGCTTGACATAGAAGTAGCCTTCTTTATACTCCAGTACCTGGATCCCGGTAGAGAGCGTCATCACTGCACCGAAATACTCCTCGATCATCGGTTTATACTTCAAAAACTGCTTTTCATAGTACTCGCTGTAAAAATCATCCAGTGTATAGATATTGGTCTTGCGGTACTTCGTCACCACATCTGCCTCGATGATCCCGCTGATGGATTCCTGTTTCACTTTAGCCGCCTCAGCATCCTTATCTTTTCTCACCATGGATGCCAGCTGCATGCAAAGCTCAGGAGTAAAAAAATTTTTGACAATCAAATAGGGAGTTTCTCTGTAGGCATTGGGAAGCAATCTATTGGTGATCTCCAATTGTTCCAATCGTGCATCACAATAGATTAGGTTACTGATCTGTATCATATAAAGCTCAAAAAATAAGATAGCTATAAAGCATAGCATTATAGTCCAATAATCGGTTTTTTTTCTAAAATATTTCTTAAATAATCCTCCCTGCAGACAGATACTTTCAGTATTTGCCAATTACGCCAGCCCTGCCTTGATCTCCTGCTTATATTGCCGGATAGGCAGAAAGAGTTGTCACTTCTGCTCCGCCATTTCCGTTTACGATAGATACTTTTATTTAATGGGTAAGATCAAAGGTTCTATTGTGTGCTTTGCCCCGGCCATTACCCAGCCCCATTCCTCTGCCATTTCCCTGGCAAGGCTGACCGTTTCTATTGGCTCTTCTGCCAAAACCGGTTCCTGCTCCACTTCCATTTCTCATTCCATAACCGCCGCTGCTATTCTCTATCTGCATATTTTGCTTTCTCTGGCCCAGACCCCTTCCATAACCGGCTCCAGCACCGCCTATCTTATTTGCTTGATAACTGTCGACATCATTATTTTCTATTTGAAGATTTTGGTTTCTGTTACCCAGACCTCTGCCATATCCTCTGTTCTGAGCCTGATTATTATTTCCGGCACCTCTATTGCATCCCAGTCTTTTTCCTTGACCGCGTTTAAACATCGTGTATCCTTTCATATGTTTGATATTAATGTTCATTATTTTGAACATATGATCATATTATAATGAACATATGTTCAAAAGTCAAGTGATTTTCAATGTATTTCTTTTAATTATCTTTTTTTAACTTCTAACGTTTTTTGATTGATCAGTGCATCGGCAATTTTTTGATGCGCAGACTGTATCAGTCTTGCAAAAGTCGTGCGTGAAATTCCCATTTTAACTGCTGATCCTTCCTGATACAGCAACTCCAGATCTGCAAGCCTGATAGCTTCCATTTCGTCTTCATAGAGGATTACCGTTTCATGTGTATCCCGTGGAAGTCCGCATGGCTTAAAACATACTTTTGTATGATCCGCATCAATGTTCCTGTTTTTTCGTTTTCTTCCTACGCAATTTCTCATATCATACCCATATTACTTTTCTCTTATTATATCGCACATATGTTCGAAATTCAAGGTGACTCCAATATGTTTCGTCCTTATTTTCCTCTGCTCAGTTTAAAACCAAGTAGCTATAATATCATCAATTTAATGCTATGGAGACTTATCATGCAGCTTGACTGGCAAAAAAATCCTCTGATCCCTGTAATCGCACAGGATGCAGAGACCAACGAAGTTCTCATGCTTGCCTATATGGATGAAGAGGCTTACAACCTGACACTTGAGACAGGATTCGCTCACTACTTCAGCAGAAGCAGACAGCGTATCTGGAAAAAGGGTGAAAGCTCGGGACATACACAAGAGATCAGAGATGTTCTGCTCGACTGCGATGCGGATACTGTCATCCTGAAGATCAAACAAAACGGTGTGGCCTGCCATACCGGACGTAGAAGCTGTTTTTTCACTTCAGTGATCCAGAATAAGATCATCCTGGAGAAAGAGGTGGACACCGATGCGATCTATGGTGTAGTCGATACCCTCTACCATACGATCCTGGAGCGAAAAAATGCGGATGAGAGCCAAAAATCATGGACCAAAAAACTACTGAACGACAAAGCGCTTATGCTGAGCAAAATCCGCGAAGAGGCGGACGAGGTATGTGTCGCGATAGATGAAGAGAGTGATGAGCAGGTGATCTACGAGAGTGCAGATCTTCTCTACCATACCCTCGTCGGCCTGGGCTACAGAGAGATCTCTCCCGACCGCGTAAAGCAGGAACTTGCCAGACGTTTTGGGATGAGCGGGATCGAAGAGAAAGAGAGCAGAAAGAAGTAGAGTGATTTGATTCTCTTGCTCCTTCTGAGATACAAGAGATTCTATCCTGTATAGTATCCCCCTAGTCCGAGCTTCAGGCTTGCGAAATCCATCCTGAACGCTCTTTACTGCCACACCTTTCTCTACTTTACCTTATCTTTCTTCTACACGACACTACTCTACGCTTTACTCTGTTCGCATGATGGAGAGCGCCTGAATTTTGGCACTCCGTTAGAGATCTTATTTATAACTAATGATAATAAATAATATAAAATATTATAATTATTCTAATAAATATTTATGTGAATTATTTCTTTAACGTAAATGTAATATATAAAAAAGTATAATCTTGCTTTTAAATTAACACAAGGAAAAACAATATGGAAATTATGGTAGCTGTATACAGTACGGTTCTAGCGATTGCCTCATCAATGTTTGTTTATTTCAACACAGGCAGCCGTAAGCACTAAGTTCAAATAGGTATGATACGTTCTGTATCATACTTTTTCTCTTTTAAAGCATTCTATCAAAACCCGAATCAACCCTCTTTTTTCGTTCGGATATACTCTCTCTTTATTCCAAAAGACTTTATTCGTTCGTTTACTGTAAATAGGTATCCATAGGGGCCTTAGCGGATGGAGATGAATGGTTTGTGTATGATTATCTTTGAGAGAGTATTCCCACGTAATACGTGGGAATCAAATGGGTGCATCAGTGAAACTAGCACTCTGAACTGCAGCAGCCGGGGCTTTCGGCATTACCGCCGGCGAAATAGACTCCGTCAAAACTGACCAGTGAATAGTTTCTCTCTGTTCCCAAAGACTCTTTGAGTCCTTCAATAGACAGGAAGCCCAAAGAAGTTGCTCCGATCTTCTGCGCGATCTCCTCGACAGAGTTGCTTGCAGAGATCAGTTCAGCCTGGGTCGGGGTATCGATACCGTATCGGCACGGATATTTGATCTCCGGCGCGGCGATACGCATATGTACCTCTTTTGCCCCAGCCTCCAGCAGCATCTTCACGATCTGTTTCGAAGTAGTACCGCGCACAAGCGAATCATCGATGATCGCTATACGCTTCCCTTCAATGATATGTTTGATCGGAGAGAGTTTGAGTTTTACCTTAAGGTTTCTGATCTCCTGGGTCGGCTCGATGAACGTACGCCCTACATAGTGGTTACGCACGATCCCCATCTCAAACGGTACACCAAGACCTTCGGCATACCCTCTCGCAGCAGCTACCCCGCTGTCGGGTACCGGTAGTACCAGATCTACCTCTGCGGGAGCCTCTTTGGCAAGTCTTCTCCCCATCTCAAGACGTTTTTGATAGACGTTCTTTCCGTCAATGATAGAGTCAGGTCTCGCAAAATAGATATACTCAAAGGCACAGGGGTGGTAGTCTGCTTCAAAGAGCTTTTCCGAATATGGCTCTTTCCCCTCTTCAAACGTCAACATTTCACCCGGTTCTACATCACGGATGAACTCCGCACCGACCAGATCGAACGCACAGGTCTCGGACGCCACGATCCAACCACCATCTGCAAGTCTTCCAAGACTCAGCGGACGGATACCGAAACGGTCACGGATCACGAACATCTTGCTGCGGCTCTGGATCGCCAGACAGTATGCCCCCTCTATCTTCGTGATCATATCCTTAATACGGTCTACCAGTGAATCCTTCTGGCTTTTTGCGATCAGATGGACGATATTCTCCGTATCCATCCCGGTCTGGAAGATCGCCCCCCTGTCGATCAGCTCGTTACGCACCTCGTTCTTATTGACAAGGTTGCCGTTATGGGCAACAGAGATCTCTCCCAGCTTATAGCGCGCAAAGACCGGCTGTGCATCAAGCACAGAGTCATCTCCCGCCGTAGAGTAGCGGTTGTGACCGATCGCACAGGTACCCGTAAGTACCTTGAATGCCTCATCATCGAAGACATCAGTCACCAGGCCGCGTGCCTTGATAAGATGGATCTTCTCCTCATCTGCACTCGAAATTCCTGTAGACTCCTGTCCTCGATGCTGCATCGCAAAGAGTGAGTAGTAAGCTACCTTGGAAGCATTTTTTGAACCATATACACCGACAATTGCACACATAATTATATCCCTAAACAGTCATTGATCGAGTAAAGACCCGGTTTATCTTGAGTGATCAGCCACTTTGCGGCCCTGATCGCACCTTTTGAGAATGTCTCACGGCTTGTTGCCGTGTGGTTGAGCTCCAGGAACTCCCCGTCATTGTAAAATCCTACCGTATGCCGTCCGACGATATCTCCGCCTCTCAGAGCCATGACAGCGATCTCATCTTTGCTTCGTGCACCGATCTGTCCGTCACGGCCGCTGATACGCACATCGCTGAGCTCGAGCCCTCTGCCCTTTGCGGCAAACTCTCCCAGTGTCAGCGCAGTACCTGAAGGTGAGTCCACCTTATGCCTATGATGCTGTTCAACGATCTCGATATCAAAGTCTTTCAACGTTCTTGAGACCTGTTCCACCAGCTGTTTCAGCAGCGCAATACCCGCCGACATGTTGGACGCGTAGAGTACTGGCATCTCTTTGGACGCTTCAAGCATCAGGTTCTGCTGATGCTCGGTAAAACCTGTCGTTGCAATCACCAGCGGCGTAGGATTTTTCAGTGCCTCTTCGCACAGCTCCTGTGTCGCTTCAGGTGCAGAGAAGTCAATCACCACATCACAGTTTTGAAGCAGTGTCTCCATACTGTTGGTTACCAGTACCCCGCCCGGAAGATCTCTTTTGAGCTCACCGAACACATGTACCGCTCCCAATGGGAGTTCTGCATCTTCCACCAGCGCATCGATCAATAAGTTTCCTACTCTGCCCGTACTGCCTACGATTCCTACTTTTGCCATCTCAACTGTTCCTTATCCTTGCTCTTGAATATATGAAATTACCTGAAGCGCAGCCGTTGCCCCATCTCCTGCTGCTACCACAACCTGTTTGGGTGCTTCGATACGCATATCCCCTGCAGCAAAAAGCCCCTTAACCGATGTCCTCATACTCAGATCCACCACTACCTGACCCCAATCGTTCATTTCACAGATAAATCCGCCTTTATCATCCTGAAGTACGCTGTTGTTGACATTGTGTCCGACAAAGACAAAAAGACCCGGTGTATCAAGCTGCGTGATCCTGCCTTCCTTGTCTTTGATCTTGACCCCGTTCACACCCATTGCATCACCGAGTACCTCTTCTACCACCGCATCGGTGATCAGATGGATATTCTCTTTTCTTTTGACCCTCTCCACAGTTGAGGGTGCCGCCCTGAAGGTATCTCTACGATGCACCACATAAACCTCTGAACAGATATTGGAGAGGTAGTACGCCTCTTCAAGCGCCGTATCGCCTCCCCCCAGCACAGTCACAGGCTTGTCTTTGTAAAAAAATCCATCGCAGGTCGCACAGGTGCTCACACCGCGCCCGAAATACTCCTCTTCTCCCTTGAAACCTGCTCTTTTGGGGGTGGAACCCGTACAGACGATGACGCTCTTCGCCTCTACAATTTTTCCGTTCTCCAGCCTCACGGCAAAGTGTTCTCCGCTTTTGGAGACACGTTCCACACGTTTCATCTCATGCTTCAATCCGAAGTGAAAACACTGCTCCTGCCAGCTATCCATAAAATCCATACCCGTCTTTGTGTGCTCGAAAAACCCCGGATAATTCTCGATCTCAGAACTCTGCGTGATCTGCCCGCCGGGCATTCCCGACTCAAAGAGCACTACATTTTTCAATCCGCCTCGCGTCGCATACAGACCTGCTGTCAATCCTGCAGGCCCGCCACCGATGA
>JAQVHV010000007.1:0-21395 GCA_028696055.1 Sulfurovum sp.
TATCCTACTTTTTTAAAACATTATAGCATATAAATAAAATTAGTGTATTTTTGCATATATAGAATTTGTTTATATAAAATGATTTGGCAGACTCTGCCAAAAAAGTTTGTTTTTTGTTTGCCAACAGCTAACTGTTTTTTTACTAAATGCCGTGTTTATGGGCTTTGTGATAGAGTAGTGTGGTCTTCCCCACCCTCCTTCTGCCATAAAGCACGGTAAAGGAGAATCTGTCGCTATGATACTCCTCATTGAGAAGTTCAAGCTCTTTTGTTCTGTTTACAAACATGGACTCTCCTTTATCGTTTTTCTATTATGATAATATAAAAACGAATCTTTGGATTTTCTTTAGGTAAAGAGTGCTAAGTGCTAAGTGCTAAGTGCTAAGTGCTAAGTGCTAAGTATCATGACATGGCCATGAGAGTCTGTCAACTGTTTTTCCGTCATTCCATAGATCAAAGTATTGCCATGCAATACATACAACAACTCCTCACTCCTCACTCCTAGTTCCTCACTAGCAGCCCCAGCTGCACTTGCTCCTCACTCCTAGTTCCTCATTCCTAACTCGCAGCTCAGCTGCTCCTGTTCCTCACTAGCAGCCCCAGCTGCGCTTCCTCTCTGCAAATCCATTTTCCGACAACCATATCGCGTAGGGTGGGTTTGCCAACCCACCGGAACCTGCCAAAATGTAGTCTTCCTATCATGATTGTTATCTCCGGATCAACCCTGGTCACAGCGTGGGTTGGCAAACCCACCCTACACACACCTTCTCATCCCATCAAACAAAAGATGCATTCATGCATCCCCGGGCGGACACAAGATACCGCCCCTAGCAGCAAAGCTGCTCGCCAATTACTAATTTCTAATTGCAGCCCCGCTGCACTCGCTCCTCACTAACACCCCTTGACCAATCTATCATATTTATCATGATCCAGCAATCTATAAAGCTCAAGGTATTCTTCATATTTAAAATACATGATACGGTATTGTTTATTGACTCTTATACTAAACAGATTGTCTGCTCTTTTACACTTGATATTTTTATTATGCAGTGAGGGGTGATTCATATCGCTTGTCAGTAAAGCTAAGGATTTTTCTATCTGTGAAGAGATATCTGTTTTTAATTTTGATATATCTTTTTTATATAGGTCAGACTCTTTTATGTTCATGTTGAGAAATGATGATCCCTAGATCATTTTGTGCCTGAATCAAATTTGAGAGTATATTATCCGATATTTTTAATAACTCTTTATGAGACTTGATCAGCGGATTTAAATTTGAAATAAAATCTTTCAGCATATCATAGTCATCATCAAAAGAGTAAATGATAGACTCAAATTTTTCTTTATCATAGGTCAGGTCATCTACTATCTCACTGAAAGTCTTCAAGATAAAATCTGTTTGCCTTGCATAAGGCAAGAGTTTATCGATCTCTTTATCAGTAAGAGGTGCCTTACTGTGTTCATGATAATAGTGCGCTATGGGTTGTAAAGAGTTATGATAGACATTAAACTGCGGCAGATCTATCAATGCTGTTTCTATCATTTTACACTCCTTTTAAAATCAATATATTATAGCATAAAGTTGCACTATAAACTCAATGACTCCTCACTCCTCACTCCTAGTTCCTAGTTCCTCACTCGCAGCACAGCTGCTCGCCAATTTCTAATTTCTAATTTCTAATTCCTAATTCCTAATTCCTAGTTCCTAGTTCCTCACTAGCAGCACCGCTGCTCGCTAATTTCTCATTGCAGCCTGTCCCCTTTTTTCATAATAAGCGTTAAGTGTGAAGATAGAGCTGCGACAAGCTACTCAACAAGGATCATCCTGCGGATTTTTAGGCATTGCTACAGCCGTTGTCGGTACCTGCAAAGCATTGGTCGTCCACGTTCTGCCACCATGTTGCATGATCCATCTGGCTGCTTTATAATAACATATTGCCTGCGGAGACATAGTCTGTGTATATTTCATATCCATTAAGATAAAATGCCCTGAGGCAGCAGGTTGATCACACGCGATATGCCATTTTCCATCTTTGTTTTTACCGGCTGTACACCTCTTCAGATTCATCATAGACCCCTTTAGGTAAGATACCTTATTGTATACCTACAATTCTTAGCTTCTTTTTAAACGCAAGTCTATAAATTGAGAAACGCGAAGTCGCCACACTCCCCATCCGATGACAATCCCGATTCCGTCAGCAACGATATCGAAGAGCGAAAAATATCGGCCGGGGATGAAGTGCTGAACGATTTCTATCTGCACTGCAAATGCCATCAGGAGCATCACCTTGCTATAGATCTTCAAATTCACAAATGCAGCAGAGAGCAAGATGTAAAGCACCATAAAAGCAGCAAGATGGTTGAGTTTGTCCCAGCTGTGGGCTACGACCTCGATCTCTCTTGTCGTGGTGGCGAGGTATTCTATGACCAAAAGTGTGGTGAAAAATGATATTTGGTAGATTGGTTTCATGTTTACTCTTTAAAATATTATAATTTCCCCACCATCAGCAAAGCCAAAAATTTCCCGAGTACCATCTGCCGTCCGATCCGTGTCGGCTCTTTGAGCAGGCGGTAGAGCCACTCAAGACCTAGGTTGATAAAAATTTTCGGAGCACGCTTTTTGAGTCCGCAATAGACATCAAAACTCCCCCCTAGTCCCATATAGAGTGCCGGATGCACCGCCATCAGCTCCTCCATCAGAAACTCCTGTCTGGGGCTCCCCTGTGCGACAAATACAACGTCGGGTTTGGTATGGGTCAGATCCTCTTTCAAAGCCGCGATATCTTCTGCTTTCAGATACCCGTTGCGGTAGTTCACGATACGGACACCGGGAAAATCCTCATGCAGTTTGGCAACCGTGCGCTCGATCACATCCTGTGACGATCCGATCAGATAAAATGTTTTTTCATCCTTGTATCGCCCGATGATATCGAGCCAAAACTCCGCGCCGGGAATCTTGACCGCATCCAGACCCTTCTTGCGCAGCGCCATGACCGCTCCGATGCCGTCGGGGTAGCCGATGTTTGCATTGACGATCTCCCGCAGGTGTTCGTCGTCTTTGAGGATCTTTTCAGCATTCATGGCGACCAAGATTTTGTGCTCATCCTTGATCTGGTCGAGAAACTGGTCCCTGTCTCTGAAGGCGTGGATTTTGTAGTGGTTGATTGTTTTATGATTCATGATTCTCCATCCAGTAATAAATCGATATCAGCGTAAAGAGCTGTTTTTCCATATTCCGTTTACCGTTCAAATGAAGATCAAAGATTCTGCCGACCTCATCAAGATCGAAAAATCTGCCAAGCACAGAATCGGAATTAGTCAGCATATTTTTGTATTTGAGCCCTTTTTCACCTTTAAACCATTGCTCTGTCGGTGACTTAAACCCTTTTTTCTTCCGGTAGATAATCTCTTTTGGCAGGACACTTTCAGCGAATTTTTTGTGGATATATTTACCTTCTTTGCCATGGATCTTGTGCTGAAGCGGAAGTGACTCGATATAATCGACCAGATCGTTATCCAGCATCGGAACCCGCGCTTCGATAGAAAAATGCATCGAGATTTTGTCCGTATAGAGCAGCAGATCATCGCACAGATTCATCCGTATATCATTGGACATCATAGCGTTCGTTCCGTCTTTTCTTTTTCCATCCAATAGGATGTAAAAATACTCTATCAGCTCTCGACTTTTGGTCTCATCGACATCGACTAACTTACCAATCTCACGATCGCTGAACAGAGCATAGATTTTCTCCCATCGTTTAATGGTGTTATTTTCTCCCAGAGCATGGATCGCCCGGTAAATCGATTCGTTTTTAATGAAACCTGAGAGTGGTTTGAGCATTTCAAAGACAAAACCCGGTACCTTACCGTACATCATCTCGCCGCGATAGCGCGCGTATCCTCCCAGCGGTTCATCCGCCCCCTGCCCTGTCAGGACGACTTTGACTCCATGAGCGGCAACAAGTCGGTTAAGATAGTACATCGGGATGATCGACGTTGTTCCAAGCGGCTCTTCGACGATCCCGATACACTCTTTGAAAATCTCTTCGAACTCCCTATCGGTGATCTTGATCTCGTAATGTTCTGTTCCAAGTATTCGGGCTGTTTCTCTGGCATCGAGAGTTTCATCGCTTTCGTCATCCTCTCTAAATCCAATCGTAAACGTTTTGATAGGCTTGTCGCTGTATTTCTGAGCATAGTAGGCCACCAGCGCCGAGTCGATCCCTCCGCTGAGCAGCACACCGACCTCCACATCGGCCAAAAGCTGCCGCCTGATCGCCTGCTCGAAGAATTCCCCGTAGCGCTTAATAGCATCTTCAAAGGAGACGGTCTCATCCACTCGCACCGAAGTGATGAAAGAGCTGATTTCGATTTCGTGGTTTTGCAGGTCATAGGTCAGGATATGACCGGGACGAAGCTTTTGTATCGAATCATAAAGGGTCGTTGGAGCAGGATTGTAGCGGAGCTTTAGCAGCGTAGCAAGATTGTTCTTGTCGATAGATGTACCCACAAGCTGACGGATCGGTCGGATCTCGGAACCAAAAACGAGCGTTTTTTCATCCACATGATAATAGATCGGCTTTACCCCATACCGGTCGCGTGCGAGATAAAGTTTTGCCGCATCGACATCCACCAGTCCAAACCCGAAAATCCCGTTAAAGTCACGGACGGACTCGATACCGTAGCGGGCCATGTAATTGACGATCGTCTCCGTATCACTGTGACCTCTCCACTCGATATCCGGCAGCTTTTCTCGAAGTTCAAGGTGATTATATATCTCCCCGTTGAAAATAATCACAAACTTTCCGCACGCCGACCACATCGGCTGATGTCCCGCTGCACTCAGATCCTGTATAGAAAGCCGTCGATGCCCGAGACAGATATCATTCTGTGCTATGTTGAGATTGGCGATATCGCCGTCATCCGGTCCGCGATGCTTGATCAGATCGAGTGTATCTTTGTTAAATGGTTTGTTTACTGTTCCTACTATTCCGCACATATTATCTTCTCTTTTTAATCAATTTGGCAGGCACTCCACCCATTATGCTAAAAGGCTCTACATCTTTTGTAACCACCGCTCCGGCTCCGATAATACTACCTCGTCCGATACGGATATTTGGCATTACTGCTGCATTTCTGCCTATCCATACATCATCCTCTATAATTGGATTAAGTTCTTTCTCTTCGCCTTGCATTATCATTGGTACATCTACTCTATCAAATTTATGCGTACCGTTTAATATAGCTACATTTGGAGCGATCATTACAAAATTACCAATAGTTGCACCTTGAATAAAAACATTTTCGTTTATGTGACAATGTTTTCCTATTGAAATATTTTTTGCATTACCAATATAGACATTTTCTTCAAAAAAATTTCCATCATCTTTTTGCATGATTTTCAAGATATCACACACATACCAATTTCTAATTTTTCTAAAAATATTCCCATATCGTGAATTTGGAAGCTTTGTAATTATCAAATAATAAACAATCAGTTTTATCTTATGCATCATAATTTATTTCACCCATTACTCATAGACGATCTGGCCATATTTTTTTGTTTTAATATTTTCTTTTATTACCCGCGCCGGATTACCGGCAACTATCGTATGAGATGGAACATTCTTCGTTACAATTGCCCCACTCCCTACAATGACCTCATCCCCAATTATTACACCCGCCATGACAATAGCATTGGCCCCAATGAAACACTTTTTTCCTATATAGGTATCGGTATTTAATGCTCGCGCATAATCATGACAAAATACTATCGCTCCTCCAGCAATATATGTATATTCTCCGATATGAATACCTCGAGGGTTTGCCTTGTCTAATTTAGCTGAAAATGATATTTTTACAGAATAGTGAATATCCATGCCAAAAACTTTTGTATAGATAGCATGTTGCATCCACAAAACAACTTCTCTCATCTTTTCGCGTATCGTGACAACAAGCTTCATTCTCCTCTCCTTTTAATCATAAAATACTATTTTGTTAATGCTTTGTATAACTCTACAATCTGCCCACAGAGAAATGCATTCCCCAACGATTGTTTCCTCTCCGACGAATAACGCCTGTGTTCGGCTCCAAATACCAGCGCCACTTTTTGGGCAAGTTCTTCTGCAGTTTGCGCAATATAGCAATTATCCAGTTTTTCTATCAGATAGGGCACATCCCCTACGGCAGTAGAAACGATAGGCGTATCACAAGCAATAGCTTCTTTAATAACTTGAGGTGAACCTTCTGAAAGAGAGGTCATCACAAGGCATTTCGCTTCTAATAATGCATTTTTCACTTCTTCTCTACTTTTATGATCAAAAAATATCACTTCCAAATCAAGTCCGTATTTTGTATTCAAAAGATATAACATCTTTTCAAAAAGCGGATAGTTTTTCTCTACTCTTGCTGGAGAAGCTGGAAAGATGATTGCATTTTTTCGTTCGCGATTTTCCAATTTTTCAAAAAACATATCATCTACACCACAAGGGATCCATGCCGTTTTTTTTGAAATAGATTTTACTTTTTCAAAAATATGCTGGCTAACTGCAATATTTATATCAGCATATTTAATTAACATTTTTGATATGAACAGAACTATACCTCCAGCATTTATATCATCACCATGGTAAGTAACAACAATTTTTTTCTTCTTAACAAAGGGAGAAATCAGCAATAATGGGATTCCGCTTAACCCATAATGCACATGGATAATATCAGGATCAAAATCTTTTATCTTTCGATATAGTTTCATTGGATTCAAATATTTATGCAAACTTGATTTTCCATTGAGCACAAACAAGTCGACATCCATGTCATAATGGTCTCGAATATATTCGAACTGCTCTTTTATATAGATACCAAAATAGGGTTGTTGTTCATTTGGATATGCATTGGCTACAATTAAGACTTTCATCAATATGCTTCTTTCATTATTTTAGTCGAAGACAGTCCAATCGTCCTGTCCCGAAGCTCATCCTTGGCTATCAATGCAGCAAATAGAGCCAAGTATAACATCATGAAAAATGTATTACCTCCCTGGAACATCATCATGCATAAATATGCGATTAAGAACGCCATACTAATGAGATAATATTTGCTTTGTCGCTTTCGTCGTATGAATAAATAATAATTTAATAAAAAGCCTACATAAAGACCAATTCCAATTAATCCTTCTGCCTGTAATATCTGTATAAAACCATTATGTGCAAATATTTTATTATGGACATCTTCGTACATTAATTCGCGAGCATACTCCTGTCCAAGTCCGATAACGATTGATTCAAACCCTTCTGAGTACCAGTTGTCTACTGCATGATACCAATACAGTAAACGACCGGAACCAACATGACCGTCTTGAATATAGATTGTTTGATCACTCATACGCATCTGCATAACTGTATCATTCATATACATAAAAAAAAGTATCAATATAGCAAAAGAAGAAGTAATAATTAATTTAACATATTTCAATTTGTCCTTACGATTAAGCGCAAGATAAGCCATACCGGCAAAAACCATTACCAACCCTGTTCTGACATATGTCTTCAACATAATATACATCCCTAAAACAATCAGTATAGTATAAAAAACTCTCTTCATTAGTAACTTTTCATGCAAATAATAATAAAAAATCATTATTAGGGCAAAAGCAAGTATAATTGCAGCACCGTGTGCTTTCTGAAACACACCTATAAGACCCGACTCATCTCCAAGACCAAAAAGAGACAGATCGTAACCTTGTGAAATCGGAGTCAAAATACCAAGGATAAAAGGCAGAAACGAAAGTATTATAAATATAGAAAAATGTCTGCCAATAAATTCCAGCATTGGTTTATCTACACGATAAACAAAGTATAGAAATAATGTGGCAAAAAATAAATTTTCGATAAATAATTCTATCGTTACCATAGGGTAGTCCATCGAGCTAATCGAAAAAAAAGTTTTAAAAGCCAGAAGAATCGAAAATAATACAAAAAGATATATTTTTCCTTTTTTTATTATTATCGTAAAACTAACAGTAAGACAATATGCCATTACAGCCAATTTCCATAAAATACCAATTTTTAGACCAAAAACTTGTAAAGGCTCTACATATAGTAATATAAACATTCCAATGTATAGAAACATAATCGCAGGAAAAGATAGTCTAACTTCTCCTCTATTATCTAATTGAAGTTTGCTTATCACTTTTTAGCTCCAGTAGACATCTTCAAAAAATGATCAGCTACATTTTTGATATCAAAAGGCTCAAGGTCAGTAGCAGTGGCAAGAGTATAATCAGCATTAAAAAACTTTATTAGTGTTTCTTCTGAAAAGTTCAACTGATCAAAACTGTAAATAGGTCTCCCTGTCAAGCCGTAATCAATCAGTTTACTTGGTGCCTGAGATTCTGATAGGTTTTCCAAGTTGATCAGAAAATCCATCTTGCTCAGTTCATAGATCGCATCTTCACGCGGGATCATGTTGTGAATGACGAGCTTATCACCCAATAGAGAAATATAATTATTTATAAGTTTCATATTGTTTGGATTGCCTGTTTTCGTATAAATCATAAACCTGAAGTCCATTCCTTTTTGATGGAGTTTATAGAGATTTTCCAGCAAAACGGTCGGATTACGAATATCTTCGTAAAATGTCCCTGCATAGGCAAAGGTTGGAACAGCATTCTTTTGATAGTTGGATTTTCTTATCTCACTAAAATCAAACCCCTGTGGGATGATTTTGATCTGCTCTTCAGACTTAAAAGAGCTGTAAACGGACAACGCCTTTTCTGTCGGTATTGTGATATAGTCAAACCTCGATGCGATAAATCTGTCAATCCAAAAATACAACGGGCAAGCAGGCAAAGTAGGATTTTTGTACAAGGGATCACCGTAATCTGCAATTTTAGCGGTAGAAACAAACTGTTTATTTGCTCCAAAGGCCATCGCTGCTCCTATATGTGTATCAAAGGGAAATGCAATCGAGAGGACCATATCATACGCTTGCTGCTCTTTTTTGAGCTTTCTATAAACTGCATAAAAATAAAATTTTAAACTTCTGCCCGATGGGAACAAACAATACGTCGGTATTCTCAGTGCATATCGCAGGATTTTTTTCACTATTGTAGGCTCAGCAGCCATTGCCGGAGTATTGGCACTTTCTATTGCCTTACTGTATGCTACAAAATCAACCGAAAAATTATATTTTTGACAGACATCCCGATAGTCATAATCACTTTTCGGCAATAAAACCGTCACATCATGCCCTTGTCGCGCAAACTCTTTTGCCAACTCAAAAGCACGAAAAGCACGAGGAGTGATGTCTGGATAAAAATAATAGGTGTTAATTAATATTTTCTTTCTCATCTTTTCACCATCTCTCTCAACTCCATCAAAAATCCTTTATCCCATAATAGAATTAGTTCATAAACAATCAAAGTGCTGCGATCCTTCTGAAAAAACTTCTCTATCAAATAACTACGTAGTCTTTCTATTGATAGCACAAGATCACTCAAATCGATGATTTTTGTAATCACTTCAACACCTCAACCCCATATAATTCAATAAACCTATCCATATACTCTATACCATTTACATCCAAAAGTATCGTATCACATCCAAATTCTGTCCCTTCATACAGTGCAGTTGAAAAAACTCCCACTTGCAAGCTACTTGTTGCAAAAAGTTCATACAAATGCACTCCATCTGTCAACACCTCTACATTTGTAAACTCGCTTAGTATTTTTAGAGCTGGATAACTTTGCCATCTGTCAAACTCACCTGGATGGAGTTTATATTTTATATCGTATTCTTTAAATCTATCGTAACATTCCAAAAATTTCTCAGCCATAATATTTCCTATAGCACCTTGTGAAAGTACGACAAGCTGATTTTCTTTCTTCTTTAGGTGCTCAAATTTTGACTTTTGAGCATCTAAATACCTAAAACCATCTACTACTAAATTTTCATCTGATAGAGGAAGTTTAATCATTTTTTTCCAAAACTCATTCCACACAAAAAACTTATCCGGAAAATATTCTAAAGGTTCATTGCGGTTTGGAAAACTATACCCTAAATGATATTTGCTAAAAGTACCATGCTGCAATTCTACTACTTCTATACTATTATCTTTTGCTGCTTTTATGATGGGTGCTTGTCCATAAGAAACCACCGTATAAAGAACTTTTGGCTTTATCTTTTGAAAAATTTTATTGTATATCTTATACGTTGCCTTGTATGTTTTTATACTTTTTGGTACATATGTTACTAAATCTACATTACTGTGACATATAGAATTGATCTCATCCTCTACTTTTTTAAATATTTCTAACTTTTCTCCTGCAATATTTACTTTTAAAAACAACTTATAGACTTTTTGGAATAAAGCTATCCAGTCGGTATAGCGTACAAATTTTTTTCTCTTTTTTGGATGCACTCCTAAGTGAGCACTCTCAAGCTCTACTATATCCGTGCCGCTTTGTCGTAACTCATCAATGAAATATTTTGTATAGACATCGATAAACTCGTCATCTACTTTTACCGCCCTTGAATGGGAAAACACAACAACATCAGCTTTTTTTAAAGTAAAAAAATTATCTCGCAAGCTATTTTTCGCATATCCCCATACAGACTTGAACTTATCTGCCGTACTAAATCCACTGTGTGGTTGCAATAGCACTCCACTAGCCTCTGCAAGCTTATAGTAAAAGTGCATTCTAGAATGTTGCCAAACCTTTATTCCATCAATCTCAAAATCAAGTAAATCATATTTATCCTCTAAATACCAAATAAACTCGCATAGTTCTTTGATGCTTGCTGGTTTTTTCACTGTACACCACCTCCTCTAACAAACCACGGCATATAGTAGTTTTTTTGTTGATACCAAAATACCAGTAGCGCACTCATGGCGTATGCTCCTATTGTAGCATATGCCGCTCCAATAGCTCCATATAGATCGATAAACACATAGTTAAGCGCTAAATTAACGAGCGCAGCCACTACAGTGCTTGTAGCCAAAAAAGAAGTACGGCTGATATGTACTAGATAAGGGAAAAATATTTTGTACACTCCCTGTACCGCATACCCTATTGCCACCCACAGTATAAACTCATTGGCACTATGATAGCGTTCATCTACAAAATATGGCAAAATAAATTCCCCTACTACCGATATCAAAATCGCCAAAATAAAAATTCCAATGATATAGATATAAGTATATTTGACTATTTTTACTTTTTTACTGTCTGTAGGTTCTACAAGATTTTTATAAAACCAAGGACTCCATGCCTTAATAAAAGCATCTGCAAACAGCATCACTATCATCCCAAATGAATACCCTACAGCATACAGTCCCACAGACTCTAAATTTACCATCTGCTCTATAAAAAGTCTATCGCTTGTAGCGATAACTAACCCTCCCAATCCATGTGGAATAAGGGGGACTGATATATTTAATATTGATTTTATTTTTACAATATCAAACTTTAAAGCGATATAACTTCTTTTGTACATATAAATAAAACCAACTACATAAAAAATTAGACCTGCTACAAAAACACCTATTACTTGAGAATACCATCCATAGCCCAACACTATTAAACACAAAATAGTTACAGCCATAATAATGACCGTCAATGAAACTTCAAAGACTCCAAACATATATGCTCTTTGTTCATTTCTTAAAATCGTAGTATTGAGGTTGTTTACCATTTGCATAAAAGCTATAAATGGAACCACTAAGAACAATGCAGTAGGAACAGAAAACAACTCTTCAAATTGAATCCAAAAGCCCAAAGTGAGTGTAAAATATAAAGCTGTTGTTGCTATAAGTATAAAAATGATATTACCTATGATTTTTGCTAGTTCATCTTTCTGTACGTTGTAATAATTTTTTGCAATATTAGTATGTAGTGCCATTCCAACAAGAACACCATACAAAGAGATAAAAATCAAAAAAATAGATAATTTCCCATATTCTTCAGGTGATAGATACTTTGTTAGAATTGGCAATAGTAAAAAAGGTATAGCTTTGCTCAGTATACTACTACCTAAATAAATGACTGAGTTTTTTACTATTTGCATATCTCTTCTAATCTCTTAAGGGAATCGGAATCAAATTCATCCCCCCATATATCAATATTTTCTTTTATAATTCTATGATCTAAATCCCACCAGTTCAGTTCTAATAATCTGTCTATAATATCTTTTGAAAATCTGTATTTAATGATTTTTGCTGGAACTCCCACAACTATGGCATAATCTGGAACATCTTTTGTGACAACTGCACCAGCACCGATGATAGCACCATTGCCAATCGTTATTCCTGGCATAATGACACTATTTGCACCTATCCATACATCATTTTTTATGATGACATTTTGATGTGTTTGCTTTCTCTCTGATACAAAATTGCCAACATAAGGGACATAAGGGAACGCACTAATGGATAGATGATTGTAAGGGTGGCTTATTGCATTTATAGTTGTATCCCACGAAATAGCACAATATTTCCCTATAATAGTATAAACTATTTTTGAATACCTTCCAATAGCGGTATATTCTCCGACTTCTACATTTTGCAATGTTGCATTTGCAGCAATACGTGAGTGATAATTTAATATACAATTATCAAGAGAAACATTTTCTCCAATCGTACATACTGCGTTAAGTTTATTACGTTTCTTATATTTTGAAAGTTTAAAATGAAATAGAATTTTTCGTAATATATTTTTTATCATGGCAGCTGCTTTAAAAAATACTTCATCACAGTAAAGTTATTGTCTATCTGTTTTCGAGTGCTTGTTGTGCGTATAAAGCCTATTTTTTGTTCGTATTCTATGTTTTTTAAGAGCTCATGAGTTAGATGAATGTTTGGATGAACTCGATCATAACTACGAATAATTTTATTCAAGACTTTTGATACAAAAGAATTTTTAATGCTATAAATACTATTTAGCACTATTCCACCAATGACATCTTTGGTAGCAACACCTCTGCCATCTTCACTAATCAAAATAGAAGCTCTTGAAACGCTATTCATAAAAATATGTGCATGAACTCTGTAACCTATGTGTAAATCTACCTGAGTGTAATAGTTCATAAGATTTTCTGCACTACCTGAGATATCTACATAGCTTATCTTTTGTACTTTTAACCAATGAGCAAATTCATTGTGTCTTTCTACATGTTTCGTTGTGGCATTGTGGGTTCTTAGGAACTCTTGCTTATCTAAAGAGTGGTGAAATACTACTTCAAACACTTTATCGGAAAACATCTCTTTACATTTCAAAATATTTTCTTTCATAAGGTTTTCCATCGCTGAACTTTCTACAAAAGAGACCCCAAGAGAAAATGCTATCTTTTGAAGAACTGGAGTTGAGGGTTCTTTGGCTATTGATGACAAATCATAATAGGCAGGGCAACCACTCATCACAAAATTATCAAATCCTTTAAATCTAATGGCATTGAGTGTGTGATAATCTCTCACGCTTGATTGATATCCTGATTGATTTATACGCTCTAAAAGTTCAATACTTTCATTTGAAAAATTGTAATCATAAGTATCTTCCCAGTTTCCTGATATAGATTTCCAACCGATTCCCATGGTTATAATTGGTACATTGATATCATCTATATTATTTGTCATTTTATAAATATATGGTCGCATAGTTTTTTGTAGTGAAGGACCACCAAGTAAAATAAGAGCCTTTGATTCGTTTACTGTTTGTAACTTTTCTTCATCGAACTCTTCCCAAGCATTAAAATCTATAATTTCTCTATCTGGTCGTAACTCTTTAAAAAGTTGCTTCGCACGGTATTTTATAAGAAAATCACCTGCGTTGTTTTTACTTCCAGTTAGTATAGTATATTGATTTTTCATTCAAACATATTCCACTTAATAACATCATCATCATTAATATCTTTCATTGCCACTCTTCCAACGACTTCATCTATAAACTTTGGGCTAACTCCATGAGCTGGTCGTTTAAAGGTTAAGTCCTCTCTTTCTATAACTTTACCTTTTGGGATAGTCCTACCAGCTACCAAGCTTCTTCTAGCTTCTCTACGCGACATAGCCTCATCTTCTAGAGCTTCTACTTTAAAACCGCCCAATATCTCAAAAATTCTCCCTAGATTATTTCTCAAAAGCTTCAAGTCCTCTTTATCCATTGCGTGGTAATGGTCATTACCTTGAAGAGTTTTATCATGAGTAAAGTGCTTTTCTATGATGACACTGCCAAGCATCGTAGCCATCTCACACACTTTCATATCTTTTGGTAGCGTATGATCACTATATCCTATTATTTTGTCTGGGAATTTTGCTTTCAAGTCAAGTATCATCCCTAGATTTGCATTTTTGTCAGGCGTAGGATAGTTTAGTACACAATGAAGAAGCGCTAGAGGATTGCCACATTTTTCTATCCAACTAACTGCTTCCTGTATCTCGTGTAAACTACTTGCTCCTGTTGAGAGAATGATAGGCTTGTTAAATCCACACATGTACTCTATAAAGGGCTTATTTGTAAGGTCTGATGAAGATATTTTATATACATCCATCATTTCATTTAAAAATGTAGCACTCTCTACATCAAAAGGAGTACTCATAAACTCTATTCCCACTGTATCACAGTAGTTTTTTAGCTCTTGCATCTCATCTTTCCAAAAACCTTGGTGTTTTTGAAATAGTTCATGTTGGGATTTTGTAGGTTCTTTTGTTGTATCCCAATAAGCAGGAGAATCTTTAGAGGCAATAGTATCTGCTTTATACGTTTGAAACTTAACAGCATCTGCTCCACCCTCTTTGGCTTCATCTACAAGCCTTTTTGCTAAGTCCATACTTCCTTCATAGTTCACACCTATTTCGGCAATAATATAAGGTTTATAGAGTTTTTTTTCATAAGGATTGATAGTGTTGAATAGCTCTTTTAATTTCATTTTTACTCCTCTATTAAATTTTGAATTAATTTTATCACGGTTCTTCTACCATTTTTCAAGTCAATCTTTTTCATCAGTTGACTCATATAGGTTCTATTTTCAGTGGAGTTAACCAAGTCAGTAAATACTGCATATAGCTCACTGTTACTTAGTTTATACCCTAGACCAAGATTTAAAAAGCCAAATTCACTACTTGCGAAGAAATGTGTTAATTCTCTTTCATTCTGGGCCATAACTATTGCTGGTGTACCTATACTTGCTATCTCATATGTAGTTCTTCCTGCAGATGTAAAAATCAAATCAGCTTCTAACATATATGTAGAGATATTAAGAACATTTTTATGGATTTTGATATTTTTGTATTCTGCTAGACTGTCATATTCCTGGTAACCAAACCCTGTAATAACATTTATAATAATTCCATTTTTAAAACAGTACTCATAAATAGTATCTAAAACTTTTTTTGTATAGTTGTTTGGATCAACTCCACCAAAAGATATCAAGATATTTTTTACTTCACTATTGAGTTCTTTTTGCCGAGAATATATGAATTCATCTCTCAAGATAAAATATTCATGCCCGAAAAAATGGTTTTTAAGAACTTGCTTTTCTGGATAAATAGCATTCACAACAAAATCCGCTTCTTTTGCACCGTCTCCTAAGTCCTCAAAATTGATTGTTTTAATATGAAGTTTATTGAGAGCTTGCATATACTCACATGTAGTATCGAGTCTATCATTGACAATTAGATCAGGGTTGAATTGCTTTATATCCTCTACAATATTCTCATTTTCTTGTATATAAACAGGATAATTCTTTGAAGCTATCTTATCGTAAGCCAGTTGGCTGTTTTTATCTACCAAGAAAGTGATCGTATGATTTAAAATATCATTAGCTATGAGTAATGTATTATATACATGCCCAAGACCAACGGTAGTATTCCCTGTTACTACAAAAAGAATCTTCTTTCTCTTTAGATGATATTCACAAAGATTCCAGTCCTCATAGGTATCTATATCTATCTCTTCACCATGTTGCAAAATTGACAACTCAACATGTTCACCAATTCTATTGCTTTTAGTAATAATATCAGCTCTGGTGATAAAAAAGGCTCCTGTTTCTGTATAGGTTGGTGTGAGATATTGTCTATTAACCCTTTTTTCATAATTTGGATAGAAGTGGTTATCCTCTTTTCTCCAAGAGAGGTGAGTATCATCTTTAGCCGCAATCACTGTTTCTATAGAAGGTGTATCTATTGCTTTCTTAATTGCTTTATCAAGTGATGTAACTCTTAAAAGTGGAGAGGTTGGTTGCATGGTGATAATGTAGTCATATTTTTTATCTTCCACTTCTTTTGCATATGAATAGCAGGCATATATTACAGGATCCAGTGTACTTTTATCATCGGCAATTACTTGATCTCTTTTATGTACTTTTGCTCCAAATTGTAAGGCACTATTTAGTATCTCATCATCCTCGCTTGAAACATAAACATCAAGGTTATACTTGGAAGCTAGAGCATTTTTTATAGCATAATAAATTAATGGTTTCCCCGCTAATAATCGAAGGTTTTTTCGTGGTATTCCTTTAGAACCACCACGAGCAGGGATTACAACTAATATCTGCATTCTATTTATTCACTCCACAAAAATCCAAATCTGTTTCAATCTCAAGATCTTTAAACTCTCTATGCGCAACAAGGAAAGTGATAACGTCAGCCTGGAGGGCCTCCTCAAGCTCTACGAGCTTCGGGTGATTCGTAACTGGTGATTCGTGATTGGTGAAATAGTCCAGAGGGATGTTCGGCTCGACACAGACGACGTTTTCCAGCTCAGCGGTCAGGCGTTTGGAGATATAGAGTGCCGGGGATTCGCGCAGGTCGTCGATATCCGGCTTGAATGCGAGACCAAAGATGGCGATCTTTGGTTCGCGTGAATGGGCATGTGAGTGTATGGGTATATGAGTAGATGGGTCAACGGGTGAATGAATGGACGCATTTTCTCCTCCACTCATCTTCTCGTCTACTCTTCTACTCTTCCACTCAAGTGCTGCATTTTTGATCTTCTCTATCGCCCACTCTGTTTTATAGGTATTGACCTCTCTTGCAGTACGGATCATCTTCGCATCTTCACCGCCCGCATGGACGATAAACCAAGGATCTACAGCGATACAGTGACCACCGACACCGGCACCCGGTTGCAGGATATTGACTCTTGGGTGACGATTGGCAAGAGCGATCAGCTCCCAGACATCGATATCGAATTTATCACAAAGGATCGAAAGCTCATTGGCAAAGGCGATGTTGGTATCTCTGAAACTGTTTTCAGTCAGCTTCGCCATCTCCGCTGTTTTGGCATTCGTTTCCAACACTTCACCGTCAACAAAGGTTTTATAAAATTCCGCCGTTGCTTTAGTCGCTTCAGGAGTAATCCCTCCTACGATGCGGTCGTTTTCTACCAGCTCGCGCATGATGTGGCCGGGAAGGACACGCTCGGGACAATGGGCGACAAAAATCTTTGATTTTTGAGTGTTAAGCGTTAAGCGCTGAGTGTTAAGTGACGGGAAAAGTTCGGGGCGCATTTCGGCAAGAACCTCTTCGACTTTGTCTGTTGTGCCCACAGGTGATGTTGACTCCAATATGACAATATCCCCTTCTTTTATATAAGGTGCTATCGACTTGGTTGCAGAGACGACATAGTCAATATTCGGTACATACCCTTCATGGAACGGTGTCGGTACAGCGATGATGAAGATATCTGCTTCAACAGGTTTGGTATCGGCGACCAGTTTCCCGGAGTTGACCGCAGAACGGACGAAGGTATCAAGCTCCGGTTCAACGATATGGATCTCCCCACGGTTGATCGTATCTACCGTACTCTGCACCACATCCACACCATGGACATGGTAACTTCTGTTAGCCAATAGTGCTGCCGTTGGCAATCCGATATATCCCAAACCCACTACACAAATCTTTTTGTCAGTATGCATTAATAACTCCCTTTTACGTTAAGTGTTAAGCGTTGAGCGCTAAGCATTAAGAATTTAGCGTTTAACTCGATAGTATGCATGTAATGATGGTCTAAATTCATTTTATTTTTCCTTGAAACTATAATTTTTCTTTAAGCCTGTAAGCATTTTAAGTATCTCGTTGATCTCCTGGACCCATTGCATACCGCTCTCTTTTTCAATGTAATAGATCTCTATGCCGATATAGATCTGCGTAATGAGTTCAGCTGCCGAGCCTTTCGCGATCTCGATGAAACGCATCTTCTCTTTGTCAGACTCCTTCTCAAGACCTTCCGCAATATTGGAACCGATAGAGAGTGAACTTCTCGTGATCTGATCTTTGAATCCAAAGTCTCGGCACTCAGCAAAATATCTATAGATCTCTACACTTAACCGACAA
Source organism: Sulfurovum sp. (assembly GCA_028696055.1). Classification (GTDB taxonomy): domain Bacteria; phylum Campylobacterota; class Campylobacteria; order Campylobacterales; family Sulfurovaceae; genus Sulfurovum. Next base: position 18,324 of record JAQVHV010000007.1, read on the forward strand.
CTTCGCTTCCAAACATCCAATCTTTCACATTTCATTCTTAACCCTTAACGCCTAATGCTTAACTCTTATACGCGCAGTCAAAAAATCAACGATTTTCTGGCAAGCCTTCCCATCTCCGTACGGGTTGCTTGCACGGCTCATCGCCTCGTACGCTGCTGGATCGTCGATCAGCTTTTGCGCTTCACTTCTGATCAGCTCACTGTCCGTACCTACCAGTTTAACCGTACCCGCCTCCAACGCCTCAGGACGTTCAGTCGTGTCACGCATAACAAGAACAGGTTTACCCAAAGATGGCGCCTCTTCCTGTACCCCGCCGCTGTCGGTGATGATGAAGTATGATCTATCCATCATGTAGATGAACTGTTCATACTGTAAAGGCTCTATGAGGTAGACATTGTCAATACCACTTAGAAGTTCTTTGACTGGTTTCTGGACATTGGGGTTCAGGTGGACCGGATAGACGATCGCGATATCCGGGTTGTTCAAAGCGATCTCTTTGAGGGCGGTACAGATGTTGATAAACCCCTGCCCGTGGTTTTCTCTTCTATGCCCGGTGACCAAAATCATTTTATGATCTTGGAGCGTTAAGCGTTGAGCGTTAAGCGTTGAGTCATTGATAGGTAATTGGAATGTGGATGGGAGCGTTTTGTTGATGCTATTTATGATCTCCTCTTCCAAAACCGGGTTGTTCTTGATCTTCTCCAGTGCCAGAAATAGCGCGTCGATGACGGTGTTTCCCGTCACCGCAATGCTTTTTTCATTGACGTTTTCTCTCAGCAGGTTGTCCCTGCTCGTCGTCGTCGGGGCGAAGTGGTAGGCGGTGATCTGCGTCGTGAGCTGGCGGTTGGCCTCTTCGGGCCACGGGCTGTAGATATCCCCCGTCCGCAAGCCTGCTTCGACATGCGCCACGGCGATCTGCTGATAAAAGGCTGCCAAAGAAGCCGCAAAAGTCGTCGAGGTATCGCCATGCACAAAGACCACATCCGGCTTAAACTCAGCCAGTACAGACTTCATCCCCAAAAGCACATTGGAGGTCACATCATAAAGATCCTGTCCAGGCTTCATGATATCCAGGTCATAATCGGGAACGATCTCGAAAAGCTCTAAAACCTGGTCAAGCATCTCACGGTGCTGCGCAGTCACACATACTTTGGTTTCAAAATTTTCTTGGTTCTTCTGGAACGCTTTGACAAGCGGCGCCATCTTGATCGCCTCCGGCCTGGTTCCAAATACGATAAGTACTTTTTGTATCTGCAAAGAGATATCCCCCCTTCTTCTCATTAAGTCGGGATTATAACAAAAGTATTTATAAAGGTAAATAAATGGTGGTAATAGATTGGTAATTAGTAATTAGTGATTAGTAATTAGTAATTAGTAATTAGTAATTAGTAATTAGTGAATAGTGAATGGTGATTGGTGTACCCCAAGGGCATTTCCTGCGGGCATTCGTGATTAGTATTTTGTAGGGTCAGAGCTTTACTTTTTACTTTTCTCCGTTCGCCCTGAGCGTGTCGAAGGAAGTGAACATGGCTAGACAGGCTCACCACCAACGGAATCGACAGGCTCACCATGAACGGAATCAAATTTACTTTTGTATTTCTCCCGTTTGTCCTGCCTGCTGGTTGCTACTTCTCCGAGAGCATCCATTCATACAGCGGTATCACAAAAATTTTTTTCCCCTCCAAAGCGATCTCGCTTTTTTCATCTTTTGTGATCAGGTAAGCCTTATCCAGCTTGAAATAATCCATCGCCTCAAGAAGTCCGTTGAGCTCCCTCTGTCTCGTTTTTTCATCTTTGATCTCATAGCTTACATTTACAAGCATCTCTTTGTCATCCAGCCTTGCATGAAAATCAACTTCCTGAACACCCTTATAGTAATAGATATTTTTACTTTGCCGCCTAAGATATAAAAATACGATATTTTCATAAAGCTTGCTTTTATCCTCGCCGATCGCATAGTCATAGATCTTCTTAAAACCGTTGTCTATCGCATAAATTTTTTTGGGATTGCGCTGCTCTTCTTTGATGGAGTTTCGAAAAATCGGCACGGTAAAAAGCGCGTAAGCCTCTTCCAGGTATGCCATATAATTGAAGATAGTATCTTTTGAGACTTTAAATCCCTGTGATTTGAAATCATTGTAAAGCTTGGTAAAACTGACAAGGGTAGCGATATTGGTAAAACAGTATTTATTGAGATGTTTGAGGAGTGACGTGTTTGTTATGTTGTGGCGCTCTGCTATATCTTTAAAAACAATAAGCTCCAGGTAATCGCTCAGGATTTTTCTGGCGATAAAACCCTCCTCATTGATCGTTTCGGCAAACCCGCCGTCTATGATATACCTTTCAAAAGCGTTTTTTATGAAACTCAGTGATTTGGAAGAGTGGAGATTGACTTCAATGCCTTTGAACGACAGATACTCTTTGAATGAAAATGGAAAGATCTCAAAAGTGATCGTCCTGCCCCTCAGGCTTGTGGCGATCTCGGTAGAGAGCAGTTTGGCACTGGAGCCGGTGATAAAGATAGAGATATTGAAAGTATCATAAATCCTGCGTACATAAAGCTCCCATCCTTCAACCACTTGGACCTCATCCAAAAAAAGATATATCTTCTCATCTCTTTTTGCAGGGAAAAGCTCAAAATACCCCTCCAGTATCGCATCCAAATGTTCCAATCTTAAAGGGAAAAACCTGTCGTCCTCAAAATTTAAATAGATGATGTTTTCTCTTGGCGTATCCACCCTGAGTTTTTGTATCAGATCAAACAGAATAGAACTTTTCCCGCTCCGACGCACCCCTATCAAAGAGACTATTTTTTTACTGTTTAAAGGAATGTGATACTCTCTTGAAAAAATGCCGCTTATCTCTTTTTCAATAAAATCCGTAATGACTCTCTGGAACAACTCTTTCATCTTTATCCTTTTCAATAAGGATAATTATATATTATTTAGTCATTGTTGTAAAGGGTGTTTTTGTAATTAGTAATTAGCGAGCAGCGGTGCTAAGTGCTAAGTGCTAAGTGCTAAGTGCTAAGTGCTAAGTGCTAAGTGCTAAGTGCTAAGTGCTAAGTGCTAA
>JAQVHV010000007.1:21495-36520 GCA_028696055.1 Sulfurovum sp.
GTGCTAAGTGCTAAGTGCTAAGTGCTAAGTGCTAAGTGCTAAGTGCTAAGTGCTAAGTGCTAAGTGCTAAGTGCTAATAAAAGCACACTATATCTTTACTTTCATTGTCAAGTGTTTTCCGCCATTCGTGATGAGAATCTTACTCTTTCTTAACGCTCATCAGATTCGCAGGGTCAAATTGTTAATTGTTAATTGTTAATTGTTAATTCCAAAGTGGTGTCCCCACCCCGACTTCAATGGTGGGCTGCCAATTAGTAATTGGTGATTCGTGAAATGTGAAATGTGATGGTCCTCGTTCCTGCGGGGTCAGAACTTTACTTTTTAATTGTTAATTGTTAATTGTTAATTGCAAAGTGGTGTCCCCACCCCGACACCAATGGTGGATCCCCGATCGTGGTCGAGGATGACGGAAGGAGGGAATGAACATTTCCCAGGTTCCGGTGGGTTGGCAAACCCACCCTACGCGATACGTTACCCGTAATTGTTAATTGTTAATTGTTAATTATTAATTGTAAAGTCGGGAATTGTATCGGGAATCAAGAAAAAGAGATCTCATATCTGGTACTTCTTCCTCCGTGCCCTTTTACTTCATGGATCACACCCTTCTCCACAAGCTCTTTGATATGCCTTGCTGCCGTTGCCGTAGAGACCTTGGTCATCGCCCGGTATTTTTTATTGGTGAGTCCACCCTCAAAACCGTGCTCACCTTTGTCAAGCATTTTATTAATGACCTTTAACTGCTTCTCATTCAATGACTCACTGCGTACCCTGTCCCAAAACCTTGCTTTACTTATCACTATCTCTATATGCTCCAGTGAGATATCGATCGCCCGATCGATCATACTGGTATGCCATAAGATCCATGGGGTAAAATCAAATACTCTGTTATAGATAAGGTTCTGGCTTTTCTCCAGTACGTCGTAGTACCCTTTTCTATCTTGGTTCACTGCTGTAGAAATGGAATAATACTTATGGTCCAGTCCCAGCGCTTTAGATAACACATTGTTGGTCAAAGCCCTGGCGATCCTGCCGTTACCATCATCATAAGGGTGAATGGCGACAAACCACAAATGCGCTATGGCGCTTTTCACGAATGGATCATCCTCGGAGTGATCACAATACTCCAATAGTTGATCGATATCCCTCTCTATCCTATTTGCAGGTAGTGCGACATAGTGTACCGTCTCCTTGCCTATCGGGCCGGAAACTACACGCATATCATCATGATCCCTAAATCTACCCGGTGCCACTTTGTTCATACCGCTATAGCCGCTTGAAAAGAGTGCATGATGCCAGGCATGGAGTCTTTCAACAGTAAGCGGGGCATGATTGTAGCTGCTATCGATAAGGATATCCGTCAATGCATCGGTTTGCCTGCTGGACCGATCCTCTGCCAGGTCAAATGTCTCATCAAGCCGTTTTCTGACCGATGAGCGAACACTGTCTCTCCGCAAGATCTCTCCCTCGATCTCAGAAGTTGAGATGATCTCATTAAGTGCAGCCTCGACCTTGACAGAAGTGACATCATTTTCATCCAGATGCCTGATCGTTCCCTCCAGCACCCCTACATTTTTTGAGACCTTCAAAAGAACCGGTGCAATCTGTAGACGATCGTAGGAAAACCGAGGATACTCTTCATGCTGCCAGATCCACTTTTTTATTTCACCCATCATGAGCCTTTGATACAATTGATCTTTTAATCTTATCAAAAAATGATAAGATTATCAACCTATTCTTCTCATATGGACAGGGAGCAGGCGCAGCGGGGCTGCGAGTTAGGAATTAGCGAGCAGCGGTGCTAAGTGCTAAGTGCTAAGTGCTAAGTGCTAAGTGCTAAGTGCTAAGTGCTAAGTGCTAAGTGCTAAGTGCTAAGTGCTAAGTGCTAAGTGCTAAGTGCTAAGTGCTAATAAAAGCACACTATATTTTTACTTTCATTGTCAAGTGTTTTTTTCGTTTGTACGATTTTCGTGGGAATGCCTGGAAAATTTGCAGAAGTGCAAAAAACTTCCGTCGCGTTTCGAGGGTGAGAAGCGTTAAGCAAACGACAATAGTTTCTCACAGAGAGTGCAAGCACAAGGTCGTTTGTAGCTTTGGAACCATGAGAGCTGTTAAGCAAACAACAACTGCTTGTTGTTTGTAAGCTCGGAACCGGAAGCGATGTATACTCGTATACCGCTGTAGGCTAAGTCGGAACGAAGTGTAGCCGTGGAGGCAAGCTTTTGCCTTCGCGGGTCGCTTTGCTCCACCGTTCCGGTTCCGACCCTATAATCGTGAAACTATTCACGTTTATTTAACGGGTCTCATCTAAAAAAGGACATACAACATACGTTGTAACTTCTCTAGGGTATTGAGGGTCAGAGTTTTACTTTTTACTTCCCCTCACTTCTCATCCAGACTCCAATATCCTCCGGTTTTTGGACTGCCCCTGAACTCTATCTTCTTTTCATCTTTAAGTTGCTTGAGCCATCGTTCGATTGTTCTAAGCGGTATTTGCATATTGTCACTAATCTCATTGGCTCTCAAGTTAGGGTTTCTTGTAATAAACTCCAACAATTCATTTACTCCGCCATTTACTCCGCCATTTACTCCGCCATTTACTCCGCCATTTGCCTCATCAATACTTTTATAAAAAATATTTTTCATAAAGTTTTGGGATATTTTGAAGCTTTCTTTGCCGTAGACCTTTAAAATTCTCTCAAGTCCGGAACCTAAATGTTCGACCATTTCAAGGTCCTTATAGACCCTCATCAGTTCACGATTGATAGGCTTCGAATACCCTTCGAAAAAATCATCCCTGTTTTTGATCGTCGACAGCCCGCCGCTTGAAGTGATCTCTATCCTGTCACTGTATATCTCAAACACGGGAGGGATCTCAGTCGTATAATCATTATGAACAATGGCATTGATGACGGCCTCTCTTAGCGCTACCTTGTTCCAAAGCGGCTGTTCTATTCTCTCTTTGTAGGTGATCTTGGCTGCTGTTTTATTTTCGACATCGAGTTTGTCCAGTACTTTGTGCGTCGCCTTGATAAGTGAACAGTAGCCGTACTCATTGTTTTCTATAAGATCCACTTTGTCTGTACCTGCGTATTTTGCCACCTTGATCGAAGTGCCGTTGCTATCGGCCAAAAGATAGGCTACATAGTTGTAATATCCATCTTCAGTAAGCAGTTCAAGATTGGAGGCAAATTTATCATTGAGCTTTAACCCTTTTTCTTCATAATAGATCCTTAACTGTTCAAAGCTCAGATCCTGCCTTCGTGATTTGATATTGCCCAAAGAGTTTCGCACCCTTTTTGCAAAAAGCTCTTCTATCATCATTTCACTCATAGGCTCACTGCTGCTACCGACTCTGATAAAGCACCCTTTCGGCGACATACCATGTTTTTTGATGTAGTACGGCGTTTCTCTGCCGCTTGCTACGATGATTTTAATGATATTTTTCTCTTCCTGTGTTTCTAAAATAACCTCAAAAAGCCCGAGACAGGAAGGAGATATGTTATGTTTCAGTTTGTCTTTTATTTTGAGCTGTATCTCATCAGGCTTGAGAAGTCCGATAACCTTCCCATCATTACTGATACCAAGATAGATACTGCCACCCTCTTTGGAGTTCAAAAAAGCGACTACCTCTTTTTCAAGGCTATCGGTGAGAGTCTGTTTGTATTCTACGCGGTGTGATTCGTTCATTTTCGCTTCCCTGCAATCCAAAAATGTATACCTATTCTGTTTACTATTATAACTTCCTGTTCTGAAGCACAGCCTTGGCTGCAATGAATAATGAATAATGAATAATGAATAATGAATAGTTATTAGTTATTAGTTATTAGTGATTAGTTATTGGTTATTGGTGAATAGTGAATAGTGAGGAGCAGGTGCAACGGTGCTGCTAGTGAGGAACTAGGAATGAGGAATGAGGAGTTATTGTGGATGCATAGAATGCATCTTTTTTTGATTGAATAACGGAGAAAATTAGAAATTCGCGTAGGTCGGGGTGTCCCCACCCCGACTTCAATGGTGGGCTGCGAATTAGAAATTAGCGAGCAGCGGTGCTGCTAGTGAGGAGTGAGGAATTAGGAATTAGGAGTGAGGAGCAGGAGCAGCTTGGGGCTGCTAGTGAGGAACTAGGAGTGAGGAGTTATTGTATGTATTGCATGGCAATACTTTGATCTATGGGATGAGACCGGTTAAGCAAATGACAATAGTTTCTCACAGAGAGTGCAAGCACAAGGTCGTTTGCTTAACGGGTCTCTGCTATGACCTTCCAGTATCCATCTTTTCTTCCACCAACTCTTTTGAGTTTTTTCTCCGTCTGTAAATTGGCTAAATGCTGTTTTATCGCATTCGCTGAAACCCCTATCGATTCTGCCAATTCCTCCCTTGTCATTTTCCCGTCAGAAGAGAGCAACTCCAGGATCTGTTCTTTTGTAGTCTTTTGGGTAGTCTTGTGAAACACCACTTGCACACTGTGAAAAGTATATTTATACTCAGGCTCAGGAAGTCCCATCTTTTTACAATCATCTATGATGTTATTGGTTCCTTTTCCCCAACTCTCAACAAATCCGGCTTTATAAAACATATTGGCAATGAGCGGATTGAAAGGTTTTGAAATATGATTTTCCTTTCCTCGTCTCACCTCTCCGTAGGTGAGATGCAGAGACTACAACTTTGTTTCTTAGGTACTACTTCCACCTATCGGTGGTATTGATCTCTTGCCATTGTTTTACCTTGGATATGCGCTACACCTTCGGAGAGGTGGAGCGAGAAAAAATAAAATCAATATCTACGTTTCTCCGTTCACCCTGAGCTTGTCGAAGGGGTACAGAGTTGGAGAGCATGGTTCGACGGGCTCACCATGAACGGAATTAATGTAACTTTTGACTTTTATAAGTAGATACCAAGCTGCTTGACAATATGTATCTTTTTTGATACACTCTTGTATGAAGAAAATCACTGCACTTTTTTATGAAAACACGAAGGGCAAGAAGCCTGTGCGTGAGTGGCTCTATACTTTAGATGAGGAAGACAGGAAAGCCATAGGCAAAGATATCAAAACCGTAGAGTACGGATGGCCTATCGGAATGCCGGTATGCAGAAAGTTGGAAAGCAAACTCTACGAAGTAAGAAGCGATATCTCCGATAAAAAGATCGCAAGGGTGATTTTCACCGTGATAGATGAGTACATGGTACTGCTTCACGGGTTTATAAAAAAGACACAAAAGACACCCAAGCAAGAGATCGATCTTGCACTGAAAAGAAGAAAGGATATTCAATGAAACTAACTAAAAACATGAAAAGCGATTTTGATGCGTTTTTAAAAGAGGATGGTATCTATGAAGAGGTCAATGACGTGGCGATCAAAAGAGTCATTGCCTACCAGATAGCGCAAGAGATGAAAGAACAAAAGATCACCAAGACCAAAATGGCAGAGCTTATGCATACAAGCCGTGCCGTTGTGAACAGACTTTTAAATCCAGATAATGAATCATTGACGCTAAGCACCCTCGAGTCTGCGACTACGGCACTGGGTAAGAGGTTGAACATTACAATAGTCTAAAGCAGCAGGGGCTGCCAATTTAGAATTAAGTGTTGAGAGTTAAGAGTTGAGCATTTGTGATTGTGTGTAGGGGCGGATCGTTGTGTCCGCCCAGGAATGACAAAGCTGTTACTGTAACGTATGAACTTCCTTTTTTTTCGTTCCCAAGATTTTCGTGGGAACGCCTGGATCATTTTTGGGAACATAGTATTGCTATAACGTACAAATTTCCCTGTTTTATTTATTGAGGCCTTGGTTCTCTCTTCATTTTTTTACAAAAACGAAGCAAAAAATCGTTGTGGCTCTCGAAACGCGACGTGAAAATTTGCAGGTATGCAAATTTCACTGCTTGCAAGGTCGTTCACCACAACAAGGCACACTTCGTGTGATAAATGGTTATGGTGGATTCCGTATGCCCGTAGGAAATACTCTTGGGGTGCCAGTACGGAATGACAGGGGCAAGAAATAATCAATAACAAACTGTCACCCCGAACGACAGCGACTTTAGTAGAGAAAGCCGAAGAGCCATAAAGGGATCTTGTGATCGGTTCCGATCTCTATATCATCAGCCGCCACATATCCGTGCTTCGCATCCTTCAACTGCCTGAAGCTTTTGTCTCTGCCCCCTACCTCGAAAGTATAAGCCTCATCCAGTATAAAATCACCGCTCTTGGGATAGCTGATCGTGTGCTCATAGGCAACGGATGAAGCAAAAAAAGTCTCTCTTACAGTCCCCAGCTTAGGCGTGTCACAAAAGATCGAAAACAAGTTTGTATTGTCCAGATAGAGCTTTTCGGGCTTGGAGATGATGCTTACCCCGCTGGATCTGGCACCCAGTATCCGGATAAGGCCTGCGGCCTGCAGTATCCCCAGGTATTTATAGAGTGTTCTCTGGTTCAGTGCTACGGCACCGCACAATTTTGAAATATTGATATCGTAGGGTTCACTCTGGCACAGCATGACCATCATTTTTTTCAATGCATTGATCTTCTCATGGTCTATCGCGTAGATCATCGGAAGATCCGTCTCCAGGATCTGCATCGAGGCACTCAGTAGTTTTTGGAGATAACTGCTTTGACCGGCAGTATAAAAAGGATATGCGCCATGCTTCAGGTATGCATCAAAGTATGCAAAGGGTTTCACCCTGGAGACAATAGAAGTTGCCCGTGCGGTATGGTGATGCAGTATCTCCTCCAGAGAAAGCGCATCAAACCGCTCCCGGGTTTCCAGCTCCAAAAACTCCCTGAAAGAGAGTACAGGCAGCCGGTGGATCACCGCACGCCTGCTCAGGTCTGCTTTTGCATTATCGATAGCCACTGCATTTGATCCGGTAAAGAGAAGATGCAGAGAAAAAAAACTGTCATAGATCAGCTTCAGATCGATCTCAAAATTTTTCATCTTATGGATCTCATCAATGATGAGCACTTCGCCGCCCTTTTTCTGAAACTCATCCGCGATGGCAAAAAGACCCAACGCAACCACAACAGGATGATCCGCCATGATATAGAGCGTCTTTTTCTCCCGGTGGATCTGATGGAGGTACTGAAGCAAAATCGTTGTTTTACCCACCCCGCGCGCACCCAATATCCCGATAAGCCGTTCGTTAAAATCAATTTTATCAAAGAGAAATCGCCTGTACTCAGGTGTCTTCTGCGCCAGGATCTGGTTTGAAAGGAGTTGTAGTTGTGTGATCATCTTTATTCCGATACTCATTTAATGGGCTATATTTTGTATTGTAGTACAAAATAATAAAAGTGTCAATGAGATCTGGGTACAAAATGTAGTGATTCCTGCTAAGTGCTAAGTGCTAAGTGCTGGGCAGCGGTGCTGCGAGTTAGGAGTGAGGAGTGAGGAGTGAGGAGTGAGGAATTGTTGTGGGATGCATGGTATGCATCTTTTATTGAATGGTGAAGATTTTGTAGGGGCGATCGTTAATTGTTAATTATTAATTATTAATTCCAAAGTGGTGTCCCCACGAGGACTCGAACCTCGAGCTAGGCCTTAGGAGGGCCCTGCTTTATCCAGTTAAGCGATGAGGACATGAAACGTATTTTACCGAAATGAGATTAGAAATACGTAATTGGTGATGGTCCTCGTTCCTGCGGGGTTGCACCGTGATTCGTGATTCGTGATTCGTAATTCGTAATTCGTAATTCGTGATTCGTGTTACGTGTTACGTTTTACGTATCATGACTATGTCATGGGGTATTGAGGGTCAGAACTTTACTTTTCAAAAATCTATTTAATAAAAACCTGTCACCCCGAACGACCTTGTAAGCAGGAAGTTTTGCAGAAGTGCAAAAAACTTCCGTCGCGTTTCGAGAGCGGTGACGATTTTTTGCTTTCGCCTACGTGGCTACACTTTGTTACGACCACTTCGGTTCCGAATCTATCAACAACAAGCAGTTGTTGTTTATTTAACGATTCTCATCTAAAAAAATGAAGGGAGGAACACAATATAACATCGCAAACTAAAAAAAGTGGGATGATCCGGATCAGAGTTTCTCTCGCTCCCAAACTGAGTTTGGAGATGTCACTTGCCCCGTATAGATTCCCAAATACAGAGAGTGTGAAAGAACTCAAGGAAGTGGAGACTTTCACCCCAAGGATGAGACTCGTTAAGCAAACGACAACAGTTTGTCGTTTGTAGGGTCGGAACCTGAAGTGATGTGCAGAATGCACCACGGAAGGCAGAGAAGTGAAACGAACCCCTGCGGGCAGTCCCACAACTATTTTTTCGGCATGAAAAAGTTGTTGTTTTTTAAAGTTTTCAGTAATTTTGTAGATAAAAACTGGAAAATATATCACTTTTAGGTGGGACTAAAGTCTCCACTTCCATATTAATACAAGTTCTTTTCTCGCTCCCAAACTGAGTTTGGAAGTGTCACTTGTCCCGTATGGATTCCCAAATACAATTTGGGAACCAGCAAAGCTTTTAAAAGAAAAGCCTGTCAAAACTGCTAACTGCTACCTGCTACCTGCTACTTGCTACTTGCTACTTGCTACCTGCTACTTACTATCTAATTGGATTTTTACTTTGTGAATGTTGAGTGGTGATCACGATTGGACTTGAACCAACGACCACTACCATGTCAAGGTAGTGCTCTACCAACTGAGCTACGCGATCACATTTAAAAGAGGGAAAATAAGCAAGGCTCATTTTGTGAGGAGAATTATAGCGAGGGGAAACTTAAAGAATGGAGTTTGTGATTGGTGATTGGTGATTGGTAGGGGCGGCAATGAATAATAAGGAGTGAGGAGCAAATGCAGCTTTGGCTGCTAGTGAGGAATTAGGAGTGAGGAGTTATTGTGGATGCAGGGGATGAGACCGGTTAAGCAAATGACAATAGTTTCGTCACTCATTCCAAGAGTACACGACGATCCGCCTCTACACGATCACCATTCAATACAAAAACCCGAAAAGCCACAGCGGAATCTTATGGCCAAATCCGACTTCGAGATCATCTGCTATCACATAGGAGTCCGGGATATCCCTGATCTGGCCGAATGACTTGTTTTTTCCCCCGATCTCTACGGTATAGGTTTCGTCTATCAGAAAGTCACCCTTGTCGAGATAGTGCAGTGTGTGTTTTGCTCCGACATTAGCCGCGAAATAGGTCTCTCTGATCGTCCCCGCATCACTGTTCAGACAGAGTGCACCAAAGAGGTTGGTATGCGCGAGATAGAGTTTGTCCGGTCTTTTGATCGCTGCAAACCTTTTGCCTTCATGGGTAATGTGCCTGATCAGTTCCGCATCATTCAGATAGTTTATATACTTATAGAGCGTCGTTTTCGTGATCCCGACGGTAGAGGAGAGTTTTTCTATGGAAAGCTCCAGCGGTTTTGATACACAGATCGCAAGAAGCAGCTTTTTCAGCGTATCTATCTTGTCAGGCTGGATGGAGAAGAGTCTACTCAGGTCTGTATAGAGGATCATGTTCATAGTTTCGATCATTCTATCCACATATTTGTTTTTATCTTCGAAATAGAACGGATAGGCGCCTGTTTTCAAAAACGCAGTATAAAACTTCAGTATCTTTTTGTCCGGCAGGCTCTGTATGATTTCGCCTGCGATGTTCTCATGGTCCTTCAGAAGCGTTTCCAGGCTGTAGGAGTGCAGAGAGATATCCAGGGTGAGTTCCAGGTACTCTCTCAGGCTTAAAGGATAGAGATGGTACATGGAGTATCTTCTTGCAAAGTCAGGGCTCGTTAAGTGCAGCGCCGATGAGCCGCTAAAATAGACTTTTATATCCAGAAAATCATAGATCGATTTGAGTTCCTGCTCAAAATTCGAAGCCTCATGCACCTCATCGATACAGATAAGCTCGCCGCCCTTTTTACTAAACTCATCGACAAACTCAAACAAAGAGACATCCTGAAACATGGCATGGTCGCATGAGATATAGAGCTTGCTGCTCTCCGGCAGATCCGAACGCTGCAGCAGCTGCATAAGCGTTGTCGTCTTCCCGATCCCCCTGCTCCCATAGATCGCAGTGATCTTCGCGGGAGAGCGGTAGAGGTCATCAAAGATGTACCTTTTGTAAGCGGGAAGCTTCTGGTTTCGTTTAAGCGCATAGAGTCTTTTTGCATTTTCAAGTGATCTCAACATAAGCTCCGCCTTTCAAAGTTTTCTACATTATACTATAAAAGATATATTTAGTCTATTGTATTATACTTATTCGTTCATCCCGGGCGGGGACAACGATCCGCCCCTACCAATCACCGTCCGAGCGAAGCGACTTCTGCCTACAGTGATGTTGAGCAAAGCGAAACGAAAGCCCCGCAGGAACGAGGACCATCACCAATCACCATGAACGGAGACGATTAGATATCGAAAACCTCGGCTTCGAAGGTTTTGGTGACTTTGCCGCCGAAACGGTAGACGCCCTCCTCGTAGCTGACGTAGAGTTCATCGCCGCTTCTGGGGTGTACCCTCACCTGCCCGTCGAGCTTCCCCTCTTTGTGGTGGCGGATGTAGCATGCCACCATCCCCGTGCCGCACGCCAGGGTCTCATCCTCCACCCCGCGCTCGTAGGTGCGTACCGAGAGGGTGTTGTTCTCGTACTTACAGATGTTGACATTGGCATTGTAGTTGTGGCGCAGGCGTCTTGCCTGCTCGATATCGAAAGTTTCGATATCCTCTCTGATCGCGATAAGGTGCGGTACACCCGAGTTGATCAGCCACCAGGTCTCGCCGTCCTCCTCGATATCGGTATTGATGATCTTGGGCTCCACCATATCGCTCACCACATAGAAGCCGTTGATCGTCGCGCGGATCACCCCTGCCCCGGTCAAAAACTCCGCCTTCCCGTCCTTGCTGATCCCCCTCTCATGGGCGAAGTGCGCCACACAGCGCGACGCATTGCCGCACATATCCGCCACACTCCCGTCGGCGTTGTAGAACTCCCACTCGAAATCATACTCCGGATGCGGCAGGACCACCACCAGCCCGTCAGCCCCCACACCGTTCTGCCGATGGCAGAGCCTCCTTGCAAGATCGCTCCTGTCCGCCCTCTCCTGCGCGATCATAATGACAAAGTCATTGCCGTTGCCCGAATATTTTGTTACTTTCATATTTAATATCTCCTTTTTATTGGGTAAAGCCTTCCACTTTACCTTTTTTTGATACGATTAATTGTTAATTATTATTGCCGAGGGATCCACAATCTAATCATTATTTTACATACTTTTTTAGTTTGCAAATTTAAGTTGTGTTTCTCTCTTCATTTTTTTAGAAAAAACGAAGCAAAAAAGCGTCATCCTCTCGAAACGCGACGTGAAAATTTGCAGGTGTGCAAATTTCACTGCTTACAAGGTCGTTCGGGTGACAGGTTTTTATTTCAAAGATATCCCTGGGCGGACACAACGGTACCACCCCTACGAATTACGAATTACGAATCACGAATTCCCAATTTCTAATTCCCAATTTCTAATTTCTAATTCCTCATTCCTAGTTCCTAGTTCCTCACTAGCAGCACCGCTGCTCGCTAATTTCTAATTTGCATCCCACCATTGAAGTCGGGGTGGGGACACCCCGACCTACGCGAATTTCTAATTTTCTCCGTTATTCAATCAAACAAAAGATGCATTCCATGCATCCCACAATCATTCCTCACTCCTCATTCCTAACTCCTAACTAGCAGCCAAAGCTGCGCTTCTTCCTCACTCCTCACTGGCAGCCTCGCTGCCCAGCTCCCCGATCACCCGCTCGCACTCCGCCCTGAGCTGCGCCAGGTCTCCGGTATTGTCGATCAGATAGGTCGCCCGGTCGCGTTTCTCGTCGATCGGCAGCTGCGCATCGATCCGCTGCTGTGCGTTTTGCGCATCGTACCCGTCTCTCTGCATAAGGCGCTCGAGCTGCTGCGCTTTCGTCGTGTAGACCACCAGCGAACGCCTGATCGGATAGCGGTTGGTCTCGAAAAAGAGCGGGATATCGACAAGGTAGGGTTTGCCCAGAGCGTCAAGCTTCTGCGCCTCCTTTTCGATCTCCCGGTAGATCAGCGGGTGCAGCAGCGCCTCAAGCGCCCTGCGCTTCCCCTCATCCGCAAAGACGAGCGCCCCCAGTGCCTTCCTGTCGACCTTCCCCTCCCTGACAAAGCCCTCTCCGAAGAGCTCAGCGATCCGCTCATGCTGTGCATCCAGCACCTCATGGGCGATCCTGTCCGCATCGATGATCTCAAATCCCCGCGCGGCAAAGATCTTTGCCACCGTGCTCTTGCCCGTAGCGATCCCCCCGGTCAGTACGATCGCATGCTCAAATGCCATCCGCTACCACGCCCGCAGCGTTTCGCGCTGCATCCGGTCATACTGGTAGATATCCGGCCTGAACTGCAGCGTCCCGTCATAGTCCACAAATGCCGTCAGATAGACGATATCGACAGGAACCTGCAGCGCCAGCTTGAGATGTTCGTTGCGGCTCCCCTCCAGTCTTTTGAGCGACTTTTCATAGTTGATATTGGGATCGTTCTCCCCAAAGAACCTCAGCATCTCCATCGGCTGCTCCAGTCGGATACAGCCGTGGCTGAAGGCGCGTGATGTCCTGCCGAAGAGGGACTTGGCGGGGGTATCGTGCATATAGACCGCATAACGGTTGGGGAAGAGGAACTTCACCTTCCCCAATGCATTCTTATGGCCCGGCGGCTGTACGAAACGGAACGGCAGGTGCTTCGTATAGCGGTAGTTCGCCCAGTTCACATCTCCTCCGCCGATCCTTCTGGCATCCTTCCCCCATCCGGTGTAGATGTGTATCCCCTCTCTGTTCATCGCCCCGGGGTTTCTGAGCAGCTTGGGGATCATCTCCTTTTGGACAATGCTTTTGGGTACGTTCCAGTTGGGGTTGAGCACCACCGTCTCCACGATATCCGAAAAGACCGGCGTGGGATTTCTGCGTGTGCCGACTACCGCTTTCATCTGACGATCCAATACCCCGCTATCCTCTATAAAAACCATGAATGACGGGATATTGATCACGATATGGCGGGTCGTACAGCGGGGGATCAGCCACTTGATACGGTCAAGGTTGAGACGGAGTATGGCGATGCGCTCCTGCAGCGGTATATTGAGCGCCTGCATCGTCTGCGCACCGATGACCCCGTCACTCTCCAGCCCGTGTCGTGCCTGGAACGCCTTCACCGCCTTCAGCGTGCAGCCGCCATAGCGTGTGCTCTCCTCCGCGCACCCGGTATCGTCCCCAAGCTGCCTCAAGCGTTCCCTGATCTGCGGCAGTGCAGCATCGCTCTGGCCCGGACGGATCGCCCTGCTGAAAAAGATCGGTTCCCACTCCCCCGCCGAGAGGAGCTCCAGGTGTTCGATCAGCTTCTCTTTGAGCGCGCTGTAGTGGTAACTCTTGGGCTCCGCCCCCTCAAAGGCCTCCTCCAGGCTTCCCTCCAGTATCGCCTCCTGCAGCAGCGTGACAGGGTCTGCCTGCGGCTTGTAGGGGACCCATGCCGCATGGATCCCCTGCGCTTTGAGGTTGTGCAGCTGCGCGTCAAAAGCCCCCCAGTTGATACTCCCGTAGAGCGCATACTCCGCATAGCGGCGGTAGAGCTCCGAGATCCTGAACTCCAGACCGATCTTTTCCCCCAGGGCGGCACCGCTTTGGTAGAGCGCCTCTGCTTTTGCCTGCAGCGCCAGGCTCTCCTGCTTCAGTGTGCCGGAGGAGTCAAGCGTACGGTCATTGCCGATCTTCGCAAAAAGTGCCTCTGCCAGCGCAGAGACACCATGCTCCGTCGTCCAGGCAGGAATAAAATAGAGCCGGGTATAGAGCGTCTTAAGGAAAGATTCCTCCTCCTGCACCATGAAACGCTCCAGCATCACCTCCGATACAGACTCCTGGTAGTCGATCTCCGAAGCAGGCGCATATGAAAAAAAGAGCACGCAGCAGAGTGCCGAAACGGCAGGACGTACCTTTGAGAGAGAGTTGGGTTGTCGTATAGTCATCTTCATCCCTTGCATTTTTGTGAGGGTAGCACATCGCACCCCAAAAAGAGTTAAATCGTGCCGCGAAGCACCGAGCAAACATCACTCAAGAAGATCTGCATACCCCTGCGACACATCGATCTTCAGCTTGCCGTCGATCTTGCAGAGACGCGTATCTCCTTTTTTGCAGGCCTTTTTAAGCCGTCTAAGGAGCTTCTCTTTCTCTTTCTCCCTGGCCATAGGCACCTGTTTCAGAAAACGCTTGGCAGAGATCCACTTCCGTGACGTTTCCGCCTCTCCCTGCGCTTCGATATCCGCCTCGAGAAGATCCTCCCCTTCAGAGCCAGGCTCTTCGGCTTTCAGCTGCTCGATACGGTGCATATAGAGCGAGCGCATCTCCGAAAATGCCGACTTGAGCAGGTCGATCTCCCCCTTCAGCGTCGTAGAGATCTGCCGGTTGCTCTCCTTGAGATCCTCCACCGTCTCTTTCAGCACAGCGATCGTCTCCTCTTTTGCTGCCAGTAGTTTCCGGTACTCTTCGGGAAGCACAGAAGGCGCAGCCGGCGGCCTGTTTTTCGGCGCTGGGGGAGAGACCTGGGGAGCGGCCTGCGCTTTCGCATCAGTGTCAACCACGATGTAAAGCTTCCCCTCCACCTCCTTGGCTGTCAATATCCCCTTTTTGATCTTCGCATAGACCGCCTGCCTGGAGATCCCCAGCTCTTTGGCATACTCCGCAGGTTTCATCAAGGTTTCCATCCGCTCTCCTCGTTACACTATTGCAGTTTTACAATTTTGTCAATCATAACATAAGTTTAATGAAAGGAGAAAAAATAGGTAGTGAGTAGTGAGTAGTGAGTAGTAGGTAGTAGGTAGTAGGTAGTAAGTAGTAAGTAGTAAGTAGTAAGTAGTAAGTAGTAAGTAGTAAGTAGTATCATGACAGAGTCATGGGGACTGTTCAATATTCTGTGTCAGCATCGGATAATCCTAAAATTGTATCATAACTCTAACGCATCATCAAGCCGTCCTTCAAAATGGATGGCTAGCTGAGAGATTGTCAGGCTCCAGTTTCTGATC
>JAQVHV010000008.1 GCA_028696055.1 Sulfurovum sp.
TTTTTCAAAAGTCTGATCAAGACTTTCACTCTTGTCTCTTTTGATATATTCTTTATTGACATATTTCTCCTTATGGTAATGTGATTGGTTGCGGGAGACGGATTTGAACCATCGACCTTTGGGTTATGAGCCCAACGAGCTACCAAGCTGCTCTATCCCGCGTCATATAAATGTAAAATAAATAAATTGATTTCACTCAGATTCAGATATTAAGAAGTTATAATATAAATAGATAGTAATTATACCCATATATACTTAATTTAACTTTATACTGCTGCCATGATCGGCCCTTATAGTGTTGGATTTTCAGCTGCACGCGCTACGCGCTTTTTTTATCCCTGTCAGATTCCATCTCATCGGCGATCTCATCCCACGCTTTGGCAGTGATGTACATCATAAAGGTTACTATACCCAGACCGATCAATACAACATTCTGAATTGTTTCAATATCCATAGTTTCTCCTCTTGTTATCAGCTGAAGATATTATACACGCTGAAGGATAATAATCAATAAACAGAGTAAAAAGATATCTCTTATATAGTGATACATACTATCATGAATGAGTAAACAGATCTAAAATGAGACCTACAGCATCTCTTTGGCTGCTTCTTTTAACGATTTAGTTCTCCCCTTGATAAGTACCTGAAGTTCAGAGATAAAAAACCTCTCCTGTTCATTCATGAGACTCCACTCTGCAGATAGACGCGGCAGTGTATCCTCTGCCCTCTTGCAAAGTTGCATCAAACGTTCTGAGACCAGTTTAGGATGGAGACTAGTATCCGCGGCAAAATTATCTTACTAAGAGTTCAAAATCTAAAACCCAATGATAAGCTCATAACTATGAACGAAAGGACATTACGAAGAAGACTCTCAAAAATTCTTACAGATCTGTTTAATGATGAGTTGGATGCAGATGATCGAAAAACCGTGTCGTCATCCACACTTTACGCCATACTTTTGCAAGTCAATTAGCGATTAGTGGTACACCAATTTTCACGATCCAAAAGCTACTAAATCATAAAGATATTAAACAGACCTTGAGGTACGCTAAGCTTGCCCCAGATAGTGGCAGGGAAAAAGTTAGTGAACTAATGAAAAATGTATTTTAAGCTACCTATTATCTATACTTATTGATTTGATGCCAGATTGGATTTTTTACACTATAACATCACTAATAATTGTAAATATTTTTGCATTTAAATAATTTTTATAGACTCTCCAGTTACATAAACTCAAAAATTAATATGCTTAATATGCCCTATTTACTGGTATTTAAGTACAATTTATGTTATTATAACTCAAATATTAAAATTTGAGTTATATAAAATGGCAAAAGATATTATTGAAAGAGCACCATTTAAATTTGATCATACATTATATGATTTTCAAAAGAATTACTATTATATACAAAAGTATAAAGCAGAAGATCATAAAGGCCGTTATTTATATTGGGACAAATTCCGTTGGAGAATAGACAAAGAAGATGATCCATTAATAGCTTGGTGGGCGGTCAAATGGTCCAGACAAGTACAATATAAAATTATTCCATATACAGATAAGTATGATGAGCCTTTTGTATTCTGTACACCAGATACCTTACAAGCAAAACTGCATAAAATTACACAGTTTTCTGCTGAGGATTTAGCTCCAGTCAATTCAGTTAAACGTCACTATTTAATATCATCGCTAATTATGGAAGAGGCAATCAGTAGTTCTCAGCTAGAAGGAGCTTCAACAACTCGGAGGGTTGCGAAAGACATGCTTGTTTCGGAAAGGGCTCCAAAAACGGAAGATGAGAGGATGATTTTAAATAACTATCTTCTCATGCAAGAAGTCAAAAGAACAAAGAATGAAGAGCTAACTATCGATATGATCTTGGATTTTCATAGTATTGCTACCAAAGGAACAACACAAAATGGAGTAGTTGCTGGAGAATTTAGACAAGATAATGAAATAGTTATTACAGATGGTATGGATGGGAATATTGTCCATCAACCACCATGCTATACAGAACTAGAAGATCGCTTACGAACCATATGTGATTTTGCAAATACGGATCATACTGGTGAAGATGGAACCATGTTTATTAATCCTATTGTAAAAGGGATTATATTGCACTTTATGATTGGCTATGAACACCCTTTTGCGGATGGAAATGGTAGAACAGCAAGAGCAATATTTTATTGGTTTATGCTTAAGAATAAATATGATTACTTTGAGTATATTTCAATCAGTAAGCTATTAAAACAAGCCCCTGTACAATATGGAAAATCTTATCTCTATACTGAGATTGATGATAATGACTTAACTTACTTTGTTTATTATCAAATAGATATTATTTTACGAGCTATTGATGATCTACTAGAGTATTTAACAGAAAAAAGTAGAGAGTTTGAAGAAATGACAACACTTTTACAAGATTCCTCAATTGGTTATCAACTCAAGTTTATTCAAAAAGATATTATTAAAAAAGCTATCAAAAATCCAGGAAGAGTTTTTACTGCACTGGAGGTAGCTGCCGATTATGATATTTCGCCAAATACAGCAAGAAAGTACTTGAATGAAATGGTAAACTTAAAGCTTTTAGCTAGTTATAAAGATGGAAGAACAATCTCTTACATTGCTCCAGCAAACTTATATGAAATCTTAAAAAGTTAAACAGTCTCTCAAAATTGGTATACTTCACATATACAGTTATTTAATGAAAAAAGGGGGAAATCTATGGCTAGCTATACAGTAAGAGTAGTTTTACATGATGCTGAATGGGATCACTATAACAAACTTTATACTGAAATGAGTAGAGAGGGTTTTTCAGATGAAATTATCAGCACTCATAGTAAGAAAACATATAAATTTCCTGATGGTGAATATAATATTGGATAAAGTCCATATATAGAGGGAGTGTTCAACCGTAATAATCTAGAATATTTTAAAAATAGCAGGAGAAGAGATGGCAAATGCACGAAGTAGAAAAAGAAGAGGATTAAGCGAAGCTGGAGTAATTTTTATAGGACCAGGGAAACGATGTAAAACAAAAAAGAAAAATTTGCATAAGTGTTTTACGCTGCCACTTTTTATTAACTGGGGAGCCGATGTGACTCCCGAAATAACATCGGCTCACTGGCATCGATGCCAGAAGCAAAGCCTGGAACTGGCTAAAAACAGAAAACAAAAAAAGCAGACCAAAGGTGTAGGAAAGCCTTATAAAATGCACTATTTGATCCAAAATTTATATCCATCAAGCTATTAAACGAGATAAGTCTTTTTAAGCCTTTTGATATACCAATATTTGAGAGGTATGCCACTAGGTGCATACCTCAAGATAGCTATTGATTTTTAGAATGGTAGTAGTAAAGATACGCCAGTCCTACAGGGGCGATCAGTATGGCCGCTGCCCAACACAATACCATCGTCATTATTTTCATCCCCATGAAAAGTATTGCATTGCTAATAAAGACATTATTCCCCAGGATAAAATCCATGATACTTTCATAAACGAAACGTGCATAGGGATAGAGCAAAGTATTCACTGTGTAAATGACAAGCTCATTGTACTTTATGGCATCCGACTGTAGTGCCATATAGATAAAAAATGCAGAGATAGCTGCACCAAAAAACAGATGCCTGAGATAGTAAGCCGATGTCAGACCGCCGAGTGTTTTACTTAAAACTTTTTTCATTGATTGACACAGAATTATGAACAGTCCCAGACTTCTCCTCTATTTCCATCTCGTCAGCGATTTCATCCCATGCTTTAGCAGTGATATACATTATAAAAGTCACTATACCTAATCCGATCAATACGACATTTTGAATAGTTTCAATATCCATATTTTTCTCCTTTAAAAAAGATCCAATACTCGTTGAACCCATACATGTTCTTTGTACGAATGTATGAGAAATATCAGGATAACCATAATTGTAAAAGTAATCAATGGGAGTAAAATATTGTCAGTCAATCCGAAATTCAAAAATATGATCATTCCCACCATCAGATATGGTAATGAGGATCTTTTCTTGGTCATTTTTATTCCCCTTTTTACAAATGAAATATATTATATTATATCATGTCAATCTACCAAGAGACTTTCAACATCTCTTCAGCAGCTACACTTAACACTGTCACTCTCTGTGTGATAAGTGCCTGAAGTTCAGAGATAAAAGACCTCTCCTCGTCACTGATCAGACGCTCTTCAACAGATAGCTGTGACATGGCATCTTCTACCCTGCTGCAAAGCTGTATAAGACGTCCTGAAACCAGTTTTTGATGGAGACCGGTATCTTCTGCAAAGGCTCTAAGAGGATATCCCATTATCTTATCAGCATCAAACTCATCTCCAAATGCCATAGCAAGTTCATGGTCTACTCCCTCATGCATCAGTATAGAGAGCATATCATAGTATGGTGCTACGGTTATACCCTGCCCATCCAGATAAAAAGAGATATTTTTCCCATGTGCGTCAGCATTGCCGATGATGAGATTGAAGAGTGCCCACTCAAGCAGCTGCAGTTTTGCTTTTGCAGGTACCTGACACAAAGCGGTCGCCTGAAACAGTTTACCAAAACTCACACCCTCACGTATATCTTGCACATCTCTGCTAGAGCCAAAGTTCCTCTCATATTTGTAGGCTGCGGGCATATCCAGTAACTGACAGCCATCGATAATATGTACTCTTTCAACGCTTGCTTCTTTAACAATACGGTCAAAGCGTTCTACCATAAGCACCGGGTGTGCTCCATATCTCTTCAGCTCTACAGAAGCAGCAGGCAGCCCCATAGCTTTTGCCAGGGTCATACAGAAATATTCATTGATCACAATATGCTCATTACGTTTGGTCTGGAACTTCAGAATATGTGTAGAGCTTAGCGAACCGTCTGCAAGCCCTATCTGATCACCTTTTAGCAATACAGGAAGTTTCTCCTGAACACCGGACAAAGAAAGTCTTTGCTTCTGATCCCAGATAATGATACTTTTTTGCTCTATCACATCGATACGTGCAGCCAACTCCTCTGCAGATATCGGACGGAACTCTGCTGTCACGACACCATCCCTATCTCCAAAGTTCAACGCACCGGAAGTCTCAAACCCTATGGCTTTGATCAATGCATAGATATTATGCTTTGAGATGTGAGTAAAGGCGGTTAGATCATCCAACCCTTTCCCTTCGGGAAGCAGGTTCTCTAAAAAACGCTTGAGAGCACATGAAGATATCTCCCCGTCAAACGGCAAATGTGGAGAGATAGGATACCCTGAATTTCTCCATTCATCACTGTATTCAAATCGATAGAGATCTTCTTTGGGGTCAATGCTGAGACTCCCTACATACATATTATTGAGATTTACTTCCAGAGTATTCATAGTTCATACTCCCACGGCGCTATCCGCATTCGTATACCAAGTGCAGACATCACCTTGAGTACAGAGTCCATGCGTACCCCCGGTGATCCATGCTCGATCTTACTGAGCGTCACAACAGAGACATCACAAAGCATCGCTGCTGTTTTTAGATCCAATTTCTGCTGTGTCCTTCTTGCCTTGATTGCTTCGCCGATCAGAGTCAATGACAATGGCTGATCGAGGTTTGGAGTCGGCAGTGGTTTCACCTGTTTACCTTTGTACATTGCTACCTCATAATTATATTTATATGTAAATATAGGAGAAAAAGGCTTAAATTCTTATAAAATTATACTTTTATATGTTTTTATTTACTATAATGAATAAATCCATTTAAATTACTACATTTATATAATTATAGATAACAATATTTTACATCATGTAAATGGCTATATACATTTACACTATACAAGTCAAAAGAATATTATGATATCAAAAACATATCTTTTTAATATCATATAAGTATATCTAAGATATTATTTTAATATTTTAATAGAGAAGGGTTTAAATGATCATTGCTATCTCCCATCAAAAAGGCGGTGTTGGAAAAAGTACCATTGCGTGGAACCTTGCACTGGCTCTACAGAAAAAGTATGATGTTGAACTGGTGGATCTAGATATACAGAAGACGCTTACCTATACTAACGAGATACGTAAACATCAGACCAAGCTCAAGCCGCTTAAGATAAGAACATTTCAAAATGCAGAAGATCTCAAACGTTATATCAACAGTGACAGTGATGACAAACTTTCGATCATAGACCTTGGTGGTTTTGACAGCACGATGAACCGTATCACCATTATTACTGCCGATCTTGTGATCACACCGGTGAGCGACAAAAATTTTGAACTGCTGGGGCTGAAGAGTTTTGAGCAGATACTTTCCCAACTCAGTCAACTGATTGAAGGTGATCTCAAAGTGAAGGTCCTGCTCAACAACCTCAATCCCCAGAAGTCAAAGCTCGACAAGCTCAAAGAGTTTATCCAAAAGTCTGAACATTTTGAATTGTTAGATACTGTGCTTCGCAGCAGGATCGACTATGACAAGTCTGCAGGACGGGGGCAAAGTGTACTTGAATATGACAAGGACAGCAAGGCAGCCAAAGAGATAAAATCTTTGAGTAAAGAGATACAAGAGATATTAAAAAAATAGTATTTAAATATTGAAAACATATGTAAAGGATATGAAATGGCAAGAAAAGACAACCTCGATTTTGTAAACCAGGCAGTTGAAAGTGCGAACCTTCAGGAGAAAAACAATACTCCAAAAGATAGAAAGAAAAAAGTAAAAACCATCCAGATACTTGTTGACTGGGAAGATAAGATCAAAGCTTACCACGGTGGTACCATTACAAGCTATATCACCATGGCGATCCAGGAGAAGATGAAAAGGGATGGGATACTCTGACCCTCCCTATCCTTCCCCAAAAAAGACTTTATTATAGACTTACCATAAAAATTTGTTTGATCAAGTACCCTAGTCATTTATCAAGTATCTTCTAAGAGACTTTTTTTCATTCATTACTAAATTCATTCAGAAATAATAAGAACATTAATTTTTGTTGATTTTCAATAAACGGAAATGAAGCAGTAAGTTAAAGGCACCCTGACTTGAGACCTCAATGGCCTTTAACTTACGATACTGGCAGTATAGCAAAGTTCAACTGCTTAGTCAAACCCCCTCACAACCGAATGTTAAGTAGCCTTCATCCTTCCTGAAAAATCCTCACCACCCTTCACCGGGGGTTCGACCCTATCCTGGTCTAAGTCTACAGATATGATCGGGGCGGGTATTATGAGCGGGGAACCGTTCTAGAGTTGATAGCGCATATGCCGTGTTTTCAGCCGAGTGTTTTCAGGGGCACACTTTTGGATCTATGACAGATTGAGATGATCCATCAAAAAGCCGACTCAAGATCTCACAAGAAGCGAAAGCCCTCTCTAATCAAACCGGAACACCTGAATTAAGAGACTTAACAAGATAAGGAGCTGTATATCAGCTATCGATCGATATACATCTGATGATGAACGCCGTGTGACGGATCATTATTAAATGTTTTGAGCCCCTAGTTTCATATAGGGCTCAAAGTCTCTTCAAACTTCACTTAATGCTCTAGATAACACTTTCATGTGGGGAATATGTGGGGAAAATAAAAAAGAATAAAATTAAAAAGTCTCTCAAGTTACGCTGTATAGGGCTTTATTGGGATTGATAAAATGTAGTGGCCGGGAGAGGGGGATTCGAACCCCCGGAGGTGTTACCCTCACCGGTTTTCAAGACCGGCACATTCAACCGCTCTGACATCTCCCGACAGATATGAAGAAGAGAATTTTACCTTAAAAAGATAAAACCTGGTTTATTATTGAACCGTTTTCCTCGAAATCTTTACTCAGATCCGAAAAAAGTGATCAATGGAGGTGCCACCCGGATTTGAACCGGGGATAGCAGCTTTGCAGGCTGCGGCCTTACCGCTTGGCGATGGCACCGTAAATACTCTGTACGCTATTTTTTTAAAGCGACCAGTCACACTAATTGAATGTTTAATGGTGCCCGGGGCCGGACTCGAACCGGCACGGTCGCAATGACCGGGGGATTTTAAGTCCCCTGTGTCTACCGATTTCACCACCCGGGCCGAATCGGACACCAATTTTAAATTCAAATTTTAAATATCAACTCTTGTCTCTTCAACTCTTTTTTATCTTCTGAACCGAACAGGTGAAGCTTTAGTGAGATGAATTGATGCGGACTTTGTTCCGTATCAGGAAGACCTTTATTAATGGAGCGGGCGAACGGATTCGAACCGTCGACCCTAACCTTGGCAAGGTTATGCTCTACCCCTGAGCTACGCCCGCACTCCAAACCAAATTTCGAAAATACTTCAAAATTGGAGTGCGATTATAGCCAAAAACTCTTTCAATGTAAAGAAAAAACCGACATTTTTTTCAAAAAAAATCTTTATCGCCGGTTTTTGCATTTTTTGAGATGCAAAGTGTTATAATCCCCCTAAATCTAAACAATATAATTACTTGAGCCAAGGCCGTACTGATCTCTCAGGCAAAGCTGCGGTCCAAGGGAATTATTGACGGGCCCTGCCTGTCAACAAGGAGAACAAAATGATGAGAAGTGATGAGATAAAACAGGGATTCAGCAGAGCTCCGCACAGAAGTTTGCTTCGTGCGACAGGTGTCAGGGACGAAGACTTCGATAAACCCTTCATCGGGGTTGCCAACTCCTTTATCGAGATCATACCGGGACACTTTTTCCTTAACAAAGTGGCCGAAGTGATCAAAGAGGAGATCCGGGCCAACGGGTGTGTCCCGTTTGAGTTCAACACGATCGGTGTGGATGACGGTATCGCAATGGGGCATGACGGAATGCTCTACTCACTGCCAAGCCGCGAGATCATCGCCAACTCGGTCGAGACGGTGATGAATGCACACAAACTTGACGCGATGATCGCGATCCCCAACTGCGACAAGATCGTGCCGGGGATGATCATGGGGGCGCTACGCGTCAACGTGCCGACTGTCTTTGTCTCCGGCGGGCCGATGCAAAAAGGCCACACCAAGGATGGCACGCCGATCGACCTTGCTACGGCATTTGAGGCTGTCGGGAAGCATGAGACAGGAGAGATCAGCGACGAAGATCTTTACGATATCGAGTGCAATGCCTGCCCGAGCGGAGGAAGCTGTTCGGGGATGTTTACGGCAAACTCCATGAACACCCTGATGGAAGCGATGGGTATCGCGCTGCCCGGCAACGGTACGATCCTTGCACTCACGCCTGAGAGAACAGCGCTTTATAAGAAGGCTGCACGCCGTATCTGCGAGATCGCCAAGATGGAGCAGGCGGAGCGCGAAAAGTTCAAGCTGAGAAATATCCTCAATGAAAATGCCGTACGCAATGCCTTTGCAGTGGATATGGCAATGGGAGGAAGCTCCAACACGGTTCTTCATATGCTGGCGATCGCCAAAGAGGCGGAGGTGGACTTCAATCTTGAAGATATCAACAGCATCTCCAAAAAAGTTTCACACATCGCCAAGATCTCCCCGTCACTCTCAACGGTGCATATGGAGGATATCAACAAAGCCGGCGGCGTCAATGCGGTCATGCATGAGATGCAAAAACGCGGAAATGACATCCTTGCTGACAACCTTTGTATCGGAGGAGAGACACTCCATGAGAAGATCAAAGATGCGAAGATCCTGGATACCAACATCATCCATACGATCGACAACCCCTACTCCAAAGTCGGCGGCCTTGCGATCCTCTACGGAAACCTGGCAGAACAGGGTGCCGTGATCAAAACTGCGGGGATCACAGGAGACCGCGTCTTCACCGGAACAGCGGTATGTTTCAACTCCCAGGATGAAGCGATCAAGGGGATCATCAACGGCAAAGTCAAAGCCGGGAATGTCGTCGTCATCCGTTACGAAGGGCCAAAAGGAGGCCCGGGGATGCAGGAGATGCTGAGCCCTACCAGCCTGATCATGGGGATGGGGCTGGGCGACAAGGTTGCTCTGATCACCGACGGAAGGTTCTCCGGAGCGACCAGAGGTGCGAGTATCGGCCACGTGAGCCCCGAAGCGGCAGAAGGCGGGCTGATCGGCCTGCTGGAAGACGGGGATGAGATCTTCATCGATGTGGACAACTACATCCTCGAAGCCAAACTTACCTTTGAAGAGATCGCAGAGCGAAGAGACAACTTCAAGCCGATCGTGAAACCGCTGACAAGCAAATGGCTCAAACAGTACAGAGCGCTTGTGACCAATGCAAGCTCCGGTGCCGTTCTGGAAGCGGAATAGGAGTAAGGTCTCTCCTTGACAGCCCGCAGCGCGGGTTGGTAAACCCACCCTGCAAAACCCTTTTTGCCTTCACGGGTCGCTTTGCTCCGACTTAGCCTACAGCGGTATACGAGTATACATCGCTTCCGGTTCCGAGCTTACAAACAACAAGCAGTTGTTGTTTGCTTAACAGCTCTCATGGTTCCGGCCCTATAAACTACCTGCGTGGCTTCACTTCGTTACGACCACTTCGATTTCGAGTCTAAAAATGACAAACTCTTGTCATTTTCTTAACGCCTCTCACTGTTCACGTTTATTTAACGGGTCTCATCCCCGGGCGGACACGACGGTCCACCCCTACAAATTGTGATAGATAAAACGGGATAAAAGTAAGAGAAAAGTATCAAAGGAGTAAAAGGAGAAGCCTTGAAAGCTTCTCAGGAGAGGCTACAGGGGTCTTCTGGCACCCATATAGCGCTGCGAGTAGAATGTTTTGTCCAGGCTTGTGATCACCACTTTTTTCTTTGCCGAAGAGGCATGGATAAACTTGTTATCCCCCATGTAGATACCGACATGGTTGACATACCCTTTGCGTCCTCTGGAAGTATCAAAGAAGATCAGGTCACCTTTTTTAAGCTCCGATCTTTTGACAAACTTGCCGTATTTGGACTGCATGATAGAGGTTCTCGGGATATCGATCCCGTTCTTTTTATAGCAGTACTTCGTAAACCCGGAACAGTCAAAGGTATCCTGTTTCCCTGTCGCACCCCACACGTATCTGTTACCCAGTTTCGTCTTGGCTACCTTTATAACCTCTACTTCTTTCTCTGTCTCTGTTCGCTTTCCAAAGAAGATATCTCCCAGATTAAAGACATCTTTTTTGGAGGGCTCTTTTTTCATATAGGTGGATTTGGGAAGGCTTGAGAGTGTCTGCGCCAGTTTTCTGTCGCTCGTTTTTGTCGCCTTTGCTGCAACCTTTACTCTTTCTGCCGCCGGTACTTTGATCGTCTGCCCTGCCCTCAGGGTATTATTCTGGAGCCCATTGAGCGATTTGAGGGTTGTGATATCTGTCTTGTATTTTTTGGCGATCGCGTAGAGGGCATCACCGCTCTTGACCTTATACTCTGCCGTTTCTGCGACCCCAACTCTGTTTGGCGTACCGGGAACCTTCAGGACTTTTCCGACCTTCAGCGTATCGTTTTTCTTCAGTCCGTTCAGTTTGCAGAGTTGATCGATCGTCGTTTTGTTCGCTACGGCGATCGCAGAGAGTGTCTCGCCCTTTTTGACCTTATGCTGTGCCGTCTGTACGGCATAGGCCGTGTTTTGTGCACCGGGAACCTTCAGGACTTTTCCGACCTTCAGTGTATCGCTTTGCTTCAGTCCGTTGAGTTTACAGAGTTTACTGACCGTCGTTTTGTTCGCTTTGGCGATCGCAGAGAGTGTCTCGCCTTTTTTGATCGTATGCGTCGCAGCCGAAGCATACGTCGTAGCCATAGAGGCCACCGCAAGTGAAATGAGAAATCTATGTAGTTTCTTCAAGAGTATTCCTTTCAGCTTGAATATGGCCCTTCCCCCCATATTTTTAAATATACTCTAATAATACCTATCTAGAGTTAATAAAAAATAAACCCAACTTTATGTTTGACTTAAATCTCTGACAATATGGTCGGCAACCCTGAAGGCATTTGCATAGATCGTCCAGGTATAGGCCACCGAACCTCCCGTCGGCATAAAACTGGCATCCGCCACATAAAGATTGGGGATGTCGTGGGACCGGCAGTCTCTATTGAGTACCGAACTCTTGGGATCGTCACCGAAACGGCAGCCGCCGGCGATCAGGTTTTGCGGAGGGAGCGGGGAGACGGAGCTGTAGATATTTTGGGCCCCCATCTCTTCGAGCACCGCTTCGCACTTTTTGGCGAGATAGCGGCCCACCTTCAGATCATGGGGATGACTCGCGATACGCAGTTTGCCCACGGGCATGCCGTATTTGTCCGTGTGACGTTCATCCACACTTACAAAACAGTCGTCATGAGGCAGCCAGTCATTAAAGATCTCAAAACGAATGCTCTTGCTCTCCTTGAAACGCTTCGCCACCCTCTCTCCCAGCGCCTTCCCCCAGATCAGTTTTCCCCCCTCTTTATTGTTTTTGCAGGCGCGAGAGATGATGTTCTGGTGTTCGAACATAAACTCTACCGAACCTCCCTTGAACCTGCCGTCCCACCAGTGATCGATATGGTACCAGTCCAGTATCGACCGGTTGACAAAGAGCCCTCGCTCCATCAGCGCCTCAAAACTGATCTCCTTGAGACTCTCCCTGTGCAGTTCCCCCTGCCCCGATCCCCCGGCAGAGAAGATCAGGTTTTTTCCCAGCTCCCCGGAGCTGTTTGAAAGTCCGTTGGGGTGATGCCGGCTCTTGGAGTTCAAAAGCAGCCGTGCACTCTCATGCGCCTGTGCGGCCAGCACAAAGATATCCGCCGTGATCTTACGCTCTTTTCCCGTCACTGTGTCGATCGCCACCACTGATGTCGCCCGCTCTTTCGTACTCTCCAGAGACTTGACATAGGTATGGCTCATCAGAGTCAGGTTTCCTGTTGCAAGCGCAGGGAAAAGCAGTGACTCCGTGGAGCTTCCCTTGGCTCCCGAGCTGCACCCGTAGCTTCCGCAGAAATTGGAGTAGTAGCAGGCATTCCTATGGCCCTTGTCTTTTGAGAGCACGGCACGCGGTGTCACCAGCGGCGTGATCCCAAGCGCGCGGCAACTTTTGTCAAAAAGTTTGACAACCTCGTTCTCTTTGGTGGGAGGCTGAGGGAAGTCGGGGGTACTCCGCCAGGGCGCAAAGGGGTGTTTCTCTGCGACACCCGATATCCCGACCACCTCTTCAGCCATCGTGTAGTAGGGCTCCATATCCTCATAGGAGATAGGCCAGTCCACGACATTGGCTCCTTCGATAGCACCATATTTGCTCTTCAGCCTGAAGTCATCGGGGTGCATACGGTGGAGCATCCCGCTCATCACGTTCGATGAGCCCCCGACGATGTTCCCGTTCCAGAAACTCCATCCCGACTCATAGGTAGGCGTAGCCACCCATTTGCCGCCTTCCTTCTCTTCGATCAGATGATACTCATCAAAGAGGTTGGGGGTGATGATATCCCTTCGGCAGTAGGCCAGCTCATCTTTGCTGAACTCCTCGCGCCGTATCAGTCGCCCTTTTTCCAGCACTGCTACTTTATAGCCCGCCCTGCAGAGCGTATAGGCTACCGCCCCGCCGCTGGCACCCGATCCCACGATCACCGCATCAAAGTGCTTCATAGCTCGATATACCTCTCTTTGGGCCGGGGCGATCCTCCGAAGCTTCCTACAGCTTTCCATCCCTCCTGCCCGATATTCGAGCCATAGATCGGATCAGAGAAGATCGCCTCCATCGTCAGCGTCATGATGCGCGCCAACCAGTTGCTGCCGTAGCGGGTCTCTTCATAGCTGCGCAGCGCTGCCTCTCTCTGCGCTGCATCCATCACCAGAAATTTGCCCTGCGTACGGCGCTCAAGCTCCTGCGCCCCCTCTATCACAAACCCTCTGATATCCCTGTCGTAGCTGGCATGGGTGATCGTCTCCTTCAGGAAGGTGACAGTATCCATCGCTTTTGCAGAAGGGAGGCTGCTCTGCTCCGGGAACATATGCTGCTGCACCGCCGCGATGACCGGCACTGCCGCTTCAAGCACTTTTGTCTCAGTATTTGCTTCCTGCGCATGGAGAGAGGCGGAGAGCCCGATCACCGCACTGGTCGCCAAAAAATCTCTTCGTCTCATCGTTTCTCTTTCTCTCACTCTGAACCTGTTATCTTAAGTACTCCGAAGGGAACACTCCCTACACGGAGAGTACACAGCTCTCATATTATACTTTGAATCTATAAAAAATCATAAAGGAAAGCATATGTTGAAAAAAGTACTTTTTATTTCAGGAGTCGGATTGGCGATGCTTGCATTCACCGGCTGCTCCGACAGCAAAGGGGCAGGAGAAGCAAAATGCGGAGAGGGAAAATGCGACAGCGGTAAAAAAGTCGAGTCAAAATGCGGAGAGGGAAAATGCGACAGCGGTAAAAAAGTCGAGTCAAAATGCGGAGAGGGGAAATGCGACAGCGGTAAAAAAGCGGCACCGAAAGCAGAAACGGAAAGCAGCGAATCCAAATAAGAAAACCGCTTTCCCGTAAAGAAAAAAGAAGAGAAAAAGGAGCATTCTATGATCAACCATATCTATCCTACCGCCAGAGAGATACTCAGCAGGGGGCAGGACCTCTCCCTGCTCCTTGCCAGACTTGTACTCGCCTACGGCTTTTATAATCCCGCGATGAACAAATGGGCGGATATCCATGCCGTAGCGGAATGGTTCGGTACGCTGGGGATTCCCCTACCTACGGTCAACGCCTATCTGGCAGCAAGCACCGAACTGCTTGGCGTCGTGCTGCTTACCCTGGGCCTCCTCACCCGGCTGATTTCTCTGCCGCTGATCGTTGTCATGATCGTGGCGATCATTACTGTGCATCTGCCGCATGGGTTTGCCGCCGGGGATAATGGATTTGAGATCCCGCTCTACTATATGTTGTTTCTGGCTATTTTTGCCTCGTTCGGTGCAGGAAAGTTCAGTCTGGACCACCTGATTTTCGGCAAAGAGAAGTAGCAGTATGAAGCAGAGAGCAGAGCAGAAAAGAGGGTCGGAGGAGATGCGGTGCATGGGCCGTGCTTCTCACTGCTCTACACTTCAACGTTTTTTATCCTTTCATTAAATATTTTTGACTAAAATTGCACTATCGTTTATTCTTTTCAAAAGGAGGTTCCCATCAAAAAGCTACTACTCTCCACCCTGCTGATCCTGACATTCAACGGATGCGAATCACAGAGCGAACGTGATGCGCGCATTGCCCGGGAGGCCAGAGAATCGCTCCTTGCCGAACTCAAAGCCAAAGAGGAAGCGGAAAAACAGCGTGAATCCAACTCAACGCTGTGGCGTATGGGTATCTCCAAAGAAGAGGGTGTCATTACGATAGACACGAACAGAACCAAAAACTTTTTTGACGAGATGGGCAAACAGATCACACGCCAGGTAGAAGCATTTTCGGAGGATCTGGATGAAGGCAGAGGTGCCGGTATCGAAGCCAACGAGACCCGGATCCATATCGATCTCCACAAAACCGGAGACTTCCTGGAGAGGTGGGGCAAAAAGATGGAAGAGTTTGCCGACGAGCTGGAAGATCTGTCAAAAGAGTTTGACACCAACGAATCTACATCATATTAAAGGATAACCATGCAACAGATCGATATCAACTCCGATGAGTTTCAGGCCGAACTGGAAAAGACCTGGCAGTTTGTCGAGAAGGTCAACACGCAGTTCGGTTTTGTACAGAACCCCAACGACGAAGTGAACGAAGGGGTCGCCATGGGATTGGCACGAAACAGACTCACCTACGGCAAACGTTTCTGCCCGTGCTTTATGGTCATAGGAGAGACAAAAGAGGAGCAGAAGGCGGCAGATAACCGCATCTGCCCCTGCAAACCCGCCCTGGAAAAAGAGATCCCCGAAGACGGCCTCTGCCACTGCGGTATCTTCTGTACTCCCGAGTATGCAGCTTCCCAACAGATCAAAGCTGAAGCTGAAGAGGTCGCCCACACCCATTCACAGGGGCTGACCAGAGGGCAGGCTCAGGCACTGCTGAACGAAGCGCAGCTGGACGGAGACGAACTTGAAGCACTGCTTGAGGCAAGAAGTTTGAAGATGGTCGATTTCACGCTGATGGATGTACGCGAGTATATGGAGTACCAGATGGAACATATCGTCGGGACCGATGCGCTTGTCCCCACCTCCCAGTTCTATGCGAAGATCGAGGAGCACAGCGACAAAAAGCACACCCCCGTTATCGTCTACTGTTTCACAGGAAGCAGAAGCTTCCAGGTCCAGCATGCGATGAAGTCGCTGGGATTCGAACATGTCTGCAACCTCCGTCCGGGGATCATCGCCTACAACGGAGCAACGGCACGGGGAGAGTGAGCAGTGAGCAGTGAGCAGTGAGCAGTGAGCAGTGAGCAGTGAGCAGTGAGCAGTTAGCAGTTAGCAGTTAGCAGTTAGCAGTTAGCAGTTAGCAGTTAGCAGTTAGCAGTTAGCAGTTAGCAGTTAGCAGTTAGCAGTTAGCATCATGACAGAGTCATGAGAGTGTGTCAAGTCTTTTCCGTCATTCCGGACTCCGATCCGGAATCCACGATCTATTTTACAATAGCAGCAGATGCTCCGAGAAACCAACATCGATGTCGGGGTGGGAACACCCCGCCCTACACTACGCACGATGTAATCCCGCAGGAACGAGGACAATCACAAATCACAAATCACAAATCACAAATCACAAATCACAAATCACGAATTGCTAATTGCTAATTGCTAATTGCTATTAAAAGCACAAGATATATTGACAATTCTGTCAACACTTTTGAATAATGAAAATAAAGATTGTGGAATTATTAAAAGAGGGATGAGAGGCCGAGGCCTCTCAAAAGATAGAACTTACTTAACAAGTGCAGCTTTGGAAGCTTCCGCTACTTTTGTGAATGCTTCCGGTGCGTTCATTGCCATATCAGCAAGGATCTTTCTGTCAAGCTCGATGTTTGCAACCTTAAGACCGTGCATGAATGTTGAGTAGTTCATGTCGTTAAGTCTAGCCGCTGCATTGATACGAACGATCCATAGTCTTCTGAAGTCTCTTTTTTTCTGTCTTCTATCTCTGTAAGCATATACCAAAGATCTTTCAAGCTGCTCTTTAGCTTTTCTAAAGTGCTTTCTTCTACCGCTGTAGAATCCTCTTGCTTGTTTTAGTAGTTTTTTGTGACGTCTGTGTCTTACAAAACCGTTTTTTACTCTCATTGTTTTCCTTTACCTGAAACTTGTACCCTGATGGGTTTTAGTAGGTGTCAAACGCTTTTTATTTGGTTTGAACTTGCCTCCGAAATAGAGGGAATACTACTTTTTGAATCAACCCAACATAACGTGACTAGTCGCGTGAGCCTGCTGCTGAAGCAAACCCAGTGTTAACGTAGTCGATGGAGCTTTGCTCTATCGGCGTTATATTAATTGATCATCTCTCTGATGTTTTTCGCATCCGCAGAATCGACGTACTTAGGACTTCTCATTGATCTGTGGTGCTTGCCGTCTACCTTGCTAAGGATGTGGCTTCTGAAAGCAGTTCCTCTTTTGATTTTACCGCTTTTTTTCACCTTGAAACGCTTTACAGCGCCTTTTACGCTCTTCATTTTAGGCATATGCTTACTCCCTGTTGAATTTTTTACTTTGATAGGACGCCGTTTTTCACATTGACCTATCGGCATAAAATGGGACGGTATTATACCCAAATATTTTTAAAGCATTTTTAACTCTTTCATAGAAGCATTGTTCGGGCTCGCATACCGCTCCCGGGCGGACACAACGGTACCGTCCCTAAAAAGCACAAATGCCCGCAGGAAATGCCCTTGGGGTGCACAAATCACAAATCACAAATCACGAATCACGAATTTCTAATTTTTAACTCCTCACTCCTACTTCCTCACTAGCAGCAAAAGCTGCACTTACACCAGCTGCTCCCGGCTATAACCTCACTTATGCTACAATCAATCCCAATAAAAAACGACAGGGCAATGGCACGTGGATCCAGTTACCGAGATACTCTCCGACAAGAAAAAACTCCTTACCGAGGTCTATTTTGATCTGCAGCGCTACTTTGAAGAGAAGTACGGCAAAGATGCCCTGGTGCTGATGGAGATCGGCACCTTCTTTGAGATCTACGAGGTCAACAACGATACGCTGAAGATCGGGAAGGCCAAAGAGATCGCCGAACTGCTCAATATCCAGCTGACCCGAAAAAGCAAGGCGATCCTCGAGAACTCGGTCAGCAACCCCCTCCTCGCAGGTGTCCCCGCAGTTTCGCTCGACCGCTACCTCTCACGCCTGATCGCCACCAAAAAGTACACGATCATTGTCGTCAAACAGAAGGGCGAGATGCCCCATGTCAAACGCTACGTCTCCAACATCATCTCTCCGGGCACCAACTTCGAGTATCTCAGCGAACCCACCGAGAACAACATCGTCTCCCTTCTGATCGACGAGAACGCGGGGATCTACTCGGTGGGCTATGCCGCGATCGATGTGAGCACCGGGAAGACCATCGCCAACGAGATCCACTCTACCCGCGACGACAAGACCTATGCCCTCGACGAGGCTTTCAACCTGCTGCAGACCTATACCACCTCCGAGGTGATCATCACGCTCGAGAACAGGGAGATCGACAAAGAGTGGCTGCTGCACTACCTGGAGCTGAGCACGCTGCACCATACGCTCAATAGCAAACGCTTCAAAGTCACGTTCCAGAACGAGCTCTTTGCCCGTGTTTTCGGGATCAACTCCTTTCTGAGCGCCATCGAGTACCTGGACCTGGAGCGGCACCCCTACACGACGGAGGCGCTGGCGATCCTGATCGACTTCATTATCGAGCATGACGAGAGTATTATCGAGAAGATGAACAAACCCCAGTTCCTCGGGTCCAACCGCTATATGTATATCGGCAACAACGCCATGGAGCAGCTCTCGGTCATCTCGCGCGACCCCGGGGATGTCACCCTGCTGGACCTGATCGACAAGACCTCCACCGCCTTCGGCAAACGCCTGCTCAAAGAGCGCCTTCTCAACCCCATCTGCGACAGGGCGATGCTTGAGGAGCGCTATGACCTCACCGAACAGCTCCTGCCGGGCATCGACCGTTTCGAGACCCATCTCAAGCAGATCTATGACCTCGAACGCATCACCCGCCGTATCAAGCTGCGCAAACTCCATCCCGTGGAGCTGACCTACATCGCCATGTCCCTGGAGTCGGTCCTGAAGCTGATCGATGATGGGCACTCCGAGGGGCTGGAGATCGACGAGAAGCTCTATGACGAAGTCCGTGAGATGGCGACGGTGCTTGAAGAGACCTTCGACCTGGATACCTGCGCGAAGTTCAGGATCGAACAGATCAATGACAATATCTTCAGAGAGGGTGTCTATCCTGCTATTGACACGATTGTCAAGAGCCAGCAGCAGGAGCTTGACAAGATGGATCGGGTCGCGGCACACGTGGAGTCGCTTTTTGAAAGAGAGAAGCTTTTCAACGGTACAACGAGATATACCACGGTCAGCTACCTGGAGAGCGAAGGGTACTTCCTTAACCTCACCAAAAACCGTTTTATGATGATCGAGAAGGCGCTGAAGGACTCCTTTGTCACGATTGACAACGAGCACCACTTCTTCAGGGATTTCTCCTACCGCCACCTCAAAAATGCCGTCAAGGTGCAGGCGCCGCTCTTTGAGGAGATCACACGCAGCTATGAGACCTCGCAGGTACAGCTGGTCTCTCTGGTCAAACAGCGCTATATCGAGAGCCTTGACCTCCTGGAGAACCGCTTTTCGCTCCTGCTTGAGCGGCTCATCGCCTTTATCGCCAATATCGATGTGGCGATCTCCAATGCCAAATGCGCCAAGAGCATGAACCTCATCCGCCCGATCATCGAGGAGGGGAACTTCTATGAGGCGGTCGGCCTGCGCCACCCCATCATCGAGGCCAATGACGAGCGGGGGATCTATGTCCCCAATGACCTCTTCCTGGGAACCAACAACGGTACGGCCCACAACCACATCACCCTCAACGCAAGCAACGGCGAAGATGTCCTGGGCATCCTCCTCTACGGGATCAACTCCTCGGGGAAATCCTCGCTGATGAAGAGCATCGGGCTGAGCGTCATCCTGGCGCAGGCGGGCTTCTTCGTCCCCGCCGTCGAGCTGCGCTTCGGGCTCTACGACAAGCTCTTTACCCGCATCGTCTCCAAGGACAACCTCTACAAGGGTCTCTCAACCTTCAGTGTCGAGATGATGGAGCTCAAAAACATCTTCAACCGCGCCAATGCCCGCTCGCTGATCCTGGGCGATGAGATCTCCCAGGGGACAGAGACCGAGTCGGCGCTGGCGATCGTCTCGGCATCGATCCTCAGACTGATCTCCCTGGGTTCGACCTTTATCTTCGCCACCCACCTGCACCAGCTCGGAGAGATCCCCAACCTCCGGGGGCTCAAACACCTGATCTTTCTGCACCTGGGTATCCAGTACGATGACGAGCAAGACCGGCTGATCTACAACCGTGTGCTGCAGCTGGGGATGGGCGACAGCCTTTATGGCCTGGAGTTTGCCAAATCCCTCCATATGGACAAAGAGTTCCTCAAAACCGCGCAGGAGATCAGGGAGAACCTGAACCATTCACAGAGCGATATCAAACGCCTCAGCCGCCAGAAGCGCAGCAAGTACAACAAGGATCTCTACCTGGGCAAATGCGCCCTCTGCGATGCCCCGGTAGAAGATGTCCACCATATCGCGGAGCAGAAAGAGGCGAATGAGACCGGCCACATCGACCACTTCCACAAGAACCACAAGTACAATCTCATCCCGCTCTGCAAAAAGCACCACCAGATGGTCCATGAAGGGAAGATCATGATCTCGGGGTTTGTGATGACCGATGAGGGGCTGAAGCTGCATTATGAAATTAGAAATTCGTGATTCGTGATTCGTGATTTGTGATTTGTGCACCCCAAGGATGAGACCCGTTAAGCAAACGACAACAGTTTGTCGTTTGTAGGGTCGGAACCTGAAGTGATGTGCAGAATGCGCCACGGAAGGCAGAGAAGTGAAACGAAACCCTGCGGGCATTTGTGATTTGTAGGGTGGGTTTACCAACCCACGCTGCGGGCAGGGTTGTACGGAGATAACAAACGTAATACAGAGACCACATTTTGGCAGGTTCCGGTGGGTTGGTAAACCCACCCTACGCGATCCATTTAACCTCATTTTATTCGCATTCCCACGAAAATCATGGGAACGAAAAAAAATAGGCACTAATAAAATATCTTTTACCACTGGTATATTTCAATAAAGAGGGGAATCAATTTTTAGCGACAGCCGTTTGTGCTTTTTTCTTTTGGGTTCGTTTTCTTTTTTTGCGCATGAAAAAAAAGAAAAGGAATGAAAAACCCACAAACTTTATTTGGTTCCCACGTTGCACGTGGTAACCCATACACTGATACAATAGACCAAAGTTTACTGCTTCACAACACTCACCCATGCATCCCCACGAAAATCATGGGAACGAAAAAAATGAACATGCAATCTCAACGAAAGTGTCGGGGTGTGGACACCCCGACCTACACATCCCTACTATCTACTATCTAAACAAGGGCTTACCAGCCCTTGTTGTAAATTACTTCTTCACCGGAGTGACGTACATATTGATATAGCGCCCTTCCTGGTGTGCGTCTTTTTCCAGTACCGCGATATCTTCGAGCATCGGCCAAACGCGCTGGAGCACTTCGATTCCCCACTCGGGGTGTGCCATCTCGCGTCCTTTGAGGAAGACTCTGAGTTTTACATGCTTTCCACTTTCCAGGAACTCTCTGGCATGTTTCACTTTGAAGTTGATGTCATTCTCGGCGATCTTGCAGGAGAACTTCACCTCTTTGACTTCAACCTTCTTCTGGTTTTTACGTGCCTCTTTCTTCTTCTTTTCAAGCTCGTATTTGTGTTTGCCGTAGTCCATGACTTTTGCAACAGGGGGTTTTGCATCCGGTGACATCAGTACGAGATCAAGTCCCTTCGCCTCTGCGATCTGGAGTGCTTCGACTTTCGTAATGATACCGAACTGCTCTCCATCTTCCCCAACCACTCTCAGTTCCGCTGCTCTAATAGCATCGTTCATGATCGTGTCATCAGCCTTTTTTCTTCCCCTGTTTTTGTCGGTTTGTCTACTCAAATTTTACCTTTTTGTAATTCTTGTCTTAATTCTACCATAAATTCGTCTTGTGTAAGATTATACTGTTCTCTGGTTCTTCTGTTGCGGATCGCTACCGATCGGTTCGCCACCTCTTCGTCTCCGATGATCGCAACATACGGCACTCTCTGCTTCTCCGCGGTACGGATACGTTTGTTCAGCGAGTCGTTTTTGTCATACACCTCCGCATCGATCCCTTCAACCATCAGCGCTTTCTTAAGCGTGTTCGCATAGGCGGCATGGTTTTCCGCGATCGGCACGAAGATCACCTGTGTCGGAGCGATAAAGAACGGGAACTCTCCGGCGAAGTGCTCTGTCAGGATCGCGATAAAGCGCTCGAAGGATCCGAGGATCGCCCTGTGCAGCATCACCGGCTGTTTGCGTGTGTTGTCCTCTGCCACATACTCCACCTCGAAACGCTGGGGGAGGTTGAAGTCGACCTGGATCGTACCGCACTGCCATTTACGCCCGAGCGCATCGGTGATCTTCACGTCGATCTTCGGCCCGTAGAAGGCACCGCCGCCCTCGTCGATCGTGTACGGCAGGTTGTTCTCCGTGAGTGCATCTTTGAGCCCCTGTGTCGCCAGCTCCCATACCGCATCCTCGCCGATCGCCTTCTCAGGCTTCGTCGCGACCTCCATCGTATACTCAAACCCGAAGAGCTGCATCACGCTGTCGACGAACTCCACGACCTCGATCACCTCTCCCGCGATCTGCTCAGGGGTACAGAAGATGTGCGCATCATCCTGGGTGAACTCTCTTACACGGAGCAGCCCGTGGAGTACGCCTGACTTCTCATGTCTGTGCACCACCCCATACTCATAGAAACGCAGCGGCAGGTCACGGTAGCTCTTCTGTGTCTGTTTGAAGATCTGGATATGGCCGATACAGTTCATCGGTTTTATCCCGTACTCCTGCTCATCGATCTCTGTGAGGTACATGTTTTCGCCGTAGCAGGCATAGTGCCCCGAGGTTCTCCACATATCCGACTTGAGGATCTCCGGCCCGCGTACAGGCTCATACCCTCTTACGCGGTGCGCTTTGTGAAGGATCTCTTCGAGCTTCGCACGGAGCTTTGCCCCTTTGGGCATCCAGAACGGCAGCCCCGATCCTGCCGATTCGTTGAACATAAAGAGCTCCATCTCCGCACCGATCTTGCGGTGGTCGCGCTTCTTTGCCTCTTCGAGCATATCCATGTGCGCTTTGAGCGACTCCTTGTCCGCAAAGGCGATCCCGTAGATACGTGTCAGCATCTCCGCTTTCTCGTCCCCGCCCAGGTAGGCACCCGCCACACGGGTGAGCTTGAAGTTGTTCAGGAACCGCAACGCCGGCACGTGAGGCCCGCGGCAGAGGTCTTCGAACTCTCCCTGCTTGTAGATCGAAAGGGTATCATCCTCGATCCTGCTCATCACCGCCTGCTTGAGGTCGTCATGCGCGAACTTTTTCATCGCTTCGTCTTTGCTGATCTCGTACTTTTCGATCCTGTACTTCTTCTTGATGAGCTCTTTCATCTTCTTTTCGATCGTTTTGAGGTCCTCTTCGCCGATCTTCTCATCCACTCTGAAGTCATAGTAGAATCCCTCATCCACGACCGGTCCTACAAAGAACTGGGAGTTGGGATAAAGTTCGGTGATCGCCTGCGCCATCAGGTGTGCGGTCGAGTGGCGGATGATCTCCAGTGCCTGCTCGCTGTTGTCATACTCGATCGGTGTCAATCCCGCCGTATCCACAGCGCTCTGCGTATCGATGATGTTGTTGTCCTTATCCAGATATCCGATAATGTTTTCGCTCAAAATATACCCTTCACTATAGTATGAAATACGTCATTACGTTAAAAATGGGCTAATTATAGCCAAAATTCTCTCAAAGCCTCTGAAGCCTTTAGTTTGAGATGCTTTTTTGCGCTTCGGTGAGCTCCGCATAGAACACATGGAACCTGTCGGGACTCTTCTTGGCGATATACATCGCCTCGTCCGCAAACTTGCTCAGCATCATCTCCGAACGGTGGTCGTCAGGGAAGGTGCTGATACCGATGCTCAGTTCTATCGGTACCGTGATCCCCTCCACCTCGAACTTTCCGATCACTTCCTGCTCCAGCTTCTCGACAAATTTGGGCAAAAATACCTTTTTTCGGTGCGTGATAATGGCGAACTCATCCCCTCCCAGTCTCGCGAAGAAATCCTCTTCCCCCAGATAGTTCGTCACTCTTCTGACCGCCTCTTTGAGCACCTCATCCCCGATATGGTGACCGTACGTATCGTTGATCACCTTGAACTTGTTGAGATCGATGAACATCAGCGCGAAGAACTCCCGGCGCTTGATCGCGTTCCGCATCTCCTCTTTATAGACCTTTCTGTTTGCCACACCGGTCAACTCGTCGTGTCTTGCGTCCTTTGCAGTGGAGTGCAGCACCTCGGTCAGCTCCATATGTTTCTCATGCATACGGACGATATACTTCAGGTAGAAGAGCGGAACCAGGAAGGTAGTCATCGCAAAGGCGATCAGGATATCGTAGTGCCCTCTCCAGTAGGGCGAGTAGAGCAGCAGTGTCACCCAGGAGAGCGCGGCCCCGATAATGCTGGTATAGAAGTACCCGATACCGAAGCTTGCGCCCGAGAGCATCACCAGCCAGACATAAAAGGGCAGAAAGTAGATCCCGTACTGCTCAAACAGCATTACCAGCAGTGTCAGTACCGTCACATCCAGCAGCACCACGATGCTCTTTCTCGCCACCACTGCACGCTGCGGGAAACGTACCAAAAAGGCGTAATGCAGCAGAGAGAAGAGAAACAGCCCTCCCAGCATCACGCTGATCATCAGCATCTCTTTGACGATCTCGCTCCCGATCTGCCCGAAGAGCAGGAAACTCAGAAAGGTCAGTATCCCTATGACCGCCAGCCTCGTCCCCGCATACCGCTTCTCTACCTGATAATAGATATTTTTTGTGAACACCTCTGCTCCTGCGCTCGAAATAATCTCTGATCTTCTATTATACCACAGCCCATTGATAGTGAATAGTGAATAGTGAATAGTGAATAGTGAATAGTGAATAGTGATTAGTGATTAGTGGTTAGTGATTAGTGATTAGTGATTAGTGATTAGTGGTTAGTGGTTAGTAGTAGATGAGAAGCGTGAAGCAAAGTCAAACTGCTTTCTCACAGAGAGTGTGAGCACAAGGACATTTGTAGCTTCGGAACCTGAAGTGTTGTACAGAATGTACCACGGAAGGCAGAGAAGTGAAACGAAACCCTACGTGTATCCGGGGATCTACAAGTTTGGACTCAAATTCAATAATTATTTTACATACTTTTTTAGTTTGCAAATTTAAGTGGTATTTCCCTCTTCATTTTTTTAGAAAAGTAAGCGCCCTGACCGAAGGGAGGAAGTGCCCTTGGGGTGCAAAAAAGTTTGCCTACATGGCTACACTGCGTTACGACCATTTCGGTTCCGAACCTATAAAAGCAAAGCAGTTTGCTTTTATATAACGGTTCTCACCTCTCGAAACGCTTCGCTTATCTGGCACTTGCCCTGAGTGAAAGGAAGAAATGCCCTTGGGGTGAAATGCCGATACCCCTGTCGCTAAAGCGTAAGTGGGGTGCAAGGTCGTTCGGGTGACAGGTTTTTATTTCAAAGATATCCCTGGGCGGACACAACGATCCGCCCCTACAAAATCACGAATCACGAATCACCAATCACCATCCAAGCCTCAGGCAAACTCCCTGGTCTGTTTCTCCCAGGAGGAGGCATAGCGCCCACCCAGCTTGAGCAGTTCATGGTGCGTTCCGGACTCGACGATCTCCCCTTTGTCCATGACGTGTATCACATCGGCATGACGTGCGGTCGTAAAGCGATGGGTGATGATCAGTGCCGTTTTGCCCTCACACAGAGAGCGGAAACGGCTCAGCCAGTCGATCTCTGCCCACGAATCCAAAGCACTGGTAGGTTCATCCAGAAGAATGAGCTCGGCATCCCGTATAAAGGCTCTCGCCAGAGCGATACGCTGCCACTCCCCTCC
This sequence comes from Sulfurovum sp., assembly GCA_028696055.1. Classification (GTDB taxonomy): domain Bacteria; phylum Campylobacterota; class Campylobacteria; order Campylobacterales; family Sulfurovaceae; genus Sulfurovum. Next base: position 26,075 of record JAQVHV010000008.1, read on the forward strand.
GCTCAGCTCTTCTCCGCCGAACCAGCGGCCGAGCATCGTCTCATACCCTTCGCTCAAGCGTTGGATAAAATCATCCGAACCCGCGGCCACCGATGCCGAGTGCACGGCCTCACGGTGATCCATCTGCGAGATACTCCCCAAAGCGATATTTTCATCCGCGCGCATATGGTAGTGTATATGGTTCTGAAACAGTACGGTTATTTTGGCACGCAGCGCCTCGGGGGAGATCTGATCAAGCGGCATCCCGCCGAGACGGATCGTTCCGCTATCCGGTTCATAGAAGCGGCAGAGCAGTTTCAAAAGTGTACTTTTGCCGGCACCGTTCGTTCCGACGATCGCGGTGATCTTCCCGGGAGGGAGGGTAAAAGAGAGATGATTGAGGATCTGATGTCCACTGTGGGGATAGCGGAAACTCACCGCGTCAAATTCGATCTCCCACGGGGCGATACTCGGCAATTTTTTACGCGCTTTTCCCTCCGCAGTTTTGATCGACAAAAACTCAAAAAGATTTTCAAGAAAGAGGATGTTTTTGTAGAGTTCGCTGATATTTCCAAGCATGGTACGCATGATCCGCTGCCCCTGCGTAAAAGCGATATAGAACATACTCAGTTCCCCGACAGTGATCTCTCCTTTCAGTGTTCCGTAAAAGACCCACCCCATCACCAGGACAAGCACGATAAAACCGAGAAAAAGCCCCATGATTTCTGCAAAAAGTTCTGATCTCAGGAGTGAGAAGTAGCCGGACCTGACCTGATCTCTAAGCTGCCAGTACCGCTGGGAGAAAAACGCTCCCAGGCCGAACAGCCGCAGCTCTGCAGCGTGTTCGCTGTCGGTCACCACATAGTCCAGATATCGCAGCTTTCGCTCATTGGCAGTGTGCCGTGTACGCCAGGCATGGAACCTCAGCGTAAAACGCAATGCGACTGCCAGTGCCGGCAGACTTGCCAGAAGCAGGAGCACAGGCAGCCACCACGCCAGCGGTATGATGATAGCAAGCAATCCGGCCAGGGTAATGCTGTTTTGTGCAAATGAGCCAAAGTTCTCCAGCAATGCGGTCGGTCTGTTTTGTGCATCTACCTTGGCGCGATAGAGCATATCGTGATAGCGCGGCGTTTCAAAAAATGCCAACGGCAGGGAGATCGCTTTGGCCTGGATACGCATTTTCACCGCATCCTGCACCTTCTCTGCCTGGATGCTTCGTACCCACTGCAGCAGAGTGGAGGAGAGCGGCAGCAAGAGCAGCGTGATCCCCAGCACAATGACCGGGGTCGTCAGTACCTCCATGGCCCCGACTCCCTTTCCGGCGGAGCGGGAGATACCGTCAATGATCGGCTGAACCAGGTAAACGATCACCACAGGCAGCACACCCCCCAGCACCAGCAAGAGCCCCCAAGCCACCGTCCACCACCGCGATGCCTCCCAGATAAGCTTGAACGTTTTAGGCAGATACGGCAGCTGTGACCTGAGTTTTTTGATCTTCGCTTTCATCTTCCCCTCCGTTTACTAATCACTAATTAAAAATGCCCCGTCATCCTCGGGCTAGGACCCGGGGATCCACAACTAGGACAATCGTACCAACCTTAGTCACAGTGAGTACTTACAAGTTCCGGGCGGACACAACGATCCGCCCCTACAAATGCCCGCAGGGTTTCGTTTCACTTCTCTGCCTTCCGTGGTGCATTCTGCACATCACTTCAGGTTCCGGCCCTATAAACGTGAAACTATTCACGTTTATTTAACGGGTCTCATCCTTAGGGTACACGTTTCACGAATGCCCATAAAAAAGTTCTCACACCTCACGTCATCCCATAGATCAAAGTATTGCCATGCAATACATACAATAACTCCTCACTCCTAATTCCTCACTCCTCACTAGCAGCCCAGCTGCTCGCCATTCACCAATCACCAATCACCAATCACCATTCACTAATCACAAATCACAAATCACCAATCACCAACTACCAACTACCAACTAAAACACGAAACAACCGTAAACGCTTCATGCCCTGCGCGGCCGGTGACAAACTCCCCATTGCAGCGCACCCACGCATGGGCTTTGAGTCCGGCATCCTCTTTTTTCGCGACCCCAAGGTAGAGGTTGCCGGGTATCTTCCGGCGTGAGAGCATTCTCTGCGCGGCCAGTGCCTGGTCCAGGCAGACGCTGCTCCATGGTACGCTCCGGCTGACACGGCCTATCGCCCATCGTATACTTTTTAGCATTTCTATATCGCTGTCTGCTCCATGCTGCACGCTCTCTACTGTTTCCAGGCCGTAGTGCCTGGCAAGGGAGTTGAACGAACTTGTCTTCAGTCTGGTCTTTATCAGTGCAAGATACCAGAGCGCCTCCAGCGCCAGGCGTTTCTCCCCGGCAGGACGGCGCAGAAAATTCCAAACAGTTTTATGCAACGGTGACCAGGCCTGCTTTTTCAAGTTGCTCGATCAATGCTGAAACATCCCTCTGGCATACCGCGTGGTCCACGTCATACTTTTCCATCAGCTGGCCGCAGAGCGATGCGAGCGTCTGCTCCTCTTCCAGCAGTTCCCATATCCTCCGGCCGACGCTGTTGAGTCCGTAGTAGGCGTTGTTTTCCATATGCATCATCACCAGTTCATCATCCATCGGGGAAGCGATGGTACTGGTTGTACGTTTGATCATCTTATCCAGCTCAAGCATCTCACCCTCTTCAATGTATTGAATTTTATCATCTCATAGTAGCAAATTCTATATTAAAACCCATTATGATACTATACTATTACTATATTTAATGAGAAGGGGTTCTATGAGTGCTTTTTTCTTCCTTATGCATCGTGATGGTACTGCTCCCTCTGCGTATACTATCGATAGACTTTACAGCAAGACCGCATCCTGGCCGCATGACCAAGAAAAACTGTTCGTGCATGACAATGTAGCTGCCGGACAGGCGACACAATGGATCAGCGAACTGGATAAAAAAACAGCACTTCCGATATCCATAGAGATAAACGGCAATTCATACCTTTTCACAGGCAATGTCCGACTTGATAACCGCAGCGAACTGATCAAGCAGCTGAATATTACGGAAAATGACCCGGACAATGCCGAACTGATCATCCGTGCCTATCTCAAATGGGGAGAAGAAAAGTTTGCCGACCGTCTTTTGGGTGACTTCTCATTTGCACTCTACGATGCTTTAAACCAAACACTTTTGTGTGTGCGGGACCATATGGGGGTGCGTCCACTCTATTATCACGCCAATGATTCTTTTTTTCTGGTCAGTGACAGCATAGAGGTGATCCTTTCTCATCCTGAAGTCTCACAAACACTCAACGATACTGTCGTAGCTGAATTTGCGCTCAAAGGATGGGTATTTAACCAGCAAGAGACCTTTTTTACATCTATCCAAAAATGCCCTAGGGCAACCTGCCTAAAAGTCACAAAAGAGGGTATGGTCTCTAACGAGTATTGGGATATCAAAGAGATCAAACCGTTACAGTATGACACCGAAGAGGAGTATGTCAAGCACCTCAAAGAGCTGATAGAGACGGTGATAGCCGACCGCATCGACTCGGCCTATCCCATCAGTGCCCATATGAGCGGCGGGCTAGATAGTTCGGTTATAGCAACAATCGCCGGCAGGATGTGGAAGGCCAAAGGCAACGAAACCTTTCATACATACAACTGGTGCCGGCCGGGACCCGACGATGACCTCAATTGGCATGAATGGGGGGATGCCAGAAAGATCGCAGAGATCGAAGGGTTTGAGCATAGCGAGATCGACTGCAATGCCGAAGAGATCAAAAAAACACTGCTGACCCACGATATCCGGACTGACGGGACCACTATGTACGAGTACGAACGGGTCCTGCTCCCGCAGGCAGAAGCCAAAAGAGTCCGGGTTATCCTCTCGGGTTTTGGAGGTGATGAGATCCTCACGGCGCGCTTCAGGGATACACATATCGACAAGATCCGCAAAGGGAGATTTATCGCAGCATGGAAAGCACTCAAAAACGAGCTGCCAAAAAACAAAAAATTAAACTCACTTAGACTGCCATATCGCTACATTAAGCTAGTGAACAAAAGTATACGCCCCGATCGCCTGCGACGCAAAAAAGATTCCGAAAATGCCGAAAAGATCGCTTCTATGAGCCTCCCTATGCTAAAAAGTGACTTTGCACACTTCGCTCACGCATCCCATACCAACCTGTTTGCTTCTTTCAGAGAGAGTATTATTGAGAAGCAGCATTTTTATATCAACCTTGGCTATCATCAAGAACGCCTAGAGAGCTGGACTGCGCTTGGCAGAAAAGCGGGAGTTCGTTACGTCTATCCATACCTGGACAAACGTATCGTTGAGTTTGCACTATCCATTCCCTCTTCTCTCTATGTCAAGGGTGGTCAATCGCATTATCTCTATCAACAAGCAATTCTGCAATACTTACCATCTTTTTTGCAGAACAAGATCAAGCCATCGGAAAAATATCGTGTTAAAAAATTTTTTCACGAAATATATAAAGCGATGATTGATGACAATATAAAATCTATGATCGATAAATTTGATTCACCATATATTGATAAAGAAAAATATTTAAAACAACACTATGAAACGACGAGAAAATTTGATAAAATCGAAAATGTAGAAGAGTTAATGGTAATTGATAAATTAAAATCACTTTTTTTAATAAAAAAATGTCATAATATTTGATAAAATAATTCAAGGAGTATACAATGGCTATTGAAAATGACGCAACAACTGCACAAATTACTCAAAAAAAAGAGTGGGAACAACCCGAGCTAACGGAATTAGATATGAATAAAACAGAAAGTGGTGACGTTAACTTGGTTGAAATAATCAATGCGACGGGGAGTCTCACAGATTCTTAAATTTATTTTTTAATTTCAAAACAGTACATTATTTTCCTACGCTAAAGTTGATCTATAAGTATACAGGAGTTGTATAGATGATAAGGATTGCTCTGTATGCTTTTTAACAGTTATGAATTTATTTTTGTCTTTTTACCGTTCACTTTTTTTATCTATTTTTATCTCAATAAAAAACACCTTGCTGAAGCAGCAAAAGGATTTCTAGTAGCTGCATCCCTCTTCTTTTATAGCTGGTGGAATATTATCTACCTACCGTTGATCCTGGGCTCGATATTTTTTAATTATATTCTAGGTGAGTCTCTCTCCAAAAAAAGTGAACAAGGGCATGTCGGCAAGAAGCTTCTGCTTACCATAGGTATCGTCTCCAATGTCACACTGCTTGGTTATTACAAATACTCCGATTTTTTTATTGTAAATATTAACCTCTTTACAGGTTCTGAAATTCCTTTACTGCATCTTGCACTGCCGCTTGCCATCTCCTTTTTCACCTTTCAGCAGATCGCTTACCTGGTGGACAGTTACCGTGGTCAATGTCAAGAATATGATTTTATAAACTATACCGTCTTTGTCACCTTTTTCCCACAATTGATCGCCGGTCCGATCGTTCACCACAAGGAGATGATGCCCCAATTCTCTAAGACTCAAAATAAGGCTATAAATTACAAAAATATTAGCATGGGTCTATTTGTCTTTTCGATAGGACTTTTCAAAAAAGTCGTCATTGCCGATACTTTTGCTGTATGGGCAACAGCTGGATTTGATACAGCAACATCACTGAACCTCATCGAAGCATGGGTCACATCGCTCTCTTTTACGTTCCAGATCTATTTTGATTTCAGTGCCTATACTGATATGGCCATTGGTGCGGCATTACTATTTAACATTAGACTTCCAATCAACTTCAACTCTCCCTATAAAGCGACATCACTCATAGAATCTTGGAAAAGATGGCACATGACACTTACTAGATTTGTTCATGCATATATCTTTACTCCTCTTATTCATTCATTTGAAAAATACACTTTTAACAAAGGAATGATTGCCTTATTTATCAGTATGGTCATTATTGGGTTCTGGCATGGAGCGAGCTGGATGTTTATCATTTTCGGTATTTTACATGGTATCGGTATTGTCACAAACCACATATGGAAAAAGAAAATTGGCATAAAGCTTCCTAAAATCCTTGGCTGGTTTTTGACATTCAACTTTATCAACTTTTCTGCAGTCTTTTTTAGGGCCAAAGAGTGGGATGATGCCATCAAAGTACTGAGCAGTATGTTCGATATATCTCATATTGTATTGCCGGCTTCACTGGCAAACAACGTTTCTTTTTTAACTCATTACAATATTACATTCGGTAGCTGGCTTTCATCAATACATGGAAACATATGGACACTTTTTTGGTTAATAGGAGGTTTTATATTGATCCTTGTATTTAAAAACACCAACGAAAAACTTGATAATTTTACCCCTAGTTACCAAAATATGTTCCATGCAGGCATCTGTTTGATAATCAGCATTATTTACTTTGGCAAAGTATCAGAATTTATATATTTTAATTTTTAGGAATATTGGGATGAGCTATAGAAAATGGTCCGTATTTTTTTTACTATTTGTCGTTTCTGTTATAGTATTTATTGGCGGGGTTAACTATACGGTTGACCCTTACGATGACTACAATAATTACTTTTTTAATGAAAAAAAGATCATGGGAGTAAAGAAAATACGCTTTATCAAAGTGCTTAAGGCTTACCGGATCAAACCTAAGAGCATCATTTTGGGCAACTCTCGGGCCGAAATTGGCTTTAATCCTGAACACTGTTACATGACAAAGCCTTCATACAATATGGCTATAAGTGGGGGGAGTATGTATGAAAATAGAATAAATTTTGAATGGGCTCTGAAACAAAAAAAACTGCAGCAAGTTGTTCTAGTTGTTGATTACGACATGTTCACCATAACAAAACAAAAACCTGTTCCAGAATTTGAAAAATATTTTCATTACAGTTATATCTATGGCTATATTTTTAGCATTGATACGTTAGTAGATAGCTATAAAACCATTATAGGTTCAACTTATGATTTTCCGACATGGTCAGAGTATGGACAACTCGATGGTGGATATATGCAAAGACAGTTAACAAAGATGGGAGGGCACCATGTGGTAATGAAGTATGGTCCCTCTGCTTTTTATAAAAAGGCTTCCAAGAGCTATATTTATCCAGATACAGGCAATAACTCATTTTCTGACTTTGAGAAAATTGTCCAACAATGCTATAAAAACAATATCAAGCTTGATATTGTTTTTAGCCCATCACACATCAGGCAATGGAAAATAATGGTGGATTACCACCATATAAATTACGATCACTGGCTGCAATGGAAAAAAGATATTGTCCAAGCCGTTTATGCTCTTTCCAAGCATTACCAAAAACCTCCCTACAGTGTCTTTGACTTTTCGGTCTATCATCCTTTGACAGCAGAAGAGGTGCCGATAGATCCAGCAAAAGAAATGAAGTATCATTGGGAAAATATCCATTTTAAAAATGCTTTGGGTTCTATTGTCCTTGACAGACTGAACGGTACAAGTCCCCATAAGGATTTTGGTATCAAGCTTACAATAAACAATATTGATAAACATCTTAGAGAGCAATCGGTAGAAAGATCAAAATATATAGATATACCGGCATACAATTAAAAATACCAAGTAAATCATTACTGGTAATGAGTCTTAAAATTATCAGTTTAATTATCGCCAATTACTTACAACAATATCGTAAAGTTCATTCACCGTCATCAGCCCATTCGGTCGCGTGACATTCATCACACGGTAACCTCTGCTAACACGCTCGGCGATCTTAAAATGCTCCTGTCTGTAAGGCAATTTATAACTATAAAAATTCCGATAGGTGTTGTCATTGACCGCTTTGAACTTTGCCATGCCGCCCACCTCTTCTATCGTTACTTCATCGACATCATCTGACACCTGCAATATATAGATAGCGTGCAGCGGCAGCGCATGATCATAAAAATGTTCTCGTGTCGATAATGCAAATTTATCCATGTCTGGATGAAGCTGTCTAAGCTTAGAAGTATCATGACCAAAAACATTGGCAGTTTCTTGCCAGATCTTGCTCTGAGGATATGATGGCAGGCACATGACTTCTCCGCTGTCCTCGTCTAAGTATAGTGCGATCGTATCGTCGGAGAGTTTCTTGTAGCCCCTGCGCAAAAACTCCTGCAATGTCGTGCTTTTACCGGCTCCGGAATCCCCTGCAAAAAGCACCGCCCCTCTCTCTGTTTTGATCGCGCTGGCATGCAGTGTCAGGTAGCCTCTCTGCTGAAGCAGCGCACCAACCGCTGAACCAAAAAGATAGAGCCGCAAAGCATCTTCGCTCACCCCCTCCTCTTTCTCAATGATGATCTTATTGCCGTTTTGTATAAGAAAATTTCCGACACCGACGATCCTGAGCAGTATCTCGTTCTCATTGGATTCAAAAACAGGCCACTGCTGCAACGCACGCTCCAGGTGCTCCGGCACTCGGCCGAACCGGACAACTACTTTCTCAAGTCTCTCTGCTTCCTCTCTGCCGATGGGCAAAAGCTCGGGGCACATAAAAGGAGTTTCAAAATGAAGATTAAACGCTTTATAATACACAGATGCTCTCTTTGTCAGGATATCGGTCATGCACTACCTCTCTACATCTCTTTTATTTATTGTAGCAAAGATCTCCTTCTGTTGATTTCATCCGCACCACCAATCACCAATCACAAATCACCAATCACCAATCACCAATCACGAATCACAAATTTCTAATTTTCTCCGTTATTCAATCAAAAAAAGATGCATCCCATGCATCCAACAATAATTCCTCATTCCTCACTCCTACTTCCTCACTAGCAGCACCGCTGCTCGCTAATTTCTAATTGCAGCCTACCATTGAAGTCGGGGTGGGGACACCCCGACCTACGTGAATGCTCGCATCACGCATCATCTGTCCCCGATACTCCTAAATTCGGGAAATATGATTAAGTTATCATTATCACCCGACCCCTTTTCCCCGCATCACCAATCACCAATCACGAATTTCTAATTTTCTCCGTTATTCAATCAAACAAAAGATGCATTCCATGCATCCCACAATAACTCCTCACTCCTCACTCCTAACTCCTAACTAGCAGCTAAGCTGCCTTAAAGGTACTCCTCCAGATTTTCCGGCGACAGGATCCTGTATTCGGGTTCAAACCCCTTGTATCCCTCCAGAAGCTTTTTAGATTTTGCGATCAGTGCATTTTTACTGGCTCTTCTGCTCTGGAGTTTGACTTCGCAGATCAGGACTTTTTTATTCACCTCATCGACCGCTACGATGTCTATCTCGTTTTGGTTGCCCCGCTCCCAGTAGGAGCCGATCGCTGTGTAGCGTTTTTGTTCTTTCATCAGCTCCACGAAAAGTTTTTCCAGGAACCTTCCCCTGAAGGTATCGATATCCCGCAGGATGATCTCCCGAAGCCTGGGGAAGTTTTCACTCTCGATCAGGGACTGGTACTTGAAGATGAACCGGAACCAAAATGCCAGAAAATTATCGACGATCTCATATTTCTGTACTTTGGCATTGGGTTTTGCATTGATCGGCTTGACA
>JAQVHV010000076.1 GCA_028696055.1 Sulfurovum sp.
TCAAAGAGGTACGCGCCTGGACGATACGCAAAGGTACCACTGCACCGAAAGCCGCAGCGGTGATCCACAACGACTTCGAAAAAGGCTTTATCCGTGCCGAGGTGATCAGCTATGAGGACTTTATCGCATACGGCGGGGAACAGAAAGCCAAAGAGGCAGGAAAGAACAGACTTGAAGGAAAAGAATACATCGTACAGGACGGCGATGTAATGCACTTCAGATTCAACGTATAATGCAAAATAATTTTTTGCAGAGAGGAGAGTGAGATGAAAAAATTGATTTTGGCAGCTTTGATACTATTCGGCCTGGCAGGATGCGAGAACAAAAAAGGGGCTTTTATCGAAGAGATCCCCAGCCAGAATGATGCACCTGCTGCCATCGCCAAGCTGAAGAAGATTCTCGATGAGAGGGGGCTCACACACTTTGCAACGATCGATCACTCGGAAAATGCCAAGCGTGTGAACATGGCACTCAAACAAAACACCGTAGTGCTTTTCGGTAATCCCCTGACAGGTACGGTACTGATGCAGTGCAATCCCTCTATGGGAATGGATCTCCCCCTGAAGATGCTTTTTACGACAAGCTACGAGGGACAAACGACCATCTCATACACCAACCCCGAATACTGGTCTTTAAAGCACAATATCAAAGACAAGAACTGCCTGAAGCTCATCAATGAGCTGACCAAAGGTATGCGTGACCTGGCAGAAGAAGTAGCAAAAAGGTAGGCCGATGATACTGACAACCAACGATATCCTCTACAGGATCAAAAAAGCACTCCACCTGAGCGAAGAAGAGATACTCAAAACCTATGCTTTGGAGGAGTATGAGATGACTCCCGAACATCTTGAGAACCTCCTGAAACGCCGCCTTGACAAAGGGTTTGAACCGTGCAGCTTTGAAGAGCTGGGCGTCTTTCTGGATGGACTGGTCACACTAAAACGCGGCCCTGCTCCGCAAAAGTCCGAGGAAGATGAAGCCGTAGAACTCACCAACAATCTCATCCTCAAAAAGCTCCGTGTGGCACTCAACCTCAAAGAGCACGAACTCCAGATGCTCTTTGCCCTGGCAGACGTAGAGCTGAGCAAACAGCAGCTCTCCGCACTCTTCCGCAAAGAGAACCACAAAAACTTCAAACCCTGCTCCGACGAACTCCTCGAGAGCTTTCTGGAAGGATTGGACGAGTTTTATTTTGAAGGGGGAGAGGAGTATTAAAGCTACTCTTCTCTTCAAAAAATCTTTCTCACCCAAACTCCATCCCTCGTCCCCAAGCTCCAGCTTGCGGGATGCGCCCTGACCGTAAGGGAAGAAGTGCCCTTGGAGTGAATACAGACCATTTTTTCTTTCATAATTTATCTTCGGACTACATACAGAGTTTAGTGCGTGATTACGCATCCTACGCGGTTGATTTGGAAGTGGAGATTTCAGCCCACTTAAAAGCAGTAGGTTTGGCACTGCCAAATATCTCTTAGGAGGATAATACTGCTACAAAACCATGCTATACTGATAAATAAGATACAATATTTTCATGCTGACCCGGTGAAGCGTGGGTATGTAGAGGGTGCCACTGACTGGAGATATAGCTCTGCAAGGAATTATGTGGATATGGATGCTTTACTGGAAGTTGAGAGGTTTTGGTGGTACAATAATAGGCATGGCATTCCGCAAGCTGGAGCTTGGGATGAGAGGGGAACATCATGTACACAGAAAAAGAAAAAACTATATCCTACGAAATTTTTGGTAATCCCAATGGAAAACCACTATTTATCTGCCATGGACTAAATAGTTCAAGACTTGAAGCAAAGCTTATTGAGAGTTTATTATCAAAAGATGATATAAAAGTTATCGGCATTGATAGAGCAGGAATCGGACAATCATCTTTTCAAAAAAATAGAACGATATTAGATTTTGCTGATGATATTGTTAATATCGCAAACAAACTTGGTATTAGTAAATTTTCAATCATGGGAACTTCAGCAGGAGCATCTTATGTTTTGGCTTGTGCATACAAAATTCCTAATAGATTAGTTTCAGCCCATATTGTCTCAGGTCTCGGACCTATTGATGAAAACTTAAATAATTTGAGCAAAGATACTAAGGGGTTTATCTCATTGGCTAAAAAACTTCCTTGGGCAGTTAAACCTATTTTTTGGTTATTTATGGGAAGATTATCTCAAAATGAGAAAAAATCAGATCAATTTTTAAAAAATATCATTCAGTCATTGGACGAAATTGATAAAGATATTTTTAAAGATAATAAACTAAAAAATCTTTTTGTTACTTCTTGCCGCGAAGCATACAAACAAGGTGCAAACGGAGTTGCACAAGATGCTTTACTTGCTTATGCTGCACCTTGGGGATTTAAATTGGAAGATATTGAGTTTCAAAACATCTATTTTTACAATGGTAAACTTGACCTTAGCATACCTATATCAATGGGTGAAATGATGAGCAACGCTATTGTAAATTCAAAACTTAAAATCTATCCCAATGATGGACATTTATCTATCTTGGCTAATCAGATGAGTGAGATAGAAAAAGACCTTTTTACTGCTTCTTAAATTCTATTTTGGAATCCATACAGATATATAGGATAAAATAATAATGTATAGACTCCCAAACTCAGTTTGGGAGGAAGAGGAAAACCCGCAAGCAACTTTTTGATCGCTCATTTCAAACGTTACGCACGCAAGGCAATCGCTCCGATCATACGGCTTATTTTTCCGCTTTTTCCAGTGCGGCCGTTGTGTCGTGGGAAAAGTCACGGGTTAGATAGTCTCGGGTCATCGGCAGGGAGAGTTCGAGGGCATGGATGACCTGAACCTCTACGGTGACCGATTCGGGGTGACATGAGAGTAGGTGGCCGCCGCGGCGGCGGTCGTTTGTGAGAAAGTGCAGGTGCAGGCCCGGCACGTTGAGCGAGGCCATGAACGCGGGAGTAAAAAAGCCGACGAGACACCCCTCTGTATCCTTAAAGTCAAAGGTATGCTGTTCGTGCGCCGCTTCGTCGAGCGGGCGGTAGTTGTGCTGTTTGGGGACGGAGCGTGCCAGGACGTGGCTGAAGCTGCCCGTAATGCGGATGGCGTAGAAGAGGTTGGGCGAAGGGAACAGGCTTTCGAGGCGTTTCTGGAAAGTCTCGTAATCCATCGCTTCGTCGAAGGTCGTCGAAAATGTCGGTTCGAAAAAGGTGACGACCGCGAAAGGAGTGTGCAGCTCCTCACTCACCTCATGCGCCTCACCGTCAGCGGTGATCTGGTAGATCTTCCCACCGAGCATCACCATCTCACCATCAAGGTCGTCAAAGGTTCCCAGTCCAAAGTCGCCGTGGCGTTTGACCTCGGTAAAAGAGATGTTCTCTTCGTACAGCCCCTCCACCAAGGCATTGACCGGTGCACAAAGATAAATCGGGCGAGTAGAGGCAGTTCGGTTGGCAGGCATCGTAACTCCTTTTTCGAATGCTGTTGTCATCCCCGCATTATACCACAGCGGTGTTATCCGAACAGAATGTTCATTTATCCGTTATTCCCCTTATCCCCAAGCTCCAGCGTATGGGATGCGCCCTGACCCTTCTTTACAGGTTCCCAAATTGTGAGGGTGTAAAAGAACTCAAGGAAGTGGAGGCTTTATCCTAGTGTATCCTGTGGACAGACCCACCCAAAAGCCGTAGGTTTGGCACCGCCAAACGTCTCTTGAGAGTATCAGACTGATACAGAACGATGCTATGCAGACAAATAAGATACAATATATTCATACCAACCCGGTGATGCACTATTTACGTATGCACCCAAGGGCACTTCTTCCCTTGCGGTCAGAGCGCATCCCCCAAGCTGGAGCTTGGGGAAAAGGTAACATTATGCGGATCAACGTGGACGAGGAGGAGTACTGTAAATGAAGATAAGTATTGCAAGCGATCATGCTGGGTTTGAATATAAAACAGAAATAAAAAAACATCTTATATCAAAAGGGTATGAAGTAATTGATTGCGGGACAAACTCAAATGAACCGGTTGATTATCCCGACTTCATTAAACCAGCAGCAAAATTAGTTTCTTTGGGAAGGACTGAAGTCGGTATCGTTTTGGGTGGCAGTGGAAACGGTGAGGCTATAGCCGCCAATAAAATATCAGGAATCAGATGTGCTGTTTGTTGGAACATCGAATCAGCGAAGCTGGCAAAAGCGCATAACAATGCGAACATAATATCGATCGGTCAAAGGATGGTTACATTGGAGACAGCCATACAAATTGTGGATACATGGCTAAACACTCAATTTGAGGGAGGCCGCCACATCTCCAGAATAGATAAAATCGAGAAGGAATACTTAAACATCTACCCTACAACATAATTCGCTATAATGCCGTTTATGAAAAAGCTACTACTTATTACCACACTATTAACGTCATATCTCTCTGCGAATATCAAAACCGTTGTCAGTATCCTGCCGCAAAAAACCTTTGTCGAAGCGATCGGCGGGGAGAAGGTTGATGTCGCACTTATGGTCAAACCCGGGAACTCTCCCCATACCTATGAACCCAAACCCTCGCAGATGAAAGAGATCACCAAAGCCGATCTCTACTTCAAGATCGGGGTGGAGTTTGAACAAGTATGGCTGGAGAAGTTCAGCAACCTTAACCCAAAGATGAAGATCGTAGATCTTGCTGAAGGTATTGAGAAACTGCCGATGCAGGCCCATGAGCACCATGAGCACCATGATGAGCATGATGAGCATGATGAGCATGATGAGCATGATGAGCATGAAGAAGAGCACCATGATGACCATGCAGACCATGAAGAGCATGAGCATCACGAGACGCTTGACCCGCATATCTGGACAGCCCCGGACAATGTGCTGACGATCGCGAAAAGTATCTATAGCGCTCTCAGCAAAGAAGATCCGCAAAACGCAGCCTACTACAAGAAGAACCTGGAAGCCTTCATTGCACAGGTAAAAGAGACCGATGAGACGATCCAGAAGATACTCGCCGATATACCGGAGCATGCGGCCTTTATGGTCTTTCACCCGGCATGGGGGTACTTTGCCAAAGCCTATAAGCTGGAACAGCTTCCCGTAGAGGTCGAAGGAAAAGCGCCCAAACCCCAGGAGCTTATGCAGCTGATCAAGGAAGCAAGAGAAAACAAGGTCAAAGCGATCTTTACGCAGCCAGAGTTCTCCGATGCAACAGCCAAACTGATCTCTGAAGAGCTGGGTATAAAAGTGATCAAGGTTTCTCCGCTTGCACCGGACTGGTCGCAAAACCTGATCAACCTGGCCAATGCGATCGCAGGGAAATAACCCATGGGTGTCATCGATGTTACCAATGTGAGCTTTGCCTACGAGAGGGATCTGGTACTGGAAAACATCAGTCTTACGGTAGAGAAAGAGGATTTCCTCGCGATCATCGGCCCCAACGGCGGAGGGAAATCCACCTTCCTCAAGTTGATACTCGGCATCCTGAAACCCAACAATGGGACGGTCAGAGTGCTGGGCAATGAGCCTTCTAAAAACCTCTCCCATATCGGATATGTCCCGCAGAACACCAATGTCAATACCGATTTTCCCATCAAGGTGATCGAAGTGGTCATGATGGGCCATGTCGGGGGGAAACGCCCTCTGTTCGGGTATGGAGAAGGTGAGATCGGCTGTGCGATGGGAGCACTGGCACAAGTGGGCATGGAAGCCTATGCCGACAAAAAGATCGGTTCGCTTTCAGGGGGCCAGAGGCAGAGGGTGATGATCGCCAGAGCACTCTGCGCACACCCTTCCATCCTTATCCTGGATGAGCCTACAGCAAGCATCGATGTCGCAGGACAGAGAGATATCTATGAACTGCTCAAGGAACTCTCAAAAAGTGTGACGATCATCGTCGTCAGCCATGATATCTCGGTGATCCTGGAGTACGCCAACAAAGCAGCCCATATCAACAAGACCCTCTCCTATCACGATATCTCCAACAAAGAAAAGAGCTTCCCTGCCCATGCCAGAGGCGAACACTTCTGCGAGGTGGAGCTGCTGCAGATGCTCGGCTCAAAAAGCAGTTGCGACACATCTGAAAGAGAGAAAAAATGGAGGACAAAACCATGATCGAAGCACTCTCCTACGGATTTATCCAGCATGCGCTGATCGCAGGGGTGCTGGTCAGCCTGGCTTCGGGCATTATCGGCTCGCTGATCGTCGTCAACCGGATGGTCTTTCTCGCAGGCGGTATCGCACATGCTTCTTATGGCGGGATAGGTATGGCTGTCTTTCTGGGGCTGCCTATCTTTCTGGGAGCCTCCATTTTTGCTGTCGCAGCAGCGCTGCTCGTCTCGGTCCTCACACTCAAAAAACGAGAACGCATCGATACCTTTATCGGGCTGATCTGGGCAGTGGGTATGGCCATCGGTGTTATTCTCATCGATATCACGCCGGGGTACAATGTCGATATGATGAGCTACCTCTTCGGCTCCATCCTTGCAGTGAGCAGTGAGGACCTCTACTTCATGGGAGCACTGCTGGGGGTGATCGTTGCGGTCATGCTCTTTTGGTACCGGGATATCCTCGCAGTCTCCTACGACAGCGAATATGCGGCTCTCCGCGGTGTCCATGTACGCTTTTTCTATACACTGATCCTGATCCTCTCGGCACTGACTGTCGTGATCGCGATCAAGGTGGTCGGGCTGATCCTGGTGATCGCGATGCTGACGATCCCGGTCTATATCGCCGAAAAGCTCTCCAACTCCCTGGCACAGATGATGCTCTACTCCGGGCTTATCGCTACCCTTTTCACCCTGACGGGACTGGCGGCCTCCTATACCTACAATCTCACTTCGGGGGCATCGATCATTGTCATCTCGGCAGTAGGCCTGGGACTCTTTTTGTTGATAGACAAAGTGAAGAGAGTTTCATGATCTTTTTGAGAACATCCCTTCTCTTTTTCCTTTTCAGCAGTGTTACCTTCGCGTGTGCATTGTGTAGAGCGCAGGTACCTCATGTCACCGTCTCTATCGAGGAACATCATACAGCAGATCGTATAGAGATGCACTTTACCTGGCGTTTCAAAAAATATTTTTCCGCAGAAACCCTACTCAATCACGACAAAGACAAAGACGGGAAACTGAGTGCCGCAGAGCTTGATCAGCTCACCACAACATTTTCAGACTACCTTTCACAGGATCACTACCTCACCTATATCAAGTATGTTGAAAATGTCGATGCCTATGATACGGCGCCCTATCTTGACTTCTCTATCAGCCGGGTGAAAACCTATTTCAAATCTGATCAGATGTATTTTCAGTATCACCTCTCCCTCTCTCAGCCACCTCAGGCGGGAGACGCAATATACCTGACCATGTTTGATAAACAGGGCTTTTTCAGATTTGCGATCGGTGAGGTAACCCTGCAGGAGCCTGAAAACAACTCTACCTTTATACATGCGGGAAATACCTCGTTCACCCCTCTCTATACAGAGAAGGCAGACAGCGCTCCACAACATGCAAAAATGTTCCAGAGTGACATGACAGAGAGAGACAACAACGCTACAGGTATTGTAGGCTTCTTGGGCAAGAAACTGGAGCAGACAAAAGCGCATATCTTTGGGCTGGTGAAAGAGATCGAGGAGAAAGGTTCTATCGTCGCATACTTTTTGCTGCTCGCTTTTTCTCTGCTCTACGGGGTGATCCACGCCTTGGGTCCGGGCCATGGTAAAAGTCTCGTCGCAGCTTATTTTTTGGGAAATAACCGCTCGGTAGTGAAAGCCTTCGGTATCGCTTCAATGATCGGTGTGGTACATACCTTCTCTGCCTTTCTGCTTACCTTTGTGATCTATTTTGTACTCAATACCTACCTGAGTACCTATTTTTCTGACCTGGAATCAGTGACGATCAGGATCAGTGCCGTGATCATTATCGTCATCGCACTCTATCTGCTCTATAAAAAGCTGCCGAAAAAAGAGAAGAAGACACCGATGTGGTCTACGGCACAGCCCAACCAGCATCAGAGCAGCTGCGGATGCAGTGCCTGCCAGAGTACCTCTACCGACCTCGGGATCATCCTCTCAGCAGGTATCGTACCCTGTCCGGGGACCATTACGATCTTTGTCTTTTCATTGAGCATGGGTGCCTACCTGGTCGGGTTCCTCTCCGCGGTATTTATGAGTATCGGGATGAGTATCGTGATCTTTACCGCTGCCCTGCTCTCTATCAAAGTACGAAAAGAGAGTAGCGGACATGAAGGCCTGCGTAAGGTACTCGACTACGGAAGCCTTCTCTTTATCTTTATGCTGGGTGTCACCCTCTTCTTGATGGCTTAGCATAACAGCGTGGTCATAAAATGCCCACCCTTGCAGATCTATCCGTTCGTCCTGAACTTGTCGAAGGGCTTCCCCAGACGCTTACATCTCCCCTCCGCTTTTGATGATATCGATACCGAACTTCTCTCGCAACTTCTGCATCGAATCTGTCAGCCTGGAGGCTTTCTGATCTTCTCCATAATGCAGTATATCAGGTGTGACCCCTCTC
>JAQVHV010000077.1 GCA_028696055.1 Sulfurovum sp.
CATTTTTCCGAAGGGAACCTGTGGGTGTCGTTGCCTGCATCACCCCTTTCAATTTCCCGCTGAACCTTGTGGCGCACAAGATCGCTCCGGCACTGGGTGCGGGGAATGCCGTCGTACTGAAACCGACGCCTGAGGCACCGATGACAGCCTATATGCTGGCGAAGCTCTTTGTCGAGTCTGAATATGCGGTCAAAGATGCGCTCTCTGTCGTATATGGTGATGTGGAGGTGGGATCGACTTTGGTGAAAAGTGATATCCCGAGGGTACTCAGCTTTACAGGGTCGGTACCCGTGGGCAATATTATTACCAAACAAGCGGGGATCAAGAAGGTCTCACTTGAGCTTGGCGGCAATGCGGCGACCTATATCGACAGCAGTGCAGATATAGCGTACGCGGCTCAGCGTTGTGCTTTCGGGGCATTTTACAATTCCGGTCAGGTCTGTATCTCTTTGCAGCGCATCTATGTGAATGAAGAGGTCTATGAAGGGTTTGTCGAAGCGATGGCGGCCGAGACAGGGAAGCTCAAGGTGGGTTCGCCGTATGAAGAGGATACCTTCATCGGCCCGATGATCAACGAGGAGTCGCTCCATCGCGTAAAGAGCTGGATCGCAAGCGCCAAGAATGAGGGAGCAAGAGTCGTAGCAGGGGGAGAAGAGATGGAGGGCATCTTCCCTCCCACGGTCATGGCGGATGTGACCGATGAGATGAAGATCGTCTGCGAAGAGGTCTTCGCCCCGATCGTAAGCCTGGTGAGTGTGCCCAGTTATGAGGTTGCCATTGAAAAGATGAATGACTCTCCCTACGGGCTGCAGTTCAGTATCTTTACCAATGACCTGAAGCGTACACAGCGGTTTATCGATGATGCGCAGTGCGGGGGTGTCGTGATCAATGATATCCCTACATTGCGTTTTGATGTCCAGCCTTACGGCGGGAGCAAACTCTCCGGTATCGGCAGAGAAGGGCCCAAGTGGGCGCTTGAAGAGTTTACAGAAATAAAATCAATAGTAATTTGTTAAAAAGGATACAAGCAGATGTTTGAAGCAGGATTTTTGGGTACCAGAGCACCGCTCTTTATGGATATAGTCACAGTGATCGTAGCGCTTTTGCCTTTTTTGATACTGGGGGCGATCTCCCTGGCAAAGCGAAAACTTTATAATCTTCATGCGAGTGTCCAGGCCACACTTTTTGTCGTATCGGTCGTGGTGGTTGCCTATTTTGAATACGGGGTGCGCAGTGTGGGGGGATTTGATGCGTTTATGCAGGAAAGCTCAACCCCGCAGGGATATGCATTCTGGGTGCTTATCTTCCATATCGCCATCGCCGTGATCACTCTGGGACTATGGATCAATACACTGATCAGAGCAAAAAGAGACCGCCGTCTGAACGTGCTGCCGGGGATGTATAGCCAGTCGCACAAAAAAGCAGGGATACGCACCTTTACGGGTATTCTTCTGACCTCGGTGACGGGGATCTGGGTCTATTACCTGCTTTTTGTCAACTAAAAAAACGATGAGAAGGGTGGCGATATCGGCATGTCTGGCAGGAAAGTCCTGCCGTTATGACGGAAAGGATAACTATGCGCAGGCACTGCTGGAGATGCTTGAGGGGGATGAACTGATCCTCTTCTGTCCTGAAGATAGCGCTTTCGGTTCTCCCCGTCCCACAATGGACCTGATAGAGACTCACCGCGGGGTCGAGGCGGTATGCAATGAGAGCGGGGTGCTGCGCTCAGAAGCGATACGCGCCTATGCCAGAAACTTTTTTGACCAGCATGGCACGATCGACCTCTTTATCGGAAAAGACAGAAGCCCCAGCTGCGGGGTGTGCAGCGCAAGGGTGTATGATAGAGAGAAAAACCTGCTGAACTCTGCCGCTGCGGGGCTGATGGCGCAAGAGGCAATAGACCGGAATATCACTGCCGTAGATGCGGAAAAATTTGAAGGACAAGTATGAGAGTTTTATGGGGTATTATTTTCTTTGCGGTTTCACTCTATGCCCAGGTGAAGGATGAGGAGACAAAAGAGGCGATCGTAAAGATCTATACCGTTGCCAAGGCGCTGAACTATCAGGAACCATGGAGTTCCTCGATGCGGCAGAGCACGGGTTCAGGGGCTATCATCGCAGGCAAAAACGGACAAAAATATATCCTTACCAATGCCCATGTGGTCGCCAACCGGACATTTTTGGAAGTGGAGCGATACGGTGAACGCAGACGCTTTATCGCTACGGTACATGCGGTCTCCCATCAGGCTGACCTGGCACTTCTTAAAGTAGAGGATGAGCGTTTTTTCGGCAAGGTGACACCTTTGGAGTTCGGCGAGCTGCCGCATGTGGAGCAGGAGATCGTTGTCTACGGCTATCCGATGGGGGGGAATACCCTTTCAGCCACCATCGGCGTGGTTTCGCGTATCGAACATCACCGTTATACGCACAGCGGAGAAAGCTTTTTGGCGATACAGGTGGATGCTGCGGTCAATCCCGGAAATTCCGGCGGTCCCGCGCTCTCCAAAGGGAAAGTGGTAGGGGTCGTGATGCAGGTGATCAGCAGTTCCCAGAATATCGGTTATCTTGTGCCTGTGAGTATGGTCAGACACTTTATTGAGGATATGCAGGACGGCAGATATGATGGTTTCCCGGAGCTCGGTATCGTGACACAGAAACTGGAAAATCCCGCCCTCAAGGCCTACTACAGGCTTGAAGATCAGTATACCGGAAACCTTGTTGCCGATATTGTCTATAACTCACCGGCAAAGGGAGTGGTCAAAAAGGGAGATATCATTACCCATATTGACGGACATAAGATAGAAGACGACGGTACGGTGGCATTCCGCAACAATGAATATACGGACTTTGGGTACTATGTGGATATGCATCAGCTAGGGGAATCTGTGAGATTGAGCCTGATAAGGGAAGGCAAAAAGATCGAGGCTGAAGTGATGCTTACAAGGATCGCTGATGATATTCTGCTTGTCAAGACGACACAGTATGATAAAATGCCCAGTTACTTTATAGAGGGGGGCTATATCTTCTCTCCTCTCTCGCGCAACCTTCTTCTCTCGACAAAGATCAACCAGATGCAGTTAAGCCAATATGCCAGAGAGTGGCTGACCGAAGAGAAAAAAGAGGTTGTAGTGCTGCTGAAGGTACTGGCTTCGGATATCAGCCGCGGCAATACGGATTTCAGGATGTGGCCGATAGAGAAGGTGAATGGCGAGAGCTATGTGGACTTCAAAGATTTCTATCAAAAGGTGAAGCAGAGTAAAGAGAAGTATCTCGTTTTCGAGGACAAAGACGGCATCAAGGTTGTGATCGACAGAGAAGAAGCCCAAGCCAAACAGAAAAAGATACTGGAAAAGTACAATATAGAGTTTGACAGATCGATCGACTTCAGGTGAAAAAGAGACAGGCTGAACTTCGGTTTTCGTTACGACAATGATGGTGTGAGACTGTGAAAGAACTTATTGGGAAGTGGAGGCTTGAGCCCCACCTGCTCATTCGTACCTTTTGAACTGCTCCAGCCACGCTTTATCCTCTTCCTTGAGTGTTCCTACTCTTTGGATCAAGTTATCACGCATGGAGATCAGGTCACTCATGCTGAGGTACTCCAGAAGTGCGGGGTTGATTGTGCTTTCCCCGCTTCCGTAAGCGATCAGTTTTTCTATCTGTGCGAGCAGCATCTCTTTTGTTTCTTCATTCATTTTGTTATACTACCACAAAGAATTAAAAATAAAAAGGAAAAGAGATGTTAGAAGTTGGAACCGCTGCACCGGCATTTTGTCTCCCCAACCAGGATGAGGAGGAGATCTGCCTGAGAGACCTCAAGGGCAAATGGATCGTGCTCTATTTCTACCCCAAGGACAATACCCCGGGCTGTACGACCGAAGCATGCGAGTTTACGGAAGCACAACCTGAATTTGACGGGCTGGATGCGATCATCCTTGGAGTCAGCCCGGACTCTCCTCAGAAGCACAGAAACTTCATCGAGAAAAAAGAGCTGGGGATTACGCTCCTGGCGGATGAAGAGAAAGAGGCATGCAATGCGTATGGCGTATGGCAGCTCAAAAAGAACTACGGCAAAGAGTATATGGGAGTAGTCAGAAGCACTTTTATCATCAATCCTGAAGGAAAGATCGCAGCAGCTTGGGATAAAGTCAGAGTAAAGGGACATGTTCAGGCGGTCAAAGAGACGCTTGAAACATTACAAAAGTAAAATACAGAGATAAAACAGCAGCACCATAAAGGACGGAAATGATCAAGCAGTACCAAAAGTGGAAAGAGAGAAGACACCGTTCGTTTATCAAGCCTAAACTCTATCTGCTAATGGAGCTGCTGCTGATGGCCGTTTTGTGTTTTATCGTATTCCAGTTTGGTATACTGCTGCTGGATGTACTGGCTGTGGTAGGCTGCGTCTATTTTTTTATTATCTCCTCATGGAAACGGTACCGAATGGTGATGGAGCGCCAAAAGTATTATAAAAAGTGATGCGTTTCCGCTCACACCTGTTTCACTGCTCTGTATTTCACTCTTTGTTTTTATCTCCTTTTAATCCTATTTATAGTAAAATCGCGACTCCTATTTCCACGAAGGAAGTAGAAATACTCATGTAGTTATTCCTTGAAAGGTTGCGCTAATGGAGCGTTAAGGACTACAGAGGACCAAACCTATGGCGAGGCATCAGCCTTCAGCAATTGAATAATTTTATACCAAGGAGCAAAATATGGTAACAATGAAAGACCTGCTTGAGTGTGGCGTACACTTCGGGCACCAGACAAGAAGATGGAATCCAAAAATGAAAAAATATATTTTTGGTGCAAGAAAGAATATCTACATTATCGATCTTCAAAAAACACTGAGATACTTCAAATATACATACAATATCGTAAGAGATGCAGCAGCAGAAGGACAAACTGTTCTTTTCGTCGGTACTAAAAAACAGGCAAAACAGGCGATCAAAGAGCATGCAGAGAGAGCAGGTATGCCTTATGTAGCTGAAAGATGGTTGGGCGGTATGCTTACAAACTACCCGACAATGAAAAAATCTATCAGAAAACTTGAAATCATCGAGCAGATGGAAGAGAGCGGTCAGATCAACCTTCTTACGAAAAAAGAAGCATTGATGCTCAGAAGAAAAAAAGAGAAGCTTAACTCTTACCTTGAAGGTTTCAGACACATGAAAAAGCTTCCTGATATCATGTTTGTCATCGATACAGTAAAAGAGCACATCGCAGTACAGGAAGCAAGAAGACTTGGTATGAAAGTGGTAGCACCGGTGGATACAAACTGTGATCCGGATATGGTAGATTACCTTATCCCAGGTAACGATGATGCGATCCGTTCAGTAAACCTTTTCTGCCAGGAGATTGCAAATGCAATTATCGAAGGTAAAGCAGCATATGCAGAAGCTCATGGTGAAGAAGTCGCTGAAGCACCAACATCGGCTGAGGTTGAAGAGGTTCTTTCTGAAGCGGCAGCAGAAGAGGGTACAAAAGTAGAAGCATCGGTAGAGGAGTAAGAATATGGCAAACTTTGGACCAAAAGATATCAAAAAACTCAGAGAGATGACTGATGCAGGTATGATGGACTGCAAAAAGGCATTGACTGAGTCTGACGGAGATATGGACAAAGCGGTTGCCTGGCTGAGAGACCAGGGTATCGGTGCTGCTGCAAAGAAAGCAAGCAAAGTCGCTGCTGAAGGTTCAATCGCAGTAAAAGTTGAAGGGAACAAGGCTGTCGTGATCGAAGTGAACTCACAGACAGACTTCGTTGCGCAAAACGAGAAGTTCCAGAATATCCTTGCTCAGATCGTTGATCATGCATTTGCAAACAACCTTGCAGATGCCGATGCGATCAACGCTTCAGAGATCAACGGACAGGCGTTCAGCGAGTTTATGGCACACAATATCGCAACAATCGGTGAAAACCTTGTTGTCAGAAGAGCAGGACTGCTTACGGCTGATGAGACTTCAGCTGTGAACGGTTACCTTCATGCGAACAAGCAGATCGGTGTGATCGTTGAGGCAAAATGTGACTCTGCTGAGACTGCAGCAAAAATCCAGCCGGCGCTGAAAAGTGTCGCAATGCATGCTTCGGCAATGAGCCCTTCTACACTCTCTTACAAAGATTTTGATCCTGCGTTCGTTGCAGAAGAGACTCAGGGTAGAATCATCGCTATCGAAAAAGAGAACGAAGAGCTGGTAAGACTTGGAAAACCTCTTAAAAACGTGCCACAGTACATCTCTATGTCACAATTGACGGATGAAGTACTTGCAGCAGCTGAAGAAGAGATGAAAAAAGAGCTTGCAGCTGAAGGCAAGCCTGAGCAGATCTGGGACAAAATCCTTCCGGGTAAAGTAGCAAGATTTATCCTTGACAACACAACACTTGACCAGGAGCAGTGTCTGCTTGATCAAAAATTCGTCATGGATGACAGCAAAACTGTTGCTGAGTTCATTGAAGAAGAAGCGAAAAAAGCCGGCGGTACAGCAGAGATCGTTAAATTCATCAGACTTGAGGTTGGTGAAGGTATCGAAGTTGCAGAAGAAGACTTCGCTGCTGAAGTTGCTGCTCAAATGGCATAATCATTTCTATAAACGGCTCTACTGCCGTTTATAGTACTTTCTCTTCCTCCCCTTTTTTATCTTTATCTATCTCAATCCTCTTAATTCCTTTTCCCGAAAAAACTGATTCATCTGTTGCATCTTTTTACCTTCTGCGGATTAAAAGAGAAATCTTGAAAATATTGATTTGAGTTTACCCTCTATCTTTTTTTGGGTCTCCGGATTGACTACGTTAAATTGAGGAAGTTTTTCATCAAGATAGTTGGTGGTGAACTTTCCATTGATAAAATCCTCATCTCTTACGATATGCTGATGCAGCGGGATATTGGTCGGGAACCCTTCGATGATGAACTCATCGAGCGCTCTTCTTGCTTTGTTGACTGTACCTTCCCAGTCAAGCGCCGAGACGATCAGCTTCCCGATCATTGAGTCGTAATTTGCCGGTACTGTATAGCCTGCATAAAGGCTTGTGTCAAGCCTTACGCCCGGGCCGCCCGGTGCAATGTACTCTGTCACTGTGCCGACTGTAGGCATAAAGTTTTTCTCCGGGTTTTCTGCGTTGATCCTGAACTCGATGGCATAGCCTCTGAATTTGATCTCCTCCTGGAGGAATCTCAATCTATCTCCCGCCGCGATTTCGATCATACGCTGGATGATGTCGATACCGCTGATACTCTCTGTAACCGGGTGCTCAACCTGTACACGCGTATTCATCTCGATAAAATAGATCGTATCATTTTCATCGAGGAGGAATTCGATCGTTCCCACACTCTCGTAGCCCAGTTTGAACATCGCTTTGGTGGAGATGCGGTAGAGCTCTCTGCGTGCCTCTTCGCTAAGGCGTGGCGAAGGAGCGATCTCGATGACTTTCTGATGGCGTCTCTGGATCGAACAGTCGCGTTCTCCCAGGTGTACGACGTTTCCGTATTTGTCTGCGACGATCTGGATCTCGATGTGCCTTGGATTGACGACATATTTTTCGATAAATACTTCGCTTCTACCGAAAAACTTCATCGATTCAGCTGTGGCGCTGTCGAACATTGATTCGAAATCTTTCTCCTTGTGGACGATTCTCATCCCTCTTCCGCCGCCGCCGAATGCTGCCTTGATGATAACCGGGAATCCGATTCTGGCTGCGAAAGCCGCGCCCGCTTTTTTATCTACGATAGGTTCGTCCGTTCCTTCAAGTACCGGTACCCCTACGCTCCTCATCGCTACTTTTGATGCCATCTTGTCCCCGAATAGAGCGATATGCTCCGCTTTTGGCCCGATGAATATGATGCCGTTTTCTTCACACGCTTTGGCAAAATCGGCATTTTCAGACAGAAAGCCGTAGCCGGGGTGGATCGCATCACACCCTGATTTTTTTGCGATGCTGATGATCGTTTCGTAATTGAGGTAAGCCTGGAGGACGTCCCCCTTGATCAGATGGGATTCATCCGCCTTGAGCACCCATACCCCCTCATTGTCCACTTCCGAGTAGATCGCTACACTCTGGATGGCAAGCTCTTTGCATGCACGGATAATCCTCAGGGCGATCTCGCCGCGGTTTGAGATAAGGATTTTATTGATTTTTTTCATGTTCTTATTCCTCGTAGGTAAATGTATGCTATTATAGGAGGTTTGCGTCAGCTAATTCTTCATAATTATTGTCCACTTTATTGTCTATTATTGCTTAAAATAGTGTCTGATATCTTCTAAAATATCTTCTATTAATGCTACAATTGCACATTATGAAGAGAGTAACACTGGAAAAAAGAACGCAACTTGCCAATGCCATGATGTACTATATCTATACACATATCGATACGCATATTGATATTGAAGCGCTGAGCAGAGACCTGCATGTCAGCAAGTTTCATATGCATCGCATCTTTAAAGAGGCATTCGGGAAG
>JAQVHV010000009.1 GCA_028696055.1 Sulfurovum sp.
AATGATGTACGAACTGGATGCGAGATATTTGCCCCTGGTCAAGGCTGTGGCATCCGTACTCTATGGCAAAGAGGAGAGCATCACCCTGGCACTGGCCGCTTTTTTCGCCAAGGGACACCTGCTGGTCGAAGATATCCCAGGTGTGGGGAAGACAACACTCGCCAAAGCGCTGGCTTCACTGCTCGGGCTTGAGTTCAGCCGTATTCAGTTCACCTCCGACCTCCTCCCCTCCGATATCCTCGGGGTCAACTACTTCAACCAGAAACAAGCAGAGTTTATCTTCAAAAAGGGGCCGATCTTCACCCAGTTCCTGCTCGCCGATGAGATCAACCGCTCGATGCCCAAAACCCAGTCGGCGCTCCTTGAGGCGATGGAAGAGGACAGCATCACGGTCGACGGCAAACAGTATGAGCTCCAGCAGCCCTTTTTCGTGATGGGGACACAAAATCCCTATGAGGAGGTCGGTACCTTCAAACTGCCCGATTCTCAGCTTGACCGGTTTATCTGTGCCATGAGCATCGGCTACCCTGCCCGTGAGGCAGAGAGAGAGATCCTTGCACAGAAAAAGCCCAGAACACTTCCTGCCGGTACCCACATCACGCCTGAAGAGATCAAAGAGATACAGGAGAGGGTCGATCGCGTACACCTGAGCGATGCGCTGCTCGATTACCTCCAGGAGATCATCTCACTGAGCAGAAACGGCGTATACTTTATGCACGGGCTCTCCACACGGGGCGCACTGGCACTGGCCCAGATGACACGCTCTTGGGCCTGTCTGCACGGCAGGGACTATGCAATTCCCGATGATGTGACCGCGGTTGCCCCCTATGTCTGCCTGCACAGGCTGCACTTCAAAGAGGGTAAAACAACCCTGGAACGCATCAGAGATGTTATCACTTCGAACACTCAGCCGGACGCGTAAGCGCCTGAAGCAGAAAGCCACCCTCGGTTCCCTGTTGGTCGTACTCCTCCTCTTCGGACTTTTTCTTGAAGCCTATATGCACAACTTCAACCTGGTCTATATCGTCCTTTTTTTTGTCTTTGCACTGGCATTTGTCGCTTCGCCTTTCGGGATATACAATATGGCAAACCTCACCCTTACCCTCCAGGGCTCAGAGAGGCTTTTCGCCCAAAAAAGATCGGCTATCTACCTTTCGCTGAAAAATGACAAAAGCGCCGAAAGTTATGCCCTGAAGCTCGAGTGCATGGGCCAGAGCCTTTTTGTTCCCGTGCTCAAA
Source organism: Sulfurovum sp. (assembly GCA_028696055.1). Classification (GTDB taxonomy): domain Bacteria; phylum Campylobacterota; class Campylobacteria; order Campylobacterales; family Sulfurovaceae; genus Sulfurovum. The sequence goes on from JAQVHV010000009.1 coordinate 1,239, forward strand.
GCACAGAGCGGGGAGATACTTGCGCTCTCTTTCAGTCCGGAACGCAGAGGAAAGATGAAGATAGGTATATGCTCTCTGCAGAGCCTCTTTCCCCTGGCCACTATCCGCTTTCTCCTTCCGCTTGATCTTGCCACACATAAAGTGGTCTATCCCCGCCCGCAAGGCAGCAGCCTGGAGACATTTTTAAGCCGCAGAAGGGGGCGATACGGACTGGAGAGCGATTTTGAAGGGATCTCACCCCATGCCGGAGATGCCCCCATAGGAAAAATACACTGGCCCTCTGTCGCAAAAGGGGAGAGTGCATTGAAAAAATTTACCCATGAGATACCGCTGGAGCACCTCAACTTTGATTTTTATCAAGCTGGTAAAAACGATGAAGCCAGACTTTCCCAGCTCACACGCTGGATACTGGAATGTGAAGCACAAAATCTGGACTTTCAGGTACAGATGCCCCATGAAAACCTGGATTCAAAAAGGATGTCGACCGATGCAATACTTGAAAAACTTGCTCTCTTCTAAACCGGCACTCCTGAGAACACTGGATATCGCCTATATGGCAACCCTCTTGCCGATGCTGTTTTTCCTCAAGCTTCCTATGCTCTTTTTCCTGCTTCTGGTACTGGGATTGCTGCTTATCGGCAAGAAACCCACCGCTGTCACACTCACGGCGGTTGCCCTGGCAGGTGCAGCTGCGATTTTTTTCTCCCTCTACGGCAGTTTCAGTTTTGCGGGCCTTTCACGTCTCAAACTCTTTGTCGAGCTGATGATCTATCTGTTGTTCATCGCCATCGCACTGCAGCGCCTGACCCGAGAGGTGAACTTTTATCTCAAGATCTCCCCTCTGCTGCTGCTGGCAACCACCCTTTTCTTTTTTTACTCTCTTCCGATGCTCATCTATCTCCTGGCGGAGATTTTTATCCTGATCGCGATGCTGGTCTGGCAGGTGATGCGGACCGACCTTGATCGTGCCCTCAGAGTCGCTTCAAAACTCTATATCGCTTCTCTGCCGATCGTGATACTCTTTTTCATCTTCTTCCCCCGTATCTCCTTTGAACATGCAAGCTACGGATTTAAAGGGGATCTGGTCCACAGAAGTGGCCATGACGGGCTGATGCACCTGGATAAAAACGCCCTCCTTGTCCCCTCCCGTCGTATTGTCATGGAGGTAGGATTCCAGAAGAAAATACCTTCTGCCGAAGATCTCTACTTCAGGGGAAGCGTCCTTTACCAAAAAACCGATCGTATCTGGAGGCCTCTGAACGCTTCGCTCTATCCCTCTGCCCCTGATCTTCCGACAGGGGAGATGACCAGCTACAAGGTAACACTCTACCCCACCAACAAGCGGTGGATCTATCTCCTCGATACGCCCCTTCTGCTGCCGGAGAAAGCCCGCCTGGATTTTCATCTTCAAAGCACAATGCCAGAGCCGCGCAAAGAGACCTTCCTCTATAATGCCGGATCTATCCTGCACTCAAGCTACAAAGGCCCGCTGCCCGCTACACTGGAAAAGATCGCCTTAGGCTATGACCACAAAAGTGATCCCCGGACACAGGCCCTCGCGCATGACATCGGGAGAAAGTTCAACGGTCCGCACCAGCGGCTTGAAGCGGTCCGCTCCTTCTTCAGGGAGCAGAAGCTTGCCTATACGCTCAAGCCCCGGGATTTTGATCTGAACAACTCCACCGACAGCTTTCTTTTTGACCGGAAAGAGGGCTACTGTGTACACTTTGCGGCTGCCTTCACAACACTGGCAAGGATGGTCGGAATTCCAAGCCGGATAGTTACCGGATACAGACCTGACGGGTCGGACAGTGTCGGGAACTATTTGATCGTCAGGGAGAGCGATGCGCATGCCTGGGTTGAAGTCTATCTGGATGGGCGCTGGCACCGGGTAGAGACCACAGCATTTGCCGGCGCGATCGAAGGAGGTACAGATCAGGGGAGCAGTACGGATATGGCTGCAGGAGAGAAAAGCCAATGGCAGCAACTCAATCTCTACCTCCACTATATCAAGTACCAGATCGATACCTGGATCCTGGAGTACAGTTCCCTGAGCCAAAAGAAGCTCTTCTCCTACCTCAAATCCGATACGCTTTTTCTGATCAAATTTATTTCGAGTTTTCTCCTCCTGCTTGCTTTACTGATCCTTGCCCTCTACCTGCTCAGCCGGTCGAAGTGCAGTGACAGGATCCAGTGCATACTCAAGCCGCTTCTTGAAGCGCTGGAGAAACAGGGGTTTTCGAAACAGCAGGGAGAGAGCCTCAACCGCTATTTCGGCCGTATCGAACAAGCAGAACAGATCCCCCTCTCCACAGTCAACGGGCTCTATCATCAGCTCAGATACCAAAAAACAGTAAAGCAGGAGACCCTGCGGAGTTTCGAAGAGGAAGTCAGAAGAGTGAAGAAAACCCTGAAGTAGGTTTTTGCACCAAGATTGAAAAAAGTTCTATCTGCTTCAGCCAAGTTACGCTATAAGATTATTTAATTTGATACTCCACCCCATAAATGAGGTGGATTCTTCCTCCATAGCCTAAACAGCTATTTGCAGGGAAGCATTATTGCCGTGTATCCCACGGGCAAGTATGTTTTTGGCGGCATTGGTATCAGCATTGTCACTGTGCCCGCAAGAATCACATACAAACTTGTCTTGCGTTTTTCTATTCTCTTTGGAAACATGACCGCATTTGTTACAGGTCTGAGAAGTGAACTTGGGATCAACTTTGATCAATTGTCCTCCATTTTCTCTTAACTTGTAATTAAGCATTTCAAAGAACATACCCCAGCTCTTTTGAGTGATCACCCTGTTGAGTCCTCTTTTTGCTTTTGCATTTTTTACGGGTGTCTCGACAGTTCCTTTTGTTGCTTTTGTCATATTCTTTATTTTCAAATCTTCCACGACCACAGTTTGGTTTTCGCTGTATGTTCGTGAGAGTTTGTGTAAAAAATCTTTTCGCATATTGGTAATGCGAAGATTTTGTTTCGCTATCCTAGCTTTTGCCTTGGCTCTATTGTTTGAGCCTTTTTTCTTTCGGCTTAGCTGTTTAGCACGTGTCCTTAGTTTGGAAAGTTCTTTTTTCAGATCAAGAGGTTTTATTTTTGTGCCGCTACTATCAGCCACCATCAAAGAGACACCGACATCAAGGCCAATTGATTTAGAATTGTGTTTTATTGCTGTATCTTGTTCGTCCATGTCTATCAATATGCTTGCATGATATTGATATGCCTCATATGAAACAGTTACGGTTTTAATCTTGCCGTCGAAATCTTTTCTCCATCCTTTCATCTTCACCCATCCCACTTTGGGCAAAAACACTTTGTTGCCGTCAATTTTAACCCGCTGTGGGTATTGATAGCCTTGTCTTGAGTGATGTCTGGATTTAAATTTTGGGTATCCGCCGCCTTTGAAAAAGTATTGATACGCCTTATCCATATTGGCTATGGATTGCTGTATGGCTTGCGAGTCGATCTCTTTAAGCCATGCTGTTTGTTCTCTTTTTTTGAGTTTGGTGATATGGTTTATCAGTGCAAACTTTCCGATTTTACTACCAAACTTCTGATAGGCATATTTTCGCAAAGCCAATGCACGGTTGTAGACATATCTTGCTCCACCCAACTGAGAGGAAATGAGTTGCTTTTGTTCACTAGTGGGGTATAATCGAACTTTGACAGCCTTTAACATTTCTTCTCCTTTCAATATGGTGGGCTATTGATATATTGCCTACGAAATATAGAGTAGGGTTAAAATATTTCAAATTGTCATACTTTCAGGATGTGCATAGGTATCTTATATCCACCGCTTGAAAGAGGTGGTTTTATGCTACGGTTTGATAATCACCTATCAGCAAAATTTCGATAAAATATGACTATTTAAAACAGTATATTGCAGACATAAAGGACAAAGATGGTTTTTATCGATGATATCGTAGCAGACGAGGTAATGGATAGTAGGGGAAATCCTACCGTAAGGGCGAAAGTCAGCCTGAGTGACGGGACAGTAGCGAGTGCGATCGTACCAAGCGGTGCAAGTACAGGCAAACGTGAAGCACTGGAACTTCGTGACGGCGGCGACAGATACATGGGTAAAGGCGTTCAGCAGGCGTGCGAAAATGTAAACGGACCCATCTATGACGCACTGGTAGGAATGAGTCCCTACAACCAGGCAGAAGTTGACCTGACAATGAAAGAACTTGACGGCACACACAACTACGGCAACCTCGGCGCAAATGCAGTACTTGGCGTCTCTATGGCAGTGGCACGTGCAGCGGCTGCAAGCATGAAGATGCCGCTTTACCGATACCTTGGCGGAGCGAATGGTGTGACAATGCCCGTACCGATGCTTAACATCATTAACGGCGGAGAGCATGCGAACAACTCCGTGGATTTCCAGGAGTATATGGTCATGCCTGTGGGCTTTGACAGATTCTCTGAAGGACTCAGAGCCGCTGCGGAAGTCTACCACAACCTCAAAAAGATCATCGACAGCATGGGTGAAAGTACCGCAGTGGGTGACGAGGGAGGATTCGCGCCGAACCTGAAAAGCAACGAAGAACCGATCCAGGTGATCATGCAGGCGATCGAAAAAGCCGGATACAAACCAGGAGAGCAGATCGCTATCGCGCTGGATGTTGCTGCCAGCGAACTGATCAATGATGCAGGCAAATATGTGCTCAAATCAGAAAACAGAGAACTGACAAGTTCGGAAATGGTGGCATACTATGCCAACCTCTGTGAAAAATATCCTATCGTATCGATCGAGGACGGTCTCAGCGAGGACGACTGGGACGGATGGAAGGAGCTTACTGACGTGCTTGGGGAGAGAGTCCAGCTTGTCGGGGATGATCTCTTCGTCACCAATGTATCGATCCTTGCCGAGGGGATCGAAAAAGGGATCGGCAATGCGATCCTGATCAAGCCCAACCAGATCGGTTCCGTATCAGAAACGATGCAGACGATCAGACTGGCGCAAAGAAGCGGATACAATTGTGTGATGTCGCACCGTTCGGGAGAGAGCGAAGATACATTTATCGCAGACTTTGCAGTAGCGCTCAATACCGGCCAGATCAAAACAGGTTCTACCGCAAGAAGTGACAGAATCGCCAAGTACAACAGACTGCTGGAGATCCAAGCAGAACTGGGACAGTTCGAGTACCTCGGTGCGGAGCCATTTGCGAAATAACCGGATGGGAGCGATACAAAAAGCGGGAGAGATCGCAGGTTTATCGATCAAAACTTTCTTGATAAGTCTGCTTGGGATCCTGCTTTTTGGCATCTATCTTGGCATTTTGATCTACGGGGAGAATTCTCTCACTGTTTTGGAACATCTCAAAGGGAAAAAAGCAGCGCTGATTGATCGGGAAAAAGTCCTGAAGGCTGAGAACAGAAGACTGCAGAAAGAGTACTTTGAGCTGAAACAGCTTGAACCCAGTGCAAACTGAAAGAGGAGTAAATATGAAGCGCTATCTATGGACAGGAGTGGCAATACTTTGCATCGGGCTTGAAGCGTCCGATAACCCTTTTGATCTGAAAACAAACCTTAAGAATCTGGATGAGGAACAAAGCAGGTTGATCTCGGAACTGAGAGAGTCATCCAGCGGAGATACGTTCCTTCTCGATGGGGAAATAGATGCAGAAGAGTCGAAGACCGAAAGCATAGAGCTTGCTGACCAAAATGGTTCACTTCCCCCGGAGTCAGCCGAAGCTATCCCTCACGAAAAAGCCGAAGAGACACAAGCAGACGCCAAAGAGCCTAAACCTGGAGAAGTGGCTGAATCACAGGGAACGGTCATGGCAGAGGAGCAGAAAAAGGCTGAGGAGGCACGCCTGAAGGCACTCGAAGAAGAGCGTATCGCAGTCGAAAAGTATGAAGCCGAACGTCTGAGAAAAAAACATTCAGAAGAGGCGAAACATAACACTGAGCCCAAGAAACAAAAAGAGACGTTCCAGGAGACTGTCAAAGCTGAAGCCGAGCCGGAGCAGTCACTGGATATAGAAAAAGCGATGGAGCAGGCAAAAGAAGAAGTAGAACAGCCTCAGATGCCAAAAGATACCGCTTCTACCCAAAAGTCCACGGAAGGACGATCTGCCCCGCATAATATCCATCTAAGCCCAGAAGCAAAAGAGGCGAAAGAGGCAGCCGACAGGCTATATCGTGATGCCATTAAAGAGGTGGATGCAGAGTAACGGTCCGGGTCCCTCCTCTCTTCCCTGTTTTTCACCCACTATACTTTTCTGCCATTAAGGAACTTGATCGTGATCATTGAGATCAGGATCTCAAAAATACTCGCAAGAATCAACTGGTAATAATGCAGTTTCTCCAGCAGATGTGCTTCATGCCCTATCGTTGCCACGGCGATAAGAAGCGTCAGGGGCATAGACAGAGAGAGGGCAACCAAAAGGGCATCCTTCTTTTTGCTTATCCCCTGAAGGACAACCGCAGCCAGAACCCTTGAAGAGATCATCAAAAGAGTGATCAGAAGTGCCCCCGAGACAACCCCCGGCATACCAAGAGCCTGAAGATCAAATGAAGCCCCGATATAGATAAAGAAGAGGGGGACCAAAAACCCAAAACCAAGGCTGGACATCTTCTCTTCAAGTTTCTTTTCATGATGGAAAAAGGCGGAGATCGCAACACCCGCAATAAATGCCCCCAGTGCCAGTTCAAGCTCCAGAGAGAGCATCACCGCGATCAGAATAAAAAAGAGTGCGATCGCCAGGCGTATATCCTGATCAGAAGTATCAAACTTAGGCACCAGTGTACTTTTCAGCTCCGGGTACCACCAGAAGAGAAGATGCAAAAGACGGTAGATAAAGTAGATAATGACCATAAAGAGCACCAGATAGCCCAGATGCACCATCAGCGTGATATTGAACCCGGTCTTGCTTGCAGCATCAAAGATCGTCAGAACCGCAATACTTGCTATCTCTCCCAGCACACCGGCGATAAATGCCATACGTATCCAGGGCTGATCCTTTCCATATGTTTTGGAAAGTGACGCCAGAAGCCCTATAGAGATCAAAGGCATCGAGATAATGATCACCGTATCAAGATGAAAGAGAAATCCCGTAAGCGTCGAAAAGAAGACCATTGACGAGAGAAAGAGTATCGACTGTCTGATCACTTTACGGGAGCTGCCTGTGATCTGCTTGAGATCCACTTCCATACCCGCCAAAAACATGAGATAGAGAAACCCCATTTTTGCGATCAAAGCAAAATATTCACTCTCCGCAATAAACCCGAGATAGGCAAAAACAGACCCCAGAATGATCTCTATGGGAGGAGTGGGGATACGCAGTATCTTTGCGATAAAAGGACTTCCCCATATCAGAAAAGAGAGCGTTAAAATAAGCAGTATATTCTCTTGCATGCTTTCCCGCCAGGCTTAGTGTCTTTCGCAGCTTGTTGCGATCTCGTATCCCAGCGATTGAAGCATCTGCTGATCACTCAGAGGTTCACTCCCTTTGGTTGTCAGGTAGTTACCGATCACCATCGCATTGGCACCTGCTTCAAACATCCTGTTTTCATTGCCGGCAAAAAGCAGTTCCCTTCCTCCTGCAACCATCAAAAGTTTATCCTCGCCTAAAAGCTTCCGTGCTTTTTGGATCACTTCCACTGCCTCATCAAGCCCTATGTTGCGCGTTTTTATCGGCAGAGCGGGATTTGGATGGTAGAAGTTCAGAGGCGCTGACTCCGGTTGGAGAGAAGCGATAGCATCAAGCAGGTCATTACGATCCTGCTCTGTCTCACCCATACCGAAAATTCCGCCACTGCAAAGTGCCAAGCCTACAGACTTTACGTTTTCACAGGTACGATAACGCTCTTCCCAACCATGGGTCTGGCAGATCTCAGGATAGTATCGCTCTGATGTCTCAAGATTATGGTTATAACTGTCCAGGCCATGTTCTTTGAGATACCTGAGCTGCTCAACGGACGCTGTACCGTTACAGGCGATCAGATTCAATCCTTCGACCTCTTTTTTAATCGCCTGCGCTGTTCGTGCGACAAAATCTACTTTTTTATCGTCAAGCCCCTTGCCTGCCGTTACCAGGCAGTAGCCAAGCGCTCCGTTGGATCGTGCAGCTTTCGCTTCTTCAACGATCCTGCCGATATCTTTATAGGTGTAGCGTTCAATATCGGCATGGTACCGTACACTCTGCGTACAGAACTTGCAGTCCTCTTTACATGTCCCCGAAAGGATATTGTTAATTGCACATAAAAATATCTGTTTTTGTTTCATCATGCTGGGATTATACCCAAATCCTTTCAGATATCACTAAAGCGTAATAGGCAATTTATCAATTGATTGGGATCAGTTCCGGGATAGATCTTCTCACCGCTGCGATACAAAAAAGGGAGGGATTTTGAGCTTAAGATAACGGATTTTACTCCGTCATCTCGCTTTCATCAGCAGAAAGCAGCGTACTGAAGCCGAGCGCTTCTTTGATCTTTCCTTCGATCTCGGCACGCAATTGGGCATTGTCCTTAAGGGTCAGTTTTGCATTCTCTTTCCCCTGTCCAAGCTTTTCAGCGCCATAACTGAACCATGCACCCGATTTGTCGATGATATCCAGTTTTACGCCATAATCGACCAATTCTCCTTCAGCAGAGATCCCTTCACCGAACATGATGTCAAATTCCGCCTGCCTGAACGGAGGCGCCACTTTGTTTTTGACCACTTTTGCTTTCACCCGGTTGCCGATCTGTGATTCACCCTGTTTGAGTGTAGCGATACGTCTCACATCGATACGTACCGAACAGTAGAACTTCAATGCGTTACCGCCTGTCGTAGTTTCCGGACTTCCGTACCCCATGGTTCCGATCTTCATACGTATCTGGTTGATGAAGATCACGGTGGTATTCGTTTTATGAAGCAGTCCTGTCAGTTTTCTTAATGCCTGGGACATCAATCTTGCCTGCAGTCCTACGTGCTGGTCACCCATTTCACCCTCAATTTCATTTTTGGGAGTCAGTGCCGCGACGGAGTCCACCACGATCAGATCGACTGCCCCCGAACGTGCCAGTGTTTCGAGCACATCAAGCGCCTGCTCCCCGAAGTCCGGCTGAGAGACCAGAAGGTTTTCAGTATCTACTCCAAGATTCTTTGCATAGATTACATCAAGCGCGTGTTCTGCGTCGATAAAGGCACAGATCTTTCCATCCTTCTGTGCAGAAGCAATGGTTTGCAGGGAGAGCGTGGTTTTCCCTGAGGATTCCGGTCCGTAGATCTCGATGACTCTTCCTACCGGTATACCTCCTATCCCCAACGCCATATCAAGCCCCAATGAACCGGTACTGATCGCTGCAATAGGCTCAAACTCTTTGTCTCCGAGCCGCATCAAGGTACCTTTGCCAAAAGCTTTATCAATCTGCTTAATCGCCATTTCCAATGCTTTTTGTTTGTTTGCATCCATTGCCATAGTCATGATCCTTACCTTCTTAATGTGAAATTCTATCACCATTTTAATAGGATTATGATATCGTAGAAAAAAAAATGTCATATTGTCATATTTTTAAAAGTATTTTCTCTTGCAGCATCCATGTATCTCCGGGACCTATACTTCTGCAGGTGGTTTTTCTTTTTGGCACCCTTATGATAAAATGGCATTATTACTAATTTAAGCGAGTTTAATCTGATGAATCCTATACAGTTAGCCCACTCACCCGATGCCGATGATATCTTTATGTACTATGCGATCAAATTTGGCTGGGTGGATACCAAAGAGTATCAGTTTGAAAATATCGGATTGGATATCGAAACACTCAATGAAAAGGCACTGAAAGGTACCTATGATGTCACTGCGATCAGCTTCGGCATGTACCCGCTGATCAAAGAGGAGTATGCGCTGCTTCGTACGGCAGTCAGCTTTGGCGAGGGGTATGGGCCAAAACTGATACGCCGCAAGGATAAAAAGCTCAAGCGCAACTTCAAGGTGGCACTCTCCGGCAAATACACCACCAATGCCATGCTCTTTCGCATCTACTATCCCGAAGCGCGCCCTGTCTATATGAACTTTCTGGAGATCGAAGAGGCAGTGGTCAACGGTGTGGTGGATGCCGGAGTACTGATCCATGAGTCGATCCTTGATTTTGACGAAAACCTGGAGGTAGAGAAAGAGATCTGGGATATCTGGGTGGAGCTGGCTGGAAAAGGTCTGCCGTTCCCGCTGGGGGGTATGGCGATACGCAGAAGCCTGCCATTGAACCGTGCGATAGAGATAGAGAATATTCTCATCGAAGGGGTGAAAGTAGCAAATGCCCGCAAAGAAGAGCTTTGTGCCAAATTGGAGAAGGACGCACTGGTACGGATCTCCGATGCCCTGCTTAAAAAATACCTCGACATGTATGCTTCTGATACATCGATAGAGCTGAACAAACTCCAGATTCAAGCACTTGACAGGCTCTATGAGATCGGTTTCGAACATGGAATGTGGGAAGCGCCCCTCAAAACGGAGGATTACCTGATCCCGAGAGAATACTGTGAGCTTCGCTCAAGATAGCAGATAGTAAGGAGGGGATAGGAGATGAAGAAAAGAGACCTTATATATCATCGTGTTGCAAAGCAACACATACCGGACCTGTTACCTGCTACCTGCTACCTGCTACCTTTAAAAAAAGAAGGGATCTCCCTTGTTTTTTAAAACCATCGATTTTTCGAAATACTCCAGCATCAAAATAGGACAGCCCACGGAGGTGCTGGTAGTGGAGGAAGGGGATGCGATACCCCGGGACCGCTACCTCATCGGAGGGGCCAACAACCTCCTGGTCTCCCCTGCTCCTCCTCCGCTGATGATCCTGAGCAAAGCGTTCGCTACGATCAGAGAAGAGGACAATATGCTTATCATCGGGGCAGCCACCCCCACGGGGCGTATCGTATCCTATGCCAGAAAACACAATATCGCAGGCTTTGAGTTCTGTGCCAAACTTCCCGGGACGCTTGGCGGCATGCTAGCGATGAACGCGGGAGTCAAAGAGTATGAAATTTTCAATATACTCCACTCTGTTAAAATAGACGGGAAATGGGTGAAGGCGAAAGATATCCAACATGGGTACCGTTATGCCAGACTGGACGGCATTGCAACAGAAGCGAAATTCGAGATCAAAGAGGGGTTCAGCCAAGATCTTCTGGATACCCTGCTCTCCTTGCGGACCAATCAGCCGCCCCAGCCAAGCGCCGGCTCGGTCTTCAAAAACCCGGAGGGTGACTATGCGGGCCGGCTCATTGAAGAATCCGGATTAAAAGGAGTGAGAAAAGGGGGCATGCAGTGGAGCCCCATCCATGCAAACTTCCTCGTCAATCTGGGCGGAGGCACCTTTGAAGAAGCCATCTATTTGATCACCCTTGCGAAAAAAGAGGTAAAAAAACTATTTGGCATCACCCTTCAGGAAGAGATAAAGATTCTTTAGTCCTATTCTGTGCAGCGTACACATCTAACATAGTTGCTTTCGCTTGTTTTTCTCTCATAACGATAGGCATCCGCCGGAAATACTACAAAATATTTTCCCGTGACAGCCGGCGTTGATGTCCAGAAATCCGAACCTCTGAAATTGATGAACACCTGTCCCGGTTTTCTGTGCAGATGCATCAACTCATCGGAGGTCGGCAATCTCCAGTCGGAATGTCCTGCGTAGTAAAGCGTGTTGCAGTAGTTTTTTGCATGCTGAAAACTCCCTGCTTTCCCTGCATTGCCATTGTTTTTAAAGGCACCGTCCTCGGCATCGGTGTAGGCTTCGTCCTGCCACATCAACCCGCTATCCTCATCATTGTAGACGGTATTTTTTGCACAGTCATTCGCAGGTGTCTCTATGGCGGGTACAAGCTCAGGAATATCCTCCGGCGCCAGTTTCCCTCCCGCCATCAGTAGAACCGCTGAAAGTAAAGCGGTTGATACCAAAACCTTTCTCATCGTTGCTCCTTTTTACCAATATTATTCAATATCATAATATATCCTTACTCAATTTCAACTAAAACGGCTTCATTATGCATGAATCTCTATCCTGGCGCCGTTTTTGATCGATTTCCAGAGAATATCAATTGCCACATTGGTCACTGCGATACACCCCTCGGTCCAGTCATGCGCCAAGGTATACTCATCGCCTCTTCCGTCAGCATTCCATTTGGGCTGTCCATGGATCGTAATATAGCCTCCGGGGTCGACTCCGCGCTTTTTAGCTTCTGCAAGATCCTCCTGGTTGGGGTAGGAGATCATCAGCGACTTGTAGAGTCTGCTGTCACACTTTTTTCTTACAATCGTATAGTCCCCGACGGGTGTCCGGTAATCCCCTTTCTCTATCTTGCCCCCTTTTGTGCCGTTTTTTCCCAGCGAGATACGGAACTCTTCGACAACCTTCCCTTTGCGGTAGAGATGCATCAGGTGCTTCTCTTTGTAGACGACGATCTTGTCTGCCAGCATCGACTCATCTATCTCTGTCCCCGCGGTAAGCTCTTTCCAGCATGCTTTTGTCTCATAGGGAGTCTTGTCTGCTTTCCCATATACGACCGGCTTTTTGTTACATCCGGTGATCCATAGCATCGCTGCTGATACCAGAAGCAAAAATTTTACTTTTCTCTGCATGATCTACTCCCACTCTTCATGATGATGTTTTGTTTTATGTTTTTCTTTTTTATAGGAGACACTGTTTTTCATTTTCTGCAAACGGTTAAGATTGCTCATCTCCGCCTCACGGATATCAGTAAACTCATCCTCGCCAAAATCCTCTTTCTGACAGGTTTGCTGATAGAGTCTGTTGATATAGGACTTCAACTCCCTATGATACTCCGCATCAAGGTGGGTCTCCTCTCTTTCATCCAGCTTCTGCTTGAGCATTCGAAATTTGGTGACAAAAGCGTGTGATGTGCTGCTCTCATCCCTGAACATACGGAAAAGATTCTTTGCTACCTTTTCCAGCTCACCGATATATTTCTGACGTTGATACTTATCGATCTGTTTCTGTGTATAGCGTGCGATCGTTCTCCTCCTAGCGTATGGTTACGGGAACACCTTCCCGTACGGCATACCAAAGCTCTTCCATCACACTGTTGGTGACAGCAACACACCCCTGTGTCCAGTTCTGGCTCAATGTATATGCATCCTGTTTCCCGTCGGCATTCCATTTCGGCTGTGCATGGATCGTAATGTCCCCGCCGGGTTTCACCCCTCTTTTTTGGGCATTTTCAATATCCTCTGGCCTGGGATAGGAGATACAAAGCGACCGGTAGTACTTGGGCGAACAGAGCTTACGATGGATAAAGAACTCCCCTTCGGGGGTACGGTTGTCCCCCTGCTGCTGCTTGTGCCCCACCGGGTTTTTTCCCAGAGATACAGGCAGTACGCCTACAGTCTCATTGCCTTTATAGAGATACATTTTCCTTTCTGTCTTCTCCACAATGATATGGTCTATGCTCCCCTCGCTTTTAAAATCGTTTGCTTCCAGCAACTCCTCTCTGCACTCCTCCATGTTATACTGATCTTTCGGCAAGGCGGGTTCACCGCAACCAGTGAAAAAAAAGATCGGCAGAGACAGCAACACTGTATATGAGATATATCGCATGGAGACTCTATCCTTCAACGAAACAAGATTTTAAATATATAAGGTATTTTAGCATAAGTAGACTAAGGTGTGTTGCTAAAAAGTGAAGAGACACAGGGAGAAAAACACCCCCCGCTATGCGGAGGTTGTGTAGAAAAAATTAGAGTGCTGCTTTCGCTGCTGCAAGCGCTTCTTCGTAGTTTGGCTCCTGAGTAATCTCAGGTACCACTTGTTTATAGCTAACTTTACCGTCTTTGCCGATCACAAAGATCACTCTTGCAAGCACACCTGAAAGCGGACCGTCTGCAAGCAATACGCCGTATGCGTTACCGAAATCTTTGTTTCTGAAGTCTGAACATACTTTGATGTTTTCGATGCCTGCTGCACCACACCATCTCGCTGCCGCAAACGGAAGGTCCATAGATACAGTCATTACCTCTACACCCTCAAGACCAGCAGCCTCCTGGTTAAATCTTCTCGTTTCAGCATCACAGACACCTGTATCAAGTGAAGGTACTGCGATAACAAGTTGTACTTTCCCTTCTCCGCCTACGGTTTCGTCCTGAAGCATCGGGTTGCAGTTTGTGACGGTTACTACCGGTGCTGTATCACCTACGTTTACCTCTGTTCCTGCCAGATTGCATGTAATGTCGTTTTTAAAAGTTACTGTTGCCATTAATTTTTCCTTTTTTAATTTATGTAGAAGCATTATTCCTTAAATAGGATAAAAATAGTCTTAATTAAAAATCAATTTCCCTATTTTTTTCTTTTAAGTCTGCTTTCCGCTGATCCGGCGCTCTTGGAGTGCAGCCTACTGTACGGTTTTCGCCTGAAAACTAATCATAACATCTATAAGCTTTTACTCTATGACGAATTTTTACCATCAAATTCACATCTATCGCTATTATTCCAAAGGAAAAGATGTCAGATGCAGCTGCAAAAATAGGCCGGAGAGAGAGCACAATACGGCTTATTGCGCATATTTCATCTGCCGGAAATGGTTTTTATTGTGAAAAAAAAATGAAGAGAGACTCTTCGGGAAGAAGTCTCCCGGCCAGTAACATTTACTGGGCCGTAGAGAGTAATTCTCATAAATTATGAGTAAAAATGTAACATAATGTAAAACGTATTTACAGGTTTGCAACACCCTTCGCCCATTTTTCCATCGCCGCATTGGCATCCGGGTTTGGTGCTTCAAGAAAACTGATGACAAAAGTGTTTTCCATCTCTACAATCCCTATAGAACGTGGTCTTACCGCCAACACTTCAGGTTTTGGCAATGTTTTGCCAAAACAGCAGATGAAAATTTTTGCATTTTTGATATCTTCCGAGATCTCACCGACTTCAAGCGAAGAAGTGTGCCCATAGTGATCAAATTCACCGATATACGTAGCGACAGGGTGTGCTTCTACCTGTGCCTTAAGATACGCCAGGATCTCATCGATATTCTGGTAGCTTGTTTCGCTCTTCTCTATCTCTACTGTATATACGGGATATTTTTCCATCACTGTGATTTGTTTCATTATATTCCTTTTGGTTTAAGTTTGGTTTTCTGATTCCCATCATCCTGCAAGCGTAAAAAAACTCACAGAAGTGGAGACTTTAGTCCCATAACTATTTTCTGATATGAAAAAGTTGTTGTTTTCATAATTTTCAGTCCTTTTTGAGGTAAAAACTGAAAATCTCACACTTCTCGGTGGGACTCAAGCCTCCACTTCAATATAAATACAAATTCTTTTACAGTCTCTCCTCGATGAGAATGCATACCTGAACCTGAAGGTTCAATTCATTTTCAGTCTGTTAAATTCAGGTATGCATTCATCAGCTTGAAGCGGAAATAGGAAAAAGATGGAGCAGTCTGCTTTTGCTTCACGGCTCTCATGGTTTCGCACAAGGTTCTGGCCTCCATGGCTACGCTATCGCTCCGACCACTCCGGTTTCGCAGCTATAATCGACACGCAGGTGTCGATTATTTACGCTGCTCACATTCCAGGGAGTCTTGGGATTTTGCCTAGTTTGGACATTTTGCAGTACCAGCCCCATCCCTTTTTCATCCAGTGTCCCACAAACGGCATCGGAATGATCTTTCCGCCCTTATTATTTCTATAGACAAAGGCTGCACCGTTACCGGTATCCATGACACACAGGATATTAAGGTGCTCGATATAGCTCTCTTTGGAGTCGATATTCTGAGAATCCTGGAAGATGTTATAGGCGGTATTTCTTGCCATTACCTCTGCCACATGCCCCTGTTTCGCTCTCCAGTCAGGCCCCATCAAGTTTGCAGAGTCTCCGATCGCATAGACGCCGTTAAACCCTTCCACTTCATTGTATTCATTGGTCAAGACAAAACCTGCTTCGCTCAAAGGAAGGTCCGAAGCCTCCAGGATAGGGTGCCCCTTGCCCGCGGAGATAAACATCGTCAGATCAGACTCCAGTCTGCTCCCGTCTTCGAAGCTGATCCCGTCCGCTTCAAAAGCAACGATTTTGGTACCTATTTTCTTTTTAATATTGAACATATTGAACATCTTGTCCATCATATCCAACGCTTTGTCCCCCATCTTCTGCCCCGGTTTCTCCATCGGTGCAAAGAAGGTGAGCTCGAAGTTGTCACGGATACCCTTACGTTTCAGGTAGGTATCTACGTTGAAGAGCACTTCAAACGCAGGACCGCCACGCACCGCAGAGCTGTCTTTCGGGTTTCCTCCGAAGCCCATAGCGATCTTTCCTTTTCCCTGGGCGACAAGCTTATCCAATTTTCCGTAGAGCGCAGTAGCCTCTTCGGGAGCGCCGCAGATAGAGAGTGAGTGCTCACCCATACCCGGCATCTGGATCTTGCCCTGGCCGATCGCAACCACAAGATAGTCATACCCCTCCATCACACGTCCGCTCTCCAGTGTGACTCTTTTTTCTGCTGCTTCGATTTTGCTTACGGGATCAATGATCAGTTGAAACCCGTGCGCCACTGCCAGCTTGTCAAGGGGGACCGAAACATCCTCTCTCGTTGCCTCCCCGGTAGGGATCCAGATCGATGTCGGATAGATATAGAAGTAGTCCCTGTCGCTCACCAGGGTGACATCCATCTCGTTTTTTCTCAGGAAGATCGCCGCTTCTACACCGGCAAATCCCCCGCCCAATACCAATACGCTTTTTTTGCTAGACATTTCCTTCTTTCCTTTTACTGTTTATTCTGGCTGATGCTTGAAGAGAACTGATACTTCCTGCTGATTGACAGCTTCGGAAGGAAGTGCAGTGTTACGTTTCACCTCTCTGCAGCCGGAGAGGATCACCACCCCCCGACTGTCAATTTTTTCGTTAAAGAGGCTCTGTCTCTCCTCTTCCAAACTCTCTGATGCGTGGTTTGACCCCCGCACGAAACACCTTACTTTTGCAGTGCTCCGAGTCTGGGATAGGTAAAGATCAGGTCTCTCTCGATCACGATTTTCTCTTTCTCATCGATCGCATAGGCTTTGATCTTCACAGGGATAGAGACATCCTTGTCTTGACTCTGCGCCAATGGTTCTTTTGCCTCAAGGATAACAACCTCTTTCGCTTTAAATCCCGGTCCTATCTTGATAGGATTTTTCGGGCGTACGATTTCGATCTTGTCGTTATTAATGATCTCAAAAGTATAGGTGTGCGGTTTGCTATCTGTATTCTGGAACAGGAAAAGATAGTCATTTTGCACCACTCCGTTAGGCAGCGTTTTATAGAGTCTTGTACTTTTATTGATATTGAGAAGCATATGCTCTTTTGTACTCCCCATCATAAAGAGTGCCACAAGTACGATCGCCAGGACAACAAAGTAAGCGATCACCTTTCCTCTGAAGTAGTTGGTCTTGCCTTCATACTTCACAGCCTCTTTTTCACTGGACCAGCGCACAAGAGACGGCTTATTAAATGCAGCCATCACCTCAGTACACGCATCCACACACTCCAGACAGTTGATACACTCAAGCTGAAGCCCTTTACGGATATCGATGTGCGTAGGACATACCGTTACACAACTCTCACAGGTCGTACACTCTGCACCCGGCTCGACGGAAAGAAGGTCTTTTTGTTTTGTATACATCTTCTTTCTGTCATAACCGTGTCCCTGATAGATCTCGCCACCACGTTTCGGGTCATACACAGCCATAATGGTATCGTCATCATAGAGTACCGACTGCACACGGCTGTAGGGACAGATATAGACACAGAAATCCTCTTTAAGGAAGACCACATCCACGATCAAAAAGGCTGCCAGGC
The DNA here is from genome assembly GCA_028696055.1 of Sulfurovum sp. Lineage (GTDB taxonomy): Bacteria > Campylobacterota > Campylobacteria > Campylobacterales > Sulfurovaceae > Sulfurovum. Next base: position 19,012 of record JAQVHV010000009.1, read on the forward strand.
CAAGCAAAAATCCAAGCAGTACCGTGTGTTCCATCGGATCTTTCAGGTATGCGAAGAACTCTTCAGGAGGGACAAAATACCACATGAAGTTCGCAGCCGCCACCAATGCAAGGAGTGACCACATGAGAATCGCCACCACTTTCTTCACTTTGTTCTCGGCTTTGCTCATATCGGGCTCTTTCTGCTTATTGCTGATACGCTTGCGGAGTCCGAGGATCTTCGTCTCGATCAGGTCTCTGTAGATCACCCTGAAAATGGTCTGCGGACAGGCCCATCCACACCATGCTCTACCGCCCACTACCGTCACGGCGAAAATACCGAGGAAGAGAAGCATCAACAGGAACGGCATCAAATATAGCTCCTGCATATCAAACACCACTCCCGCAAGGTGCAGTTTCTTATGATCGAAACTGAGCAGGAAAAGGTGGTTACCGTTGATGGTTATCCAGGGGATACTGATCCCTACGATCGTCGCGGCCAGATAAGCCCAATACCTCTTCACACTGTAAGGGATCCACCCCTTTAAGTACTCTTTTTTACTCACTTTCTTTTGTTGTGCTGTTGCTTCCATGTTACAGTACCTCATCTTTTAGTTTATTTTTTTCGAAAGGACAGATCAGTACCCTGTCCTCGCTCTCTTTTTGCTTGTCTGAAAAATCTGTCTCCAGCCAAGCCCCGGCGATCAACTCTCTAAGCTTTCTTGACTCGATATAATCTTTAAGAGAACTACGACTCACCTCAAGCTCCCGTGCAATAGCACTGACACTCATGCCCTCTTTCAGGCCTTCCATGATCCGAGCTTTAAATTTATCGAACTTTGAAGAGGATCTGCTTCCTTTGGGACGCCCGATCTGGGTGTTTTTGGATGCTTCTGCCTCCCTCAAGTCATTGATCAGAGGAAAGAGATCGATGATTTTAGTGTTTTTGTTGATGACCCTCTTGGGAGACACAACATAAAGCGTCGCCTCCTTGCTAAGCGAACAGTTGATCAGTTTGATCAACTCCTCGGCACGCTGACTGAGCACAGAAAGCGTCGAAACAACGATGCTGTCCCCTTCGCGTAGAAAGCGCAAAAACTCCTCAAACTCTTTTCTCTCCTCTATTTTAAGCGGTCTGTTTGAATACTCCACTACCTCTTTGTCGATTTGAATATCATTCGCCAATGAAAAAGAGAGGATATCACGCTGCTGTTCAGCAAGGCTGCTTAAGCCATGAAGCTGTCTGATGTAGCCATATACCATTCTATTTCCTTTCTCATTTTTATTATCTTACTCTATTTGATGAAGAAAGTCAATAGTTTTAAAACAAAAATCGTCAATGAAATCTTTTTTACGTCAAGCAAGTCTTTTGTTGACTGTAATATTATGTTAAAATATCTCGATAATCATTTGGAAACATTTCAAAGGAACAGCGTGAACCTTACACATTTAGATGAAGAAAACAAGCCCAAAATGGTGGATGTCTCGGACAAAGAGGACACCACACGTATCGCCGTGGCCTCAGGCATGATCGAAGTCACACCCGAAGCGTATGATGCCGTCATTGCCAATACGGCCAAAAAAGGACCGGTCCTGCAGACTGCGGTCATCGCTGCAATACAGGGGGCCAAACAGACCAGCACCCTGATCCCTATGTGTCATCCTCTGATGCTGACGTCGGTGAAAACGGATATCGAAGAGCTCCCCGAACTTCCGGGGTTCAAACTGACAGTAACAGCAAAGCTCAAAGGGCAGACCGGGGTAGAGATGGAAGCCCTTACGGGTGTCAGCATCGGTCTGCTGACGATCTATGATATGCTCAAAGCGATCGACAAGGGCATGGTGATCAGAAATATACAACTTGAAGAAAAATCAGGAGGGAAAAGCGGTGATTTTAGACGGTAATACCCAGGAGAAACCACAGATCGAATACCCTACCCAGTGGGGTTTCAAGATCATCGGACGGGATAAAGATGCGTTGCTGGCGTGTATCAAAGAGATCATGGGAGAGAAGGAGCATCTCTGTTCTCTGGGCAATAGTTCCAGAACAGGCAAATTCACGACATACAATGCTTCATGTGTCGTTGAGAGCAAAGAGGAGCGTGACCGGATCTTTAAGTATTTTCAGGAACATAAAGAGGTGCAGATGGTGATCTGATATTATCATCTCTCTTCTTCACCTTCCCTTACACTTTCCAGCATCTTATCCGCACTCAAACTCACCAGCATAGAGACAAACACATAGGCCAAAAAGAAGTAGAGCCCTATCTGTACCTCAGCATGGCTGACATCCGATCCATCACCGGTCAGGTAGACCAGCAAGACAGCCACGACAAAGACATCCAGCATCGACCACTTTCCGATCACTTTGAAAAACTTCACAATACCGTGAGCAAACCTACTCTCCATCACCACCGCAACAAACATCAAAGAAAGGGTTTTGATCAGCGGTACAAGCACCGAAAAGAGCAGGATCACCAGTGCTACGACGATATCACCATTCCCCCAAAGCTTTACAACAGAGCCCAGGAGGCTTTTGGACTCAAAAGAGAGCACCACATCACCGATATACTCAAGCTCTTTATGGATCGTCACGGTCAAAAGAGGGGTAAAAAGACCGAAGTAGAGTACGACCAGTGCCGCCAAACCTCCAAAAAAAGTGAACAGTCTCAATCCTGCCAGAAAAGCAGCGATCAAGATCACAACCAATATACCCATGACATAAAGCGTATAGCGCTTTGCCTCCGAGCGATGCATCTCTTGCGCTTTGATGATCGCTTCGCGTAAAAGACGTTTCTCGTTGGCATAATGTCCAAGGCTTAGCTTCTCCAGCCACGCTTTTGCCTGGTATTCACTCTGTTTTGAAACATCCTTCTCCATGACTAACTTTTGGGTACTCTGCTCATACTTCTTCGCCTGTGCGTAAGCCTGCAGCCCAAAATATCCCATCATGATCACCATCAGAAGCAATAAGGGCGTCATTATCTTTTTCTTCATAGAGAGATTATACTATAATCACTGCTATGAATATAGATACACTGAAACAGATAGCACTGGATGCAGGAGAGATCGTCAGAGAGGGATACCGTTCCCATAAAGAGGTTTCACACAAAGGGGTGGTCGATCTGGTCACCGAGTTTGATGTCAAAACCGAAAATTTCCTTATCGGCCAGCTCACGGAGGCATTCCCCGGGTATACGCTCGTAGGCGAAGAGAGCCACCGGGGGACATACCACTACGACAAGGCGATCTATATTGACCCTATAGACGGCACGACCAACTTCGTCCACGGTATCCCGCACCTTGCGATCTCACTTGGCGTCTGGGAAAATGGAGAGCCGGTACTGGCCGTGGTCTACAACCCCATACTGGAAGAGCTTTTCTGGGCAGAGAAGGGAAAAGGCGCCTACTGTAATGGGAAACAGCTTGCAGTCAGCACACAGGATAAACTGCAGAACGCCCTGATCGCGACAGGGTTCCCCTACGCCAAGGTCAATGCCGGCATCGAGTACCGCTGGGTCATCGACTGCATGACCAACCTGCTGCCCCATATCCAGGATATCCGCAGGCTAGGTGCTGCCGCGGTCGACCTCTGCTATCTTGCACAGGGGAAAGTAGAGGCCTTCTATGAGATCGATCTCAAACCCTGGGATGTGGCTGCAGGTATCCTGATCGTTCAGGAGGCAGGCGGACAGGTGAGCAATGTAGACGGCGAGAGATATAACTTTGATAACAAGAGCATCATAGCCAGCAACGGAAAAGTACACAGGCAGCTTCTGGAAAAGCTGGAAAAGATATAACCACCCGATCCGCCATCGTGATCAAGATTGCGGATGCCCGCAGGAAATGCCCTTGGGGTGCGAGCCCGCAATGACGGGTTTATTTTATCCTCAACCTCTTCATCTTCGCTTACTCTATCACCTCAAAGTAGATCAGCAGCGTCCGCTGAAAGAAGTTATCATTGTCATCACTTATCATCAGATAACGGTTCTTCCCCACACGGGCAAGCCCCTCGAAGTTGTCGACATCCCATCCTTTATAGGAGTCCATCTTGATGAGTACTTTGCTTTTGCACAGCGTGTTTTGCCTGCACCCTTCCAGATAGACCTTTTTCAGTGTGACCACAAAGGGATCGAGAAAGGCCGTAAAGGAGCGCTCCAGCACCAGAAGGTTGCCATCATCCATCACCTCTATCGCTGTGGTTGCGCTTCGCGCCTCAGGTTCTACCCTGAAGTGCCATTGCTTCCCGCTGAGCGCATAGATCGTCTGGTGTTTTTTGGGATCTTTTTTGAGCGGCCACTCTGCTACCATCAATGCGCCGTAACGGAGATGAAGCGCAAGCGCCTCAAGTGACTTGTTTCTGCTGCGGTAGTTCTCCGCATCCTTCAGCGGTTTGGGCAGTTTGTATGCTCTGATACGCCGGCCGTCTGTATCAAAAAGCCCAAGTCTTGGCTCCCCTTCAAAAGAGATAAGCAATCCTCCCTTTGAGCCCACACAAAGCCCCTCGCTGTCCCTTTTCCATTTTTTGAACTTCTTTCCGTTCTCCCTTGTGACAGGAGTTGCACTCACAGCTTTTAAAATATCGATCCTGTCAGAAAATAGGGCATGAAAAGTAAAAAGTTTTCCCTCATCACTGATCATATAAAGTTTTTTTTCTTTCGGATCATAGGTCAGATCCGACAGCTCCGAAAATCCAAGCCCGCCGATCTGCTTATAGGAGAGATACTTTTGGTCAAGTATCTTGATCCCCCATTTTTGATCACTTTTGCCAGAAGGCGTAATATCTACAGGAAGCACCTCTCCATAAAGCGAGGTGAAAAAGATCAAAAAGAGGGGGATCAGTCTCATTTTATTTCTGATTTATCAGGGAAAAAGTAGATCACCACCAGCAGCCAGACAATACCGATATCGATGGCCACATCCGCATAGTTGAATACCGCGAATTCAAACCCGCAGTGCCATGCAACATAATCGACCACTCCCCCGTGTACAAAACGGTCATAGAGATTCCCGATTGCACCGCCGATGATCAGACCGACAGGAAACGCATAGCGCTTGATATACCCCTCCTTGATCACATAAGCGAATATCCCCGCGACCAATACAGCCTGCAGCCACTTCAGATAGGGTCCAAGGAAAGCAAAAAGAGAAAATGCCACACCCTTGTTATAGTGCAGCTCCAGATCGATGCACTCTCCTGCACGGTAATATCCTTCGATAAAAATCGACTTTATCCCCTGATCGATGATAAAGGTACCGACAGCCACCAGCAGAAATATAAAAATACTACGCATCAGGCCAGTGCCCTTTTGAAGAATCCCACACACTCTTCCATCATCTCTTCAAGTGCTTTTTCATCCTTTCCTTCAAGCAGGAGGCGTATCTTGTTTTCCGTGCCGGAGTATCTGAAGAGATGGCGCATTCCCAGTTTCTCTGCCTTCTCTTTGAGTTCAGCCAGCCCCTCTATCTCATCAAAGTCCCTCTTCTCGTCGACAAGAAGGTTGACCAGCATCTGCGGATAGGATTCATAGGGGTTGAATGCTTCACTCGCTTTCTTCTCTTCACTCACCAGGTATGCCAGCGCCTGAAGGGCACTGGAGAGCCCGTCGCCTGTCTTTGCATAATCAGAAAAGATGATATGCCCGCTCTGCTCTCCTCCGAAGTTCATACCGTGTGCCATCATCATCTCCACCACATGCTTATCCCCCACTGCTGAACGGTGCAGGGTAAGGTTGTGTGACTGAAGATACTCATCCAGCCCCTTGTTGCTCATCACGGTGGCAACCATTCCGCCGCCTTTCAGCTCTCCTTGGCTCTGGAGATGCACAGCAAGTACCGCCATGAGCTTGTCCCCGTCAACAACCTCTCCCCTCTCGTCAACCACGACAAGTCTGTCCGCATCTCCGTCCAGCGCGATCCCTATATCTGCACGGTACTCCAGTACAGCTTTTGCCAGTACCTCCGGATGCATTGCTCCGCAGCTCTCATTGATATTGAACCCGTTCGGCTCATCCCCGATCACGACAACATCCGCACCAAGCTCCTGCAAGATCGTCGGTCCGACCACATAGCCTGCCCCGTTCGCACAGTCAATGACGATACGTTTTCCCGCCAATGTCAGGTGCGTCGGAAACGAGTTTTTAATATGGACGATATAACGCCCGATCACATCATCGATACGTTTTGATTTGCCGATCATCTTCTCCGTAGCCTGCGAAGCGGCGATCAGTTCACTGTCATTATAGATCTTTTCGATCTCCTCCTCTTTGTCACGGTTGAGCTTGTTTCCTTCACAGTCAAAAAACTTGATCCCGTTGTCATAGTAGGGATTATGGCTGGCAGAGATCATGATCCCCGCATCACAACGCATACTCTCTGTCAGAAATGCGATAGCAGGTGTAGGCATAGGTCCTATCTGTATCACGTCAAAACCGACCGCAGTAAGTCCTGAGACGATCGCATTCTCTATCATATAGCCGCTGCGTCTGGTATCTTTCCCCACCAGTATTTTTTTTGTTTTGGCAAACTGTTTAAAATAGATCCCTGTTGCCATCGCCAGACGCATTGATGCCTCCGCCGTTACCTTTTTACCTGCTTTCCCGCGAACCCCGTCAGTACCAAAAAGTGTCAAGATTTATCCTTCTTAGAGAATTTTTCTAATATTTTACCCAAATAGCATAAACAATTCGGTTATGAACAACTGTTCACTTTAATATTACTTTAAGTTTAAAATGGTACTATTCGCACAATATTTATAAGAAGGATCATTATGGCACACCATAAATCAGCACAGAAACGTATTATCCAAACTGCAAAAAGAGCAGAGAGAAACAGATACTACAGAACAAGAATCAAAAACATCACAAAAGCAGTAGAGGGCGCTGTAGATGCTTCAGATAAAGCAGCTGCGACTGAAGCGCTTAAAGTAGCGAACAAGCAGATCCACTCAATGGTCAGCAAAGGTTTCATCAAAAAAACAACTGCTGCAAGAAAAGTAAGCCGTCTTCACAAGATGGTAAACGCTATCGAAGCATAAGTTACGCTTCACTCTTTCTATACCGGTCAGATACTCCTTCCTGGAGTATTGACAATTCCAACACAAAGAACACCCTATGTTCAAAGAAAAACTTCAACCATTTATTGACAGACATAAAGAGATATCCCAACAGTTAAGCGCACCTGACATCGCAAGTGATATCACTAAAATGACTGAACTGAGCAAAGAACAGGCCGGACTGAATGAACTGGTCGAAAAAGCCAAACTCTATATCCAGACCGCCAACGCGATCGAAGAGAATAGAGAACTGATTTACGATCCGGAACTGGGAGAGCTTGCAAAAGAGGAACTCTCAGAACTCGAACCGATTCTGCCACAGCTCGAAGAGGAGATCAAGGTACTTATGATCCCCAAAGACAAGAACGATGACAAAAATATCTATCTTGAACTTCGTGCAGGTGCGGGAGGAGATGAGAGTGCACTCTTTGTTGCCGATGTCTTCAAGATGTACACACGTTATGCTGAACTTGTAGGCTGGAGAGTAGAGATCGTCAGTTCGAGCGACGGGACGGCAGGAGGGTACAAAGAACTGATTGCCCTGATCAAGGGTGACGGTGTCTACTCCAAACTCAAGTATGAAGCGGGTACGCACCGTGTCCAGCGTGTACCGGAGACCGAAACACAGGGGCGCGTACACACTTCAGCGATCACTGTAGCGGTCATCCCCGAAGTGGATGATGTCGAAGTGGACATCAAGCCCAATGAGATCAAGATGGATGTCTACCGCTCCAGCGGATGCGGCGGGCAGTCAGTCAACACCACAGACTCGGCCGTACGCCTTACGCACATCCCTACAGGAATCGTCGTTGCGATCCAGGATGAGAAGTCCCAGCACAAGAACAGGGACAAGGCAATGAAGATCCTCAAGGCAAGGGTCTATGAAGCAGAGCTTCAAAAACAGCTGGATGAGACATCCTCTCAGCGTAAACTGCAGGTAGGGTCAGGAGACCGTTCCGAGAAGATCAGAACCTATAACTATCCTCAGAACAGGATCACCGATCACCGTATCGGCCTTACGATCTATGCACTTGAGGATGTGATGAACAATGGCAAACTCAGCCTGATTGTCGATCCGCTGATTGCGCATGCCCAGATTGAGGCAATCAAAGAGGCAGGCCTCTAAGCCTCCTCGTCTCCCTTCGCCTCCCCCCTTTCTCCTTTAAACCAATTCTCTCTATAATATCATAAACCAATACAAGAGTAATACCATGAAACAGTTTGAACCGCTATTCCACGAAGACAACCTCAAGGCGATCATCAGCTCAGCCTTCGACATGGATCTTCCTATCAGCGGGGGATGGGGATACAGCCCGGAAGAGGCGACGATTATCCATCACCTCGACAATATCCCCCTGACCCAGTTTGAGCATACCTTTGCCTCCATGCGTGCCTATGGCGAGATGAATATGTCACTTCCGGAAGATCAAAGGTATGGGAGTATCAATGTCAATGAATGCCAGAGAGAGCAGATTGATCTTGAAGGCAAAACCTACGATAAAGTTACCTACGAGATCAGCGCGATGAAGGAAGATGTATACGCGGCATTGATCGATGAATACAAAGCGGGCTATGGAAAGATGGAGTTTGATATGGAGGATCACTTTCGAAGGAGAAAAGAGAGTACCCTGAAAAGAGAGGTGATACACTGGTTTGAGATCACTCAGGTCGCATAGATATAAAACAGCTGCTTTTTAGCAGCTCTGTGATATCTAACGCTTCTCACCTGACCGGAAGGCCAGAGAGAATGATATGTTACTTAAGACCTTTGATCTCTTTGTCTTCAGTCACTGTTTTCCCGGAAAGGTCAGTCCAGGTCATCTCAAGTTTGTCACCTTTTTTTAGGCCTTCTTCGCTGAAGTCAAATTTGATCAACGGGTTTTTTGAGAGGAACTGGCTTGTAGACATATCAAGAACCACTTTACCGCCTGCTTTAGCAGTAATGTGTGTAATGAAGTTTGCTTCCGTTCCTTTTGCTTTAGCTTGATCATATGTAAGCATATCATGCTTCATCATTACCTTACATTTTACAACGCCGCCTCTTGCACTTGCTTTGATTTTCATATTTGCCATAGGTTTTTCCTTTATTCTATTTCTACACTAATTCTACTGACTTTTACTCTACGTTAAGCGGGTGAAGATTAACCTTCACATCCACCAAGCGCAACTTCTAGTGACTGCTTACCAAGGTAGAATTTACCGTCTTTTCCTTCTACGATTGCAGTGATAGTACCAGACGCCTTCATTTTGATCTGGATAGAGTAGTCGATGATCCCGCCTTCGCTAAGGTCGAATACAGCTATGGTCGCTTCCGGGTTCGCATCCTGGAATACCGCCACAGTTTTCGCCGGGATATCAGATTTGATTTTTACCGGTACAGCACCACCGTTTGACGCAACTTTTGGAGCCTGTACGGTCACGCCCTCTTCTACTGGAGTGATCTTTCCGTAGAGTGCCTCTATTGCAGCATCTACTTTCTGTGCAGTCCATGTATCAGGCTTCTCTGCTCTAAAATCTTTTGCATTCAATACTGCCGGCAATACTGCAGCTGCAGTCAAACCTAAACCTAAAAATTTTCTTCTTTCCATTTGAATTCCTTTCATTCATTCTACAAGCCAGGATGGCTTGCATCCTGGATAATATTACTGACTAATTGTGAAGCAATAGTGAATGTACTATTACTTGCTCGCATTGATCATATAATCTACGATCTCTTTGATCTTCTCGTCCGACAATGCAGTTCCGCCTTTTGGCGGCATAGCGTTGATACCATGGATCGCGTTATGATATACCTGATCGATACCTTTTTCCATGACTGCTCCCCACGCTTTCTGATCACCTACAGCAGGTGCACCCATTGCATCTGTAGCGTGACAAACGGCACAGCTTGCTTCATACTCTTTTTTGCCGGCAACCTCTTCACCTGTTTTGGCAGGCATAGATTTTTCTGTTACAAGCGGCGGATCGTAGTCACTGATTCCAACCCCCTGGATTCTTGCAATCTCAGGCTCTCCGTCAAAACAGTTCTTCATACATCTAGTACCGTTACCGTAATTGCTGAAATCATTATAGTATTTACGGACATCTTCCAGCGCATGTTCGCCATCGATATTAGGCTCGAAGCCATCCTCGTTTGGCATCTTGATCTTCAGGAATTTCTCTCTGTCAAGCTCATACTCGTCATCGACCAACTCACCGTCAATTTCCATTTCATTCAGGTAAAGCATGTAGGCAACAAGCGCATAAACTTCATCATCTGTCAGACTGAGCGGTGCCGGGTGTGGCATTGCTGTCTTGATGTACCACCATAGTGTACTCGCTTTTGGCCAGTAAGATCCGAATACACGGTTTGGGGCATCTACAGTATCATCTGTTCTCTGATGTTTAAGTGTTGCAACATTTTTATAAGCATTGCCTTTTGCAAGTGCCGGGTATCCTGCACCGCCTGCACCAAAATCGAAGTGACATGATGCACACTTCTCTTCATAGATCTCATCACCGTCTTCTACAGTACCGCTCCCCTCAGGAAGGCCTGTTCCATCAGGCATGACATCGATATCCCAGGCTTTGATCTCGTTATCGGTAGGTTTTCTACCAAAGGTAAATCCGCCTTTGCCGTGCGCCTTTTCATTGACATGGTAAGCGGAAGTTTTTCCTTTTACCACAGGATAAGTAGCACCTCCGTCAATCACTTTCTTGCCGTTTTCATAAGTGCCGGAAGCGGGTGCATCCCCCGCCACCGCAGCGGATGTAGCTGCGGATACAACGACTGCTGCTGATACCAATAATTTATGATAAGACTTGAACATTGTTCACCTCTCCTTTTGCTGTAACTTCCCAAGTATGTATAGCATTTCTATGATATACCGACTCAATTCCCATAACCGCCCTCTCCTGCTTAACAGTTGGCTGGATATGGCTCGCGTCATCTCTTGCACGGCTGCCAAGGATCAGCGGCTTGCCTTCATATCTGTACATGAAACTGAATCTTGTCCATGCTTTAGGCAGTACCAGTCCTTTGAGGCTGGCTTCTGCCCAGTTCTTGCCGCCGTCAAATGTGATATCGACACCTTCAACGGTACCGTGACCACTCCATGCCAATCCTTCGATCTCAACCAGATCACCTTTCTTGAGGTCTTTCCAGTCATACTCAGGACACGGATAGGTGATGACAGAGTTCACTTCGTTCGCATAGAAGTGCTGGATCGCTTTTCCGCTCGGTTTCAATGCAGTATATTTCGCTGTCTCTTCTTTCGCATAGAAAGGCTCATCAGCAAACTCAAGTCTACAGAGCCATTTTACACACAGGTTACCTTCCCAGCCCGGAACAAGCAGTCTGATCGGGTATCCCTGCTCAGGACGCAGTGCTTCACCGTTCTGAGCCCATACGACCATCGCATCATCAAGCACTTTGTCGATCGGCACAGTTCTACCCATATGAGAGTTGTCCGCACCTTCGGCCAGCATCCATCTTGCATTTGGCTTCAATCCAAGGTCTTTAAGGATATCTTTGATATAGACACCGGTCCACTCAGCACAACTCATCATACCTTTGGCAAACTGAAGCGATGGGAACTGCGGATTTCTCCACTCCGGACCACCATTCGCCGGACACTCGATAAAGTGGATTCTACTTACGCTTGGATATTTTTTCAACTCGTCCATCGTGAGCACTAGTGGCTTCTCGACAAGTCCGTGGATCATCAGACGGTGCTGATTTGGATCGATCTCCGCAGTACCACCGTGGCTACGGCTGAAGAAAAGCCCATTTGGCGTGATAATACCGCTGAGCTCATGGATAGGACACATGGCGATCGAGGCATAATAATTCCCTGAGGAAAGAAGCTCTGTATTCCTTCTTGTCACATTGTGCTCATACGGAGATGGTTGTCCGTATAGATTACGAGTTACAGGGTAACCGAATGTTGTACCCCATGGTTTCTCTTCAACGATCGCCGGATCATCTTTTTGTCCGGCTGCGTTGACTTTCACCGGCGCCATGACACTTGCTGCTGCAAGGGCACTTACAGAATACGCCGCAGTCTTCCTAAAAAAGTCTCTTCTCTCTGACTGAATTTCAGTTTGAGAAGCATTACTTATCTTAGTCATATAACCTCCTTATAGTAGTTAACAGTACTCATTTTTGTTTATATAATAGAATCACTATTGCCACCGATTGTATTAGAAAATAAATTAAAATGTCAAGAAATTTTATAAAGATTTAGCTATATAGGACAATATCATTCAAAATTCTACAAAATTACTCCTAAATAAATTTTAAATCAATAAAATAGCTTATTTGAATCAAATAAAGTGATGAGTATTATGATGAGGAGTTATATTTTTCTTTTTTTTTACTTATTTTTTGCGGCGGATTATATCATATTTCTCTCAGATATACTCATCAATTATGTTAAAATACATTTATAATACTTTTCAAAACAGGATAAATATGGAAGCAACCAAAGCAGGAAAAGTGATCGCTTTGTATATCACTACAACTGAAAGTAAAAAATCGATTCCAAAAGATGAACTGCAGGTCGATGAAAAAGGTATTTTGCTCGATAAACACTACGACAAAGATATTGCCCGTTCTATCCTGGTCACCTCTCTGGACAGTTATGCACTGGTGGAAGATCAGGGCATAGAGATTCCGCGGAGTGCACTGGGAGAGAATCTTCTGATAGATTACAATCCTTATGCGCTCCCTGCCGGCACACAGATGCAAATCGGCAGCGCGGTTGTTGAGATCAGCCAGGACTGCACAATGTGCAAGCACCTCTCCTCGATTGATAAAAGAGTGCCGAAGCTGCTGAAGAATGACAGGGGTATTTTTGTAAAGGTCGTGAAGCCGGGTTTGATAAAAAAGGATGATGAGATATCTGTTCTGGGATAAATACCCAGTTTCTCCAGAAAATATATTTCCTGGAGAAACCATAGATTCGGATATCCGAATCTATAGTTAAATTTATTTTTTGATCTTATCGAGGATAATTTCAAATCTTTTTTGTGCATCAAGCAATACATCGATCGATGGTTGATCGGTGATGTTCAGTGCATCGATCCACTTATGAACATTCGGGAATGCTACATGGATCGTCTTTTCTCCGCGTTTTTGATACATATACGCTGAACATGGAGCAAACGCACCTGCTTCAGGATGAAGTTTCGAAACTTCATAGATCACGGCGATTTTACAGATAGAGTAGACATCATAGAAGTAGTAATCTTCTAGATCATTCTCTTCAAAGTCGTAGTTCAGGTCAGTAAATCCTGCCATTACAAATCCGTGCGGTGCAAGCTCACCCTCAAATCCCATCTGGTAGTTGTCTTTTGACTCTTCCCAGTCATCACCGTCCTGCTGGAATGTCGTACGCGTGATAAAGTCATGCTTTTCATTTTTCATCTCATACGGAAGTGTGATCCACTTGCCGTTAGGCATAGCGGCCTTGAGCGCCTCTTCGACTTTTTTTCCGTAAGCGATGATGTGCTCGTTATCTTCAGGCACCCCCATGATTCTCGCCATTGCATGCGGAGCGATGGAGGAAACAGAGATCGTGTTATCCCCTTTTTTTGTCCAGATTGACATACTCATCGGAGTAAAAAGCCCGATCTCGGGATAATCTTTTGCCAATGCCAGTGCCGTATCTTTTCTAAATACTACCGCAAGGTTATAAAAGTCAAAAGAGGTGTCATTGAAGTCTCTCAAATAGGGTGCATTCATATCATTGTTCGCTGCGATCACGAACCCCGCTTTTTGAAATGCCTCTTCTATCGTAGCCGAAGTGATCTTTTTATCAGCATTCTCTGATACAAAGACTCTCACATCATGTTTTGCTGCATCCGCAGCTATCAAGCCTGCTGTCAAAAGCAGCATAGCTGCAAAGAGTTTTGCCATACGTTTCATAGTATTCCTTTTTCTTTTTGTGTATTATAACTCAAATCTTTTAATCCACAAAACTATTTTCTATCATCGTAAATATAAAAGATAAAAGTATAGAAATTGTGAAAAAAAGAGTCGGGTTGTGTTCAACAAAGGGAGGAGATCCCCTTTGTTTGAGTGAAATTAGAATCTGTATCTGATGTAGAATCTAATATCTTGTGCTTTGTCAACAATACCAGGTACCATTGCTTGTGCAGTTGGGTCACCTGCCGCTGCTGCTGCTTTTAGTGTGTCAATCTTCATCACATATCCACCATCACCGTAGAATCCGGCACTTCCTGTATAATCATAATCAATTGCTACGTATCTAAGCTGGGCACTAAGCGCATCAGTCAACTGATATGTATAGTTGATTTCATAAGCATCACCACGTGCAGCCATTTTAGAACCGATCATCGTATCTTCACCCTGAGTAAATGGCTTCCAGTATTTACTTCCATGGTTGTACTCTAGCCCCAGTTTGCCACCTTCAAGAACCGGTAAATAGGTACCAAACCAGTAAGAAGTACCACTCTCCTCATCCATGCTACCTAGCATACTCTCAACTGGAACATCTACAGCATCCATTGGTCCTCCACCTACAAAGTCTCTAAGGTTTGCTACCGAAGGATCGGACTTGGACCAGGCAAATGATCCGAACACTTTTACACCTGAAAGATAACCATCATCAGTTAAACCGTCAACAAGTACAGAGAGTGCTGCACCGTACATATCACCCGTATTGACAAATTGCATTGAGCTTGGGTCAGGCATATATGTATTATATGCGGGGTTCCATCCCATTGTACCTGCAGCAAAACCTGGTACATCAAACGCTTTATATGCAGTCGTTTTTACAATATATTGGCCATCATTGTATGGTTCAAAAATGAATCCTGCCAGTGCAACATCATCCAAGGCATTATCATCGTTAACATATGCTGCATTGTCCATTCTACTGAACAACGGCGCTGCATTGGTGGATCCCTGTCCCATACAAAGCTTGATACTCATACCGGGCACACCTGTGACACCTGAAAGGTCAAGTTTGGAACTGAGCCCGTCAAACTCTACGTTGATCACATGTCCGAGAGGAGATTGCTCAGGATCATCTTGACTCAAGTTTGCAAGGAAACCGTTCGTCGATGGTCTTCTACCGATAGAGAAAGTCCAAGGCATGCCTGTACCGAATGCATCATCGCCGAGGTAAAGCCAGTACGCCTGTCTCACTTTTAGTGTACTATTGCCCAAGGCTTCATTGGTCACCCAGTCGAATGAATCCATTCCTGTTCCACGCATACCGAATGGAGAAGTTAAGGCATTACCTGTTGCTCCCATATCTGCACCAAAGGCTTTATTCATAGAGAGTTGGCCTTTAAAGATGTTTTTGCTGTCTGCGGCATACTCCATGTTCAACCAGAGTCTCAGAGACATAAGATCACTTTTACTATAATCATGGCCGTCTGCCATATCATAGTTAATGTTATCAATTGCAGTTCTTACATCTGCACCCCACTTGATGTTATCGCCAGCATCGTGTGCTTTTACCTCATTGATCTTCTTGTTCTGTTTTTTTAGATCTTTCTTGAGTTTTGCCAGTTCAGTTTCAAGTTCGTTTATTTTATCGTTTACCGAACTCGCATTTACGCTTGTCAATGCCATAGCAGTCACAAGTGAAGCCGTTAATAATTTTTTCATGTTTACTCCTTAATTCTTTTTGTCCAAAACATGTAGCCCATATCTTATGACAGTGTGACTAAGTGTAGACTTAAAAAAATAATGTTTTTTAAAAAAATTATATATCTTTATATAAGGTTATAAAAATTATTTTTATAGACAAAGATGAGAAGGAAAAATAAGCATAAACGTTCATTTTAAAGGATGTGATGCATAAAACAACTCATAATAATTATATATTTTACTGATGAAAAATTGGGAGAAATTAGAAAGGATGCAGAGATCATTCAAAGGGAGCCGGGGGAAGAGTCAAACAAGGAGATTTACATATTTTGAACAAGGAGTAAAAGAGACTCTTCCAAGGTTGGCTGCCTTTTCTAAGACCATTATAAACGATGGGGGTTAATGGGGAGTAAATCAAACATCAACTGATGGTAGGCAGGAAGTAGGAAGTAGGAAGTAGGAAGTAGGAAGTAGGAGTGAGAAATTAGAAATTAGAAATTAGAAATTAGAAATTAGAAATTAGAAATTAGAAATTACGAATGATATAAGGATTATAAAGATCGTTTGCTGAAAGAAACTTGTAATGAAATGAATATGTGATTGTTAAAAGAATAAAGAAAGTAAATCTCAAAGTGGCAGTGACCTACGTTTCCACAAGCGCAGCCTGCAGTATCATCGGCGATGGGAGGCTTAACTTCCAGGTTCGGAATGGAGCTGGGTGTGACCCTCCCTCTAACCCCACCACAAAGAGAAAGAAATACATCGTA
>JAQVHV010000010.1:0-12413 GCA_028696055.1 Sulfurovum sp.
TCGTTTACCTCTACCTCAGTTGGCATAAATGGTGCAACTTTAATTTTTCTCATTAGCTAGCCTTTACTCAGATTATTTAGAATATAGCTCGACGATTAAACGCTCTTCAACTGGAATTGAGATCTCTTCTCTTTCAGGTACTCTTGTAAAAATACCGAAGAGTTTCTCTTTATCTACGTCTACCCACTCGACCATACCAGTCTGGTTAGTCAGTTCGATAGCTCTAAGGATTTGAACATTGTTCTTGCTTTTTTCTCTAATTTCGATCTTTTGGCCTGCTTTTACTCTGTATGATGGGATATCTACTCTTTTCCCGTCAACAAGGATATGACCGTGGTTTACAAATTGTCTAGCAGACGCTCTTGTTGTTGCAAAACCCATTCTGTAAACTACATTGTCAAGTCTTTGCTCAAGAAGCTGAACAAGAACGTTACCTGTGTTCCCTTCTTTTCTGTTTGCCTCTTTGTAAAGCGATCTAAACTGTTTTTCGCTTGTTCCGTACATGAACTTCGCTTTTTGCTTCTCTTGAAGCTGAAGACCGTATTCACTGATCTTCGTTCTTCTTTGTCCATGTTGTCCCGGTGCGTATGGTCTTTTTTCAAGTGCAGACTTGCCAGCAAGTCTTCTTTCACCCTTCAAACCAAGATCAACACCAAGTCTTCTCTCTAATCTTTCTACCGGACCTCTATATCTAGCCATCTCTGTACCTCTTATACTCTACGTTTCTTAGGTGGTCTACACCCGTTGTGTGGTAGTGGTGTAATATCCTTCAGAGAAGTTACACGAATACCTTCTGTTGCACCAATTGCTTTTACTGCAGTATCTCTACCTGAACCAGGACCCTGAACTTTGATCCCTACTTCCTTGATACCATTTTCCATCGCTTTGCTCATCGCATCTGCAACCGCTTCAGTCGCAGCAAATGGAGTAGACTTTTTAGAACCTTTAAAACCTAGTGCTCCTGCAGAACTCCAAGAGATCACGTTACCCATTTCGTCAGTGACTGTAATTACTGTATTGTTAAATGTAGCTGCTACGTATACTACACCTTTAGCAATATTCTTTTTTGCTTTTTTCTTAGCCATACTCTGCTACTCCTTACGCTGAACCGACAGTTTTACGCTTACCTTTTCTAGTACGCGCATTTGTCTTTGTTTTTTGACCACGCACAGGCAGTCCTCTTCTGTGTCTCAATCCTCTGTAGCTTCCTAGGTCCATCAATGATTTGATATCCATAGCAACTTTCTTTCTGAGATCCCCTTCTACCATCAAGTTGTCTTGAATGTAGTTACGGATAGTTGCAGCTTCAGCATCTGTCAACTCGTGTACTCTTTTGTTGTAATCGATCTCTGTTGCATCAAGGATCTGTCTTGAAGTTGTAAGACCGATACCAAAAATGTAAGTAAGTGCATACTCCATTCTTTTCTTCTGTGGTAAATCAACACCTGCAATACGTGCCATGTTTATCCTTGTCTCTGTTTATGTTTTGGATTTTTACAAATCACGCGTACAATACCTTTGCGCTTGATCACTTTGCAGTCATCGCACATTTTCTTAACCGATGGTCTAACCTTCATTTGGTTACTCCTGTTTCTATATAAGTACGACGCTTTATCTAAAGAAGTTCAAAAACCGAACTTCCCTTGCGTTGTCGTTTGTTTGCACCTGGAGTGCCTCTGCGCACCCTTTGTTTTGCGTGGATTATTGAAGTACGATAATCCAATTCTTGAGTAAGCGGTGCCAATTAATCAAAAATTCTTCACGCAGTACCTATCTCCTCATGGTAATAGGGAGGAGGATTATACCCAAACAAATATTAATCTTTTCTTATCTTTTTGTGGTCATAACGCGAATAAGAAGAAATGGCGCTGCCATGCAGTGAAAATCACCACATGGTAACCATTATTTGTATCTAAATGTGATACGGCCTTTGTCAAGGCTGTAGGGTGTGAGTTCAACTTTTACTTTGTCACCGGGAAGAATTTTGATATAGTGCATTCTCATCTTTCCTGCAATGTGACAAAGGATCACGTGACCATTGTCCAGCTCCACTTTGAAGGTCGCATTAGGTAACGCTTCAACTACCTTGCCGTCAATCTCAATTACGTCATCTTTAGCCATTGTATTCCTTTACTTTTCTGCTAAAAAGAGCACCAAGGGTGCGTAGGCATCCCGCCGAGGGAAACCCAGTATTAACGAAACTTATTGGACTTTGTTCAATAAGTGTCATATTAAATCAAAACCTTACGCCTCGGTAAGTATCACCGCTTTACCATCAACAACCGCCACCTGGTGCTCGTAATGGCTTGTACGCAATCCGTCTTCGCTCACTACTGACCAGTCATCTTCCAGGATGATCGGTGTTCCTGATTTATGGCATACCATAGGCTCGATACAGAACACCATACCGTTTTTGATCTTTGGCCCCTGGTTTGCCTTGCCTTCAAGATAGTTAGGAATATTGGGCTCGTCGTGCGGCTTGGTACCGATACCGTGGCCGCAGTAGTCTCTAAGCGGAATATATCCGCGTTCGGTGATAAAATCCTCAAGGATCTTTGTCAGCTCCTTGAAACGCATCCCCTCTCTGATACTCTCAATTGCATGATAAAGTGCATCTTTCGAACAGGCGATCAGTGCTTCATCTTCAGCACTTACTTTGCCAATCGGCATTGTAATCGCTGCATCGCCGTAATATCCGTCCAGTTTTGTACCGATATCCAATCCCAGGATATCACCCTCTTTAATGACCGTATCATCGGGTACACCATGAATACATACTTCATTCAATGAGGTACATACAGATCCTGTAAATCCATAGAGTCCCTTAAAAGAAGGAACAGCTCCGTGTTCACGGATGAATTTTTCACCCATCTCATCGATCTGCTTCAGTGTCATGCCGGGTTTGATATTTTCTCGGAGATATTGAAGTGTTTTCCCAACGATCTCGCCAGCTTTTTTAAGCTTGGCGATCTCATCTGTTTTTCTTAGTGCTATAGCCATTACAGACCCACATTGCCCAAAGTATTATATTGGTTCATCGTTCGTTGTGCTTCGATCTTTCTCATTGTATCGAGTGCAACCTGAACGATAATCAGAACAGCAACCCCACCGAAGTAGAAGCTGGCACCCATACCGGATACGATGGCAAACGGTACCGTTGAAACGATGGCCAAATAGACAGAACCCGAACCGGTCAATCTGCTCGCAACCTCGTTCAGGAACTCTTTGGTGTGCTCACCCGGTCTTACTCCCGGGATAAATCCACCCTGTCTTTTAAGGTTGTCAGCGATATCTTTTGCATTGAATGCGATCGATGCATAGAAAAATGCAAAGAACATTACCAGCAGGAATGTCGCCACGTTAAAGATCAATCCGCCCGGTGCCAATGCATCGGCAATGGTCGTAGCGATCGGGGAAGTACCCGACTGAAGCATCGTAAGAGGAAACATCAATACCGCTGAAGCAAAAATCGGAGGTATAACCCCTGATAGATTCACTTTTACAGGGATATAGTTCATCACTCTCTTTGACTGGTTCTGCATGATTGTCTTTCTTGAGTAGGAGATAGGAACCCTTCTCTCCCCAAGCTCAACATAGATGATCGCAAGGATAGTAATGATCATGATCGCAAGGATCCCAAGTACGACCAGGAAGTTCATCTCACCCGCATTCACTGCTCTTATTGTATTACCAATACCTGACGGAAGTCCGGATACGATACCTGCAAAGATGATCAAAGAGATACCGTTACCGATACCCTTCTGCGTGATCTGTTCACCGAACCACATCAGGAGCATTGTACCTGCAAGCATAGAGAATGTTGTCAATACCGTAAACATCATCGGATCGATCATAATCGCACTCTGACCTGAACGGCCGGTCATGCTTTGAAGCCCCATAGATACGCCGATCGCCTGAACAACAGTAATAAAGATAGTGAAATAACGGATGATCTGCATATACTTTTGCATACCGTCACGCTCTTTTTTCATCTGTCCAAGTGCCGGGAAAGTAGCTGCGAGAAGTTCCATTACGATAGAAGCGGTGATATAGGGCATGATACCCAGAGAGATAATACTTAAACGTTCAACCGCACCACCGGAGAACATACTTAACATTCCAAAACCGGTGTCGGCATTGGCGTCAAAGAACTCTTTGATCACGCCAAGGTCAACCCCAGGTGTAGGAACATAGGCTAAAACTCTGTACGCAAAAAGAAATCCCAACGTAATCAGGATTTTTTGAGTTAAAGCGTTACCCATGATTATTTTCCGCTTGTTGTTACAGCGTCATCTTTGATCTTAGCTGCGAGATCTTTCGCACCGGTACCGATCAGTTTTACTCTGCTTGCCGACTTTGGAAGTCTGTATACTGACTTGATACTTTCAATCGTGATCTCTTCAAGTTCTGCAATTTTCGTATTTTTCACTACGTTGATCACATGCGGTTTTACCACTCTTGAAGTAAATCCTACTTTTGGAAGTCTTCTTGCAAGCGGCTGTTGTCCACCCTCGAAGTTTCTCTTCTCATTGTAACCAGATCTTGCTTTTTGACCTTTGTTACCTTTACCTGCTGTTTTACCTGTACCAGAACCCTGACCACGTCCGATTCTTTTTCTGTTACGTGTAGAACCTGGTGCCGGTTGTAAATTATGTAGACCCATACTTTACCCCTTACGCTTTGATTCTAGTAAGTGCTTCTACAGTCGCTCTTACCAAGTTGTTAGGGTTGTTAGACCCGATCGATTTCGTCAAGATATCTTTATATCCTGCAAGTTCAAGTACCGGTCTGGCTGCACCACCGGCGATTACACCTGTACCTTCGCTCGCTGGCTTAAGCAAGATTCTACTTGCATTGAACTTGTGTTCGATATCGTGTGCAATCGTTGTTCCCTTGATGTTGACTTTTACAAGGTTTTTGTGTGCGTCATCGACAGCTTTTTTGATCGCATCAGGAACTTCTTTCGCTTTACCGAATCCGTATCCTACTGTACCGTTTTTGTCGCCGACCACTACAAGAGCGGTAAATCTGAATCTTCTACCACCCTTGACAACCTTAACAACACGTCCGATGTTAACGATTACTTCTTCAAATTCTTTTTCTACAGTTTCTTGTTGCATCGCTTATCCTTAAAACTTAATTCCGGCTTCTCTGAGTGCATCAGCGAATGACGCAACAACACCGTGGTAGAGGTAACCATTTCTATCAAAAACAACTGCATCGATATTTTTCGCTGCAAGTGCTTTCGCCATTTCAGCTGCTACCTGTTTTACATCTTCCTGGTTTGCTTTAAGTCCCATTTTTTTACCATCGGCAGCTGCCAATGTAGCACCGGCATTATCATCGATAGCCTGTGCATAGAAGTGCTTGTTTGACTTAAAGACAGTAAGTCTTGGAAGCTCGGCTGTACCGAAGATCTTACCTCTTACTCTTGCTTTTCTTTGAGCACGTAGTTTATTTTTTCTTTTTTGGATACTTTTTAACATCTACCGCTCCTTACTTCTTAGCCGACTTACCAGCTTTTCTGATGATCGTCTCATCAGTATACTTCACACCCTTACCTTTGTATGGTTCTGGTGGTCTGAACTCTCTGATCTCAGCAGCGGCTTGTCCAACTGCTTGTTTGTCTGTACCTTTCACTGTAATGATGTTCTTCTCTACAGTGATCTCAAGACCTTCAGGAATCGTAAAATCGATCGGGTGAGAGTATCCTAGTTGAAGGTTCAATACTTTGCCTGCAACAGAAGCTCTGTAACCAACACCGTTGATCTCAAGCTGCTTTGTATACCCCTGATCAAGTCCGACGACGATGTTGTTAAAGAGTGATCTGTAAGTACCCCAGTAAGCCGAAGATTGTTTATCTTCGCCAACTCTTTCAAATACTACATCAGCACCATCAATCGTTACATTCACTCTTCCGTAAGTCTCAAGTCTCTTTTCAAGATTGCCTTTTTTCGCTACGACACAAGTACCGTCAAGCGCCACATTGATACCGCTTGGAACCGTTACTGGTTTTTTTCCTACTCTTGACATCTCTACTCCTTACCAAATACTACAGATTACTTCGCCGCCGATACCACGCTTGTACGCTTCATCGTTCGCAAGTACACCCTGGCTAGTTGATACTACCAAAGTCCCGTAACCGTTTTTGAATGTTTTGATCTCATCTTTACCTCTGTGGATACGACGTCCAGGTTTAGAGATCTTTTTGATTTCGTTGATAACGCTTTTTTCATTGTCGCCGTATTTCAATACAACATCAATTGTCTTTTTGTTACCATCTTCTTTTACTGTATAGCTCTCAAGGTATCCTTTTTCAACCAAGATCGTTATTGTTGCTTCCACCATTTTTGAGTGAAGAAGGGTTGTTACATCCAGTCTTCTTTGTGCGGCATTTCTGATACGAGTCAGAGAATCTGCCATTATATCTGTCATCATTTCTACTACTCCTTACCAGCTTGCTTTACGTAGACCAGGGATTAAACCCTCATTACCCATTTTTCTTAAACACACACGGCAGATACCAAAATCCTGGTATACTGAGTGAGGTCTGCCACAAATATTACATCTTGTGTACGCCTGTGTTGAGAACTTTGCTTTTCTCTTCTGTTTTGCAATCATAGATTTCTTAGCCATTAGTTTCTCCCTTTAGCGAAAGGCATACCAAGCTTTTCTAAAAGCGTGAATGCTTCTTTATCATCTTCAGTGGTTGTAACGATAGTGATATTCATACCGTGTGTTTTAATGATGTTGTCAAACAAAACTTCCGGGAACATCAACTGCTCTTGAAGACCGAAGTTGTAGTTACCTCTACCATCAAAACCTTTTCTTGGTGTACCTCTGAAGTCTTTAACTCTTGGAAGTGCGATGGATACCAACTTATCAAAGAAGTTGTACATATTCTCGCCTCTTAGAGTTACTCTGATACCAGATGGGGAACCCTCTCTTGCCTTAAAACCAGCAACTGATTTTTTTGCATTCACGATAACCGCTTTTTGACCAGCGATCAGTGAGATCGTCTCTCTCATGTTTTCGATGAGTTTAGAGTCTTTCCCCTCTTCACCCGCACCGACAGAGATTACGATCTTCTCAAGCTTCGGAGTCTGCATCGCATTTTTGATCCCACACTCTTCGCGTAGTGCAGGTACGATGTCATTGTACTTTTGCTTCATTCTACTCATAAGATTATGCCTCTACTTTTTTTACGTTTGAGATATGGATTGGCGTCTCTTTTGTTTCAAATCCACCCTCTTTGTTCTGTTCACTAGGCTTTACAGCTTTCTTAGCCATTTTGCAACCAGCAACGATCACTGCTTCTTTTTTTGGCATTACGCGGAGAACTTCTCCTGTTTTACCTTTGTCATCACCAGCGATTACCATTACCTGGTCACCTTTTTTGATCTTCAATTTAGTTGCCATTACCATACCTCCGGTGCTAGTGATACGATCTTCATAAATCCTGCATATCTAGTTTCTCTTGCTACAGGTCCGAAGATACGAGTACCGATCGGGTTGCTCTTATCGTCAATGATCACTGCTGCATTGTCGTCAAATCTGATCAGTGATCCGTTTTCTCTCTGGATCTCTTTGTGTGTTCTCACGATCACGGCTTTAACAACTTTACCTTTTTTAACCTTACCTGTCGGAAGTGCCTTCTTTACAGAAGCAACGATAACATCACCTACAGATGCATATCTTCTTTTTGATCCGCCAAGTACCTTAATACACATAATCTCTTTAGCGCCACTGTTGTCCGCTACATTCAATCTTGTAAAACTTTGGATCATACTACTTCCCTTCTCTTCACAATTTCAAGAAGTCTGAATGACTTTGTTTTAGATAGCGGTCTGCACTCGATTGCAGTTACCGTATCTCCAACATTGATCTCGTTTCTTTCATCATGAATAAGATATTTTTTAAATCTTTTTACTGTCTTGTGATATCTTGGGTGAAGAACCTTTCTCTCTACGAGTAGAGTGGCAGTCTTGTCTCCAGCCTTTTTGATCACAGTACCTGTTATTTGTCTTTTTGGCATATCAGATCCTTACTTCGCTCTAGCAGCAGTCAATGCTGTCTGGATTCTTGCGATATCTTTCTTCGCTACTCTCAACTCACATGTGTTAGTAAGCTGCATTGTTCTTTGCTTTGCTTTAAGAGTAAAAAGCTCAAGCTTCTTCTCTTTCAGCATTTCCAAAAGCTCTGCTTCGCTTTTTTCTTTCAAATCAATATAGTTCATTTGTATCCTTTAAAGCGACAATTTTACACTTGAATGGCAACTTGTGAATTGCAAGCATCAATGCTTCTCTTGCAAGAGTCTCTTCAACACCGGCCATCTCGAAGATAACTCTACCAGGTCTGATGTTCATTACCCATTCTTCAACTGGACCTTTACCTTTACCCATTCTCACTTCAAGTGGTCTTTTTGTCAAAGGCTTGTCAGGGAAAACTCTGATCCAGGTTTTACCACTTCTCTTAATGTGTCTTGTCATTGTAATACGCGCAGCTTCGATCTGTCTGGAGTTGATTCTGCCAGCCTCTACTGCTTTGATTGCGATGTCACCGAACTCGATCTTGTTACCTCTGAAAGATTTACCGCGGTTGCGGCCTTTCATCTGTTTTCTCCATTTGGTTCTTTTAGGCATCAACATAGTTATTCACCTCTGTTTCTATTGTTTGAGTTTCTGGATGGTCTTTTACCACCTTTTTTCTCTTCTGCCGGTTCAGCCTGGATACCTTTTTGAAGTACTTCGCCTTTGAAGATCCAAACTTTGATACCGATGATTCCGTAAGTAGTATGTGCTTCAGCAAAACCGTAATCGATCTTCGCTCTTAGTGTATGCAGAGGCACTCTACCTTCCAGGTACCACTCAGTTCTTGCCATCTCAGCACCACCAAGTCTACCTGATACAGAGATCTTGATCCCTTTTGCACCTGATTTGAGTGCACCCTGGATCACTTTTTTCATTGCACGTCTGAATGCAACACGTCTTTCAAGCTGAGTTGCTACGTTTTCAGCAGCAAGCTGTGCTGAAGCTTGTGGACGTTTCTCTTCTTTGATGTTCAATGCAACATCTTTATTCAGCATGTTTGTAAGCGTAACTTTGAGCTTCTCGATATCCGCACCTTTTTTACCGATAATGATACCAGGACGTGCAGTAATGATGTTTACTCTCAGCTTCTTCGCTGTTCTTTCGATGATGATGTTAGAAACACCAGCATAAAAAAGCTCTTTTTTAAGGAATTTTCTGATCTTGTAATCTTCAGCGATGAAATCAGTTGCTCTTCCTTTTGCCGGGAACCATCTTGACTCCCAGTTTCTGTTGATTCCGAGTCTAAGACCTATAGGATTAACTTTTTGACCCATCTTATGCTTCCTTTCCGTTGCTGGACCAACTTCTACAAGAATGTGTGATGTTGGCTTGATGATTCTTGTTGCAGTACCTCTTGCTCTAGGTCTCCATCTTTTCATCACAGCTGCTTTATCTACTCTACAAGAAGTGATCACAACCTCTTCTGGCTCATAGTCACCGTTTGCAACCGCTGAAGCAATTACTTTGGAGATGATTCCTGCTGCTTTGTTAGGCATAAAATCCAATGCTGCAAGAGCCAGTTCTGCATTCATTCCCTGTACTTCTCTGGCAATAAGTCTTGCTTTTGTAGGTGAAACTCTTACGAATTTTAATAATGCTTTACTCATCTTAACCTACCTTCTTCTGTACAGAACCTTTGTGGCCCTTGAATGTTCTAGTCGGTGCAAATTCACCTAGTTTATAACCAACATGGTTTTCAGTCACAAATACCGGTACGAATTGTCTACCGTTGTGTACATTGATCGTCAAACCGATGAACTCAGGGAAGATCACTGATCTTCTTGACCAAGTTTTGATTGGTTTGTTTGACCCTTCTTCTTTTGCTTTAAGCACTTTTTTCATTAGGTGACCATCGATAAATGGACCTTTTTTTGTCGATCTTGCCATCTCTTAGCCCCTTATTTCTTTCTCTTGCTGATGATAAGTTTATCACTAGCTTTTTTCTTACGAGTCTTGTAACCCTTCGTTGGCATACCCCAAGGAGATACCGGGTGACGACCAGAACCTGTTTTACCTTCACCACCACCGTGCGGGTGATCTACCGGGTTCATTGCAGAACCTCTGGTTTGCGGTCTGATACCTCTGTGTCTGTTTCTACCGGCTTTACCAACTACTTCGTTAGCGATCTCTTCGTTACCGATCGTACCGACTGTTGCCATACACTCACCAAGTACATATCTCATCTCTCCGGAAGGAAGTCTTAGAGAAACATATTTGCCGTCTCTACCCATGATCTGCGCATATGTACCGGCACTTCTTGCCATTGCACCACCCTGACCCGGGTTGATCTCGATGTTGTGTACGATGGTACCCACAGGGATAGACTTCAGTTTCATCGCGTTACCAGTCTTGATGTCAAGTCCGGATTCCGCTGCCATTACTTTGTCACCGACCATCAAACCTTTTGGCTGAAGGATGTATCTTCTGTCACCGTCAACATACTTTACAAGACAGATTCTACAGTTTCTGTACGGATCGTACTCAACTGTTGACACTGTACCTTCTACACCGAATTTGTTTCTTTTGAAATCGATGATTCTGTAAAGTTTTTTCGCACCAGCTTCTTTATGTCTTGAGGTGATTCTACCGTATGAGTTTCTACCTGCACTTGCCGGAAGTTTCTTGAGTAGACTTCTTACGCTTGCTTTTGCTGTAATATCACTGCTGTCAAGGTTTGTCATCCATCTTCT
This sequence comes from Sulfurovum sp., assembly GCA_028696055.1. Lineage (GTDB taxonomy): Bacteria > Campylobacterota > Campylobacteria > Campylobacterales > Sulfurovaceae > Sulfurovum. Next base: position 10,781 of record JAQVHV010000010.1, read on the forward strand.
AGCCGGAGTTATTGGTCTGTATGATTTCATTGCCATCTTCTACTCCTTATACCGCTAGGCTTTCGATTTTTGCATCTTCAGGAAGCTTCACATAGAACTTTTTAAGATCTGCTCTTTTTCCTTCGACACCTCTAAATCTCTTCACTTTTCCGTTTACTCTCATAGAGTTAACTCTAAGTGGGTTGATCCCGAAGAACTCTCTAAATACTTCTTTAAGACCGTTTTTAGTCATTCTAGGACTTGTCTGTACTACGATGACACCGTCTTCTTGAAGACCCAAAGTCTTCTCTGTATACATGATTGCTTTAATATCTGTAATATCTGCCATCTTAAGCCTCTTTTGTCAATTTATCAAATACGGCTTTTTCGATTACCATTGAGTGGTATGCTGCCGCAAGGTAAGCATTAAGCTCATTTGCTTCGATCAGGTAAGCGTTTTGTAGATTTCTGAATGCCAAGAAAGTCTTGTCATCGATCATCTCTTTTACTACCAGTACATCTCTCTGTCCAAGACCGTTTACAAATGCCACTGCATCTTTGGTCTTACCAGATTCGATATTTACAGAATCAATCACAAAAAGCTTTTCGTTTGCAGCCATTTCAGCAACTGCATGCATCAAAGCAAGTCTTTTTTGTTTTTTGTTCACTTTTTGGTCATAGTTTCTGTTTGTATTTGGACCAAATACAACGCCACCACCTCTGAAGTGAGGAGCTCTGATAGAACCTTGTCGTGCTCTACCGCCACCTTTTTGTGCAAATGGTTTTCTTCCGCCACCGCTTACTTCTGATCTATTCTTGACAGAAGCTGTATTTGCTCTTAGACCAGAAGCATATGCTTTACAGTAAAGGTATAGGTTGTGCGGGTGCACTTCCAAAAACGCCTGTGGTAAATCACTTGTTTTAATTACTGTCGTACTCATTATTTCACAATCCTTACCAATCCACGTGAACCGTTAGCTCCTGGGATTGAACCTTTTAATACTAGAATTCCGTTCTCTGCATCAAATGAGATCACTTCGTTCTTTACTGTTGTTTTTGTGTTTCCGTACTGACCTGGCATCTTTTGTCCCGGTTGTACACGACCTGGCCATTCACACATACCGATCGAACCGACTCTTCTACCGAATCTGTGTCCGTGTGATGCTGGTCCGCCAGCAAATCCGTGACGCTTCACAGCACCCTGGAAACCACGTCCCTTAGTATTGAGTGACGTTTTTACTACTGCTGCTTCAGCAAGTGCTGCCGGGTTAAGCTCGCCTGCTTCTGTACCTTCTGCTACAGAGATCGTCATGAATTTGTTAAACTCTTTACTCACACCGTACTTGGCCTGCTGACCTTCGATGCTTTTGTTAAGCTTTTTGCTTGAGTTATACGCTACAAGTGCTTTTCCGTCTTCTCTTACTTCACAGACTTTTGCTTCAACAACTTTAAGAAGTGTTACAGGAACACTTGGTACATCAACAGTTCTGCTCATACCAATTTTTTCAATTATAAATTCCATGCTTTGCTCCTCTTACTTGTCCATTGATCTGATTTCAACTTCGATTTCAGGTGCAAGATCCAATTTCATTAGTGAATCTACAGTCTCTGAAGTCGCTGAAACGATATCAATCATTCTTCCGTGAATTCTGAT